>MEKI01000041.1:10936-15427 GCA_001766905.1 Acidobacteria bacterium RBG_13_68_16
AAGACTGTCCCGGGGAAACGCCGCTTGCGGTCGATTCGCACGTACAGGACTTGCTTCTTGTCGAACTCGAACTCGATCCACGACCCGCGGTACGGTACCACCTTGGCAAGCAGCGAGGTCGCTGTCTCGCGGGTGAACGAGACACCGGGGGAGCGGTGCAGCTGGGAGACGATCACCCTTTCGGTGCCGTTAATGATGAACGTCCCCGTCTCCGTCATGAGCGGGAGCTCACCGAAGTAGAGTTCCTCCTCCTTCACGTCCCGCATCTGTCTCCCGCCGCCACCACCCTGTTCGAACAGCACGAGGCGGAACGTCACCTTGAGGGGCACCGCGTAGGTCAGACCCCGTTCCCGGCAGTCGGTCTCGGTGTACGTGAGGCGAAGGTCCACCGGGTTGCCGCAGGTCGGGCAGTGCGGCACCGCGTTTGGTGTCCCCTGCCCACAGGAGGGGCAAACCACGGCCGTCTCGTGGGTGTCCGCCGCCTTGATACGGTTGCCGCAGTGCTCGCAAGCGATGCGAAGGCGCTCGAGCCCCTTCAGACCACCGCACTTGCACTCCCAGGTCCCGAGTTCGTAGCGAACGAAGTGAAGCTCGCACGAGGAGCGGAAGTCAGCAAACGGGAAGACGCTGGAGAAGACGGCCTGCAGACCCTTGTTCCCCCGTTCCTCAGCGAGCAGGTCCATTTGAAGGAACTGCTGGTAGCTCGACCGCTGCACCGCGATCAGGTTCGGCAGCGGGATCGTCGTGCGGATCTTCGAGAAGTTCATTCGCCCGTCCGTGTCCACGGGCTGGTTCACGCGCACCGGGCGCGACGGCCGAGTCGGGGCGGCCTTCGCCACGCTCACCGGCCGGAGCGGCCTCGCAGTGGCAGCCGGCCTCCCGGCCTTCGTCGGAGTGGCCTGCCTCGACGGCTTGGTCGGTTTTGCCGATCGTGCCGGCGTCGCCGCCTTTGCCTTCTTCACGGTCCTTGCGACCCTTGCAGTCTTTGCGGCTTTTGCGGTCTTCACTTTTGCCATCGCTCACCGCTCCTGAAGTTCCTCGCGCCCATAGGCGCGACTCGCCCGGAAAGTGCGCCGCCCCGCGCGGGCACCGACAAAACGGCTTTCGGGGGGCACATGCCCCCCTGACCCGGGCCGGCCGACCCAAACCCGAGTGATACTCGTCGCCCGCGGTGGGGGACCACCCCCCACCCGGCGCCCCGCCAACTCCCAAGGCTCAGACTCCGTCGACTCAGCTCCCGGCCGCGACGGCTTACTGGACCTTGGCCTTGGCGCCGGCTTCCGCGAACTTCTTCTTGATGTCCTCAGCCTCCTGCTTCGAGATGCCCTCCTTGACCTTGGCGGGAGCGCTTTCAACCAAGTCCTTGGCCTCCTTGAGACCGAGCGAGGTCACCTCGCGTACCACCTTGATGACGTTGATCTTCTTGTCACCGGCGTCCTCGAGGATGATGTCGAACTCGGTCTTCTCCTCGGCCTGCTCGGCGGCACCCGCGGCCGGCGCGCCGGCCACCGCCAGCGGCATCGCGGCGGCAGCCGCCGAGACGCCGAACTCGCTCTCCAAGGCCTTGACCAGCTCGTTGAGCTCGAGCACCGTCATCCCCTTGACCTGCTCCACAAACTCCTGAATCTGCGCCATCTCGTTTCTCCTTTTATACGAGTCTTTGCTGCCAGCCTCTCACGCCTGTTCCTGGCGTTGCTTCTCGTCTGCAATCTGGTGCAGGCTCACGGCCAGGCCCCGCACCGGAGCGTTTAGCACCGTCACCAGCCTGCGCATCGGCGACTGCAGCAGGAACAGCAGCTTCGCCACCAGCTCCTTCTTGGAGGGCAGAGCCGCCACCTGCTTGGCCTGCTGTGCGTCGAGCAGCTGACCCTCGACCAGACCCCCGCGGAAGCGCAGCTGCTCGTGAGTCTTCGCGAATTCCGCCAGGGCTTTGGCTAGCAACACAGCGTCCTGTTCCGTGTACGCCACCGCTGCAGGGCCGGTCAAAAGCTGCTCCAGCCCGCGGTGGTCGGTCTCCGCCAACGCGAGTCGGGCGAGGGTGTTCCTCACCACACGGTAGTTGCCTCTGGCCTCCTTGACCTTGCGCCGGAGCTCCGTGACCTCGCCGACGGACAGCCCCGTGAAGTCCATCACGAACAACCCGTGGGCCGGGGCAAGCATGCCCCTGAGGGTATCGATCTGCTCTTGCTTTTGTGCCCGCGTCAACATTGCAAACCCCCTACTTCGCTTCCAACGGCGTGAGGTCCAGCGCCACGCCGGGGCCCATCGTGGAGCTCATGTAGGCCGACTGCACGTACTTCCCCTTGGCGCTGGAGGGCCTCGCCCGCAGGATCGCCGAGATAAGCGTGTTCGCGTTCTCCTCAAGGGCGTCCGCACTGAAGGAGATCTTTCCCACGGGCACGTGAATGATGGAGGTCTTGTCGACCCGGAACTCCACCTTGCCGGCCTTGATCTCGCGTACCGCCTTGCCCACCTCGGCCGTAACCGTCCCCGTCTTCGGGTTCGGCATCAGGCCGCGGGGACCGAGGATCTTGCCGAGCCTGGAGAGACCCCGCATCATGTCGGGCGCGGCGACGATCGCGTCGAAATCCAACCAGCCGCCCTGGATCTTCTCGATCGCCTCCTCGCCCATCACGAAGTCGGCGCCGGCCTCGTGCGCGTCTTTGGCCTGCTCGCCAGCAGCCACCGCGAGCACCTTCTTGCTCTTTCCGGTCCCGTGCGGGAGGACGACCGTTCCGCGCACCATCTGGTCGGCGTGGCGGGGGTCGACACCGAGGCGGAGGGCGACCTCGACGGTCTCGTCGAACTTCGCGTAGTGCATCTCACGCACCAACTCCACGGCTTCGCGCAGCTGATAGCGGCGCGCCTCCACCTTTGCCTTTGCCTGCAGGTAATTCTTCGAATGGCTCACACCCCACCCCCCTCCACGACAACCTCGATTCCCATGCTGCGGGCGGTGCCCTCGATGATGTGGATCGCCGCCTCGAGGGACGTGGTGTTGAGGTCGGGCAGCTTGGTCTTGGCGATCGCCTCAACCTGCGCCCGAGTCACCTGTCCGATCTTGTTGCGGTTGGGCTCGCCGGACCCCTTCTCGATCCCCGCAGCCTGCCGGAGCAGGAACGCCGCGGGCGGCGTCTTGGTGATGAACGTGTACGTGCGGTCGGAGTAGACCGTAATCACGACCGGGATGATGGTCCCCACCAGCTTCTGCGTCTTCGCGTTGAACGCCTTGCAGAAGTCCATGATGTTGAGGCCGTGCTGACCGAGCGCCGGACCCACCGGGGGTGCTGGGGTCGCCTGACCTGCCGGAATCTGCAACTTCACGTAACCGGTAATCTTCTTCGCCATTGCCTTACCTCACGCGGTTTTCTGCACCTGTGAAAACTCCAGCTCCACGGGAGTCGAGCGTCCAAAGATCGTCACCATGACCTTCAGCGTGGAGCGGTCCAGATTGACCTCCTCCACGACGCCCGCGAAGTTGGAGAAGGGGCCGTCGGTGATTCGGACCTGTTCGCCCTTCTCGAAGACGTGCTTCGGCCTCGGCTTTTCTTTGGCCACCGTCACCTGGTGGAGTATCTGTTTCACCTCGTCCTCGGTGAGCGGCGTCGGCTTCTTGCCGGAGCCCACGAAACCGGTCACTTTCGGGGTGTTCCGCACCAGGTGCCAGGCCTCGTCCCCTTTGTCGCCGGCCAGATCGATCTGGACCAGCACGTAACCGGGGAAGAACTTGCGCTGAACCTCGCGGCGTTTGCCGCTTCGCATCTCCACGACGGTCTCGGTGGGGATGCGGACCTCGCCGAAACACTCCTGCATCGTGAGGGCATCGATCCGCTGTTCCAGCGTCTTCTTGACGCGCTCCTCGAAGCCCGAGTAGGTGTGGATGATGTACCACTGCTTCGGCATGCGTTACTTCCCCCGTTACGAAAGGAGCCTGATTACCCAGTCCACGAGCCGGAAGAAAGCCAGATCGCAGACGTACAGAAAGATCCCGAAAATGAAAGACGCCGCGATCACCACCACCGTGGTGGCAACCACCTCGTCGCGAGCGGGCCAGGTGACCTTCTTAGTCTCGACGACCACCTCGCGAAAAAACGTCTTCAGCCGCTGCCACCAGTTCATTCGCCGCGCCTCCTTGGCGCTAGGGGTTTCTGGCAGGCCAGGAGGGACTCGAACCCCCAACCACCGGTTTTGGAGACCGGGACTCTACCAATTGAGCTACTGGCCTTCCCGGGGCTCAACCTACTTCACTTCCTTGTGCAACGTGTGGCGACGGCAAAACTTGCAGTACTTCTTCACCTCCAACCGCTCGGTCTGCTTCTTCTTGTTTCGGCTGGCGGTGTAGTTGCGTCTCTTGCATTCGCCACACGCAAGCTGAATGTTGTCGCGCATAGCCCGGCCTCACTCGATGACTTCGCTGATGGTGCCGGCGCCGACGGTGCGGCCGCCCTCGCGGATGGCGAAGCGCAGCCCCTTCTCCATCGCAATTGGGGT
>MEKI01000042.1:0-130 GCA_001766905.1 Acidobacteria bacterium RBG_13_68_16
TTCTCGATGCTGTACGAGGCGTTGTCGTTGGTGTGCTGCGGATCCAGGCTCACCGCGTCGGCGTACTGGGCGATGGTGATGACCCGCTCCCCTGCAAACACAGGGGATGAGAGGCCCACTGCCACCAGAA
>MEKI01000042.1:188-1800 GCA_001766905.1 Acidobacteria bacterium RBG_13_68_16
TCGAGC
This sequence comes from Acidobacteria bacterium RBG_13_68_16, assembly GCA_001766905.1. Taxonomy (GTDB): domain Bacteria; phylum Acidobacteriota; class Thermoanaerobaculia; order Thermoanaerobaculales; family Thermoanaerobaculaceae; genus RBG-13-68-16. Next base: position 195 of record MEKI01000042.1, read on the forward strand.
CAATCCGAAGGTTGGTAGAGGTGAGCCTCACCAACCCGCCACCTCGTTTGGAGGTTAGGGAGCCTGAATGTTTCGCGTTCGGAAGTCCATCGGGGGTGCATCGCGTCCATCCGCTGACGCTGGTGAGATGGGGTCACGTAGGAATCTACCTGAGGCCAGCGTCAGCCCCGGACTCTAGGTGATCCAACAATCGCAGGCCTCAGCCAGACCGATCGAAAGCTCCCATATGCCCGGGAGTGCTGTCAAGCCAAAAGCGTCGCGGCGTGCTTTGTAGGAGTGACCCGTATGCGTTTTGGAGGGAACCGCTCGCAGGAGGGCGCCGCGACTCGCTACTCCCCTTTCCGCGCCTGCTCGAGAACGCGGACCGCGCGAGTCAGGTTGAAAATGCCACACGCACAAAATCTGGCCATGGCGGTCGCCGCCTGCGTTGGGGTACGGCGGTTTTCCCGCACCATGTCAATCATCTTGCGGGCGAAGTTGTGAGAGATCATGCCGTGACCGCACATGGTGGACAACTCCAGGACGTGGCGGTCCGGGAGCTGGTTCAGATCTCCGTGGAAGCCCAGCGAGTACTCGATGCTGTGCCGCGCGATGCCAGCCCGCTTGCAGCAGGCGTTCGCCTCCTCCGCCAGGCTGCTGATGTTGACGGAGATCCCAAGATCCGCCGCCTTGAGGTCCTTCAGGAACGCCTCCACCTTCCCCACGTCGTCGAAGACCGCCGCCACGGTCGAGGGTTCCTCGATCCCACGCACAACGGCTTCCGGTTCCGCACCCGTTGGCCGCGACCAATGGGCGAGAGGGGTCAGGTTCGACGACGGCCGGTACATGCCTCCCTTGGTGGCGTGCCCCATGTTGACCGGGGCGTACTTCATGGCCAACCGCAGGAAGGTCTGCAGCTTTTCCGCAGCACCTTCGTCGTTGATCCCCTTGGACGACATGGCGAAGACGATGTAGTCGTCTCGCTGCGTCTCGGGTGCTCCGAAGCGATGCAAAGTATTCGTCATGCCCGCATTCTCCCCTAGCCCGCATTATTCGCGAACGCTGCTCGCGAACAATGCGGGCTTAACAGAAGGTCTTGTGGTCGGCGGTCCGGGATGGATCAGGCGTCGCCGGTAGGCCGTGCCACCGCGCGGTGTCCGCCCACCACCAGGTATCCTCCCGCTGCAGACGGGAATGGCTCCTGGTCAGGTAAGCCCGGTTGATTCACGAATCCTTCGTGAATCAACCGGGCTAGGCGCTGGCCGACGGCCCAACCCGAGGTTCGTCTTGCCCCGGAAGAACGTGTATCCCTCGTTCCGCAACACCGGGGCAAGCAGATCGTCGCCATTTCCGTCGCACCGCGTAGACACCCCGATGCTCACGATGGTGTCCAGTTCCTGCGCTATAGCTTCCACCTTTTCCAGGACCGTGGGGACGTGCTCGAGGTGTGTCTTCAGCTCCAAAATGGCGGAGAGCACCTTCTCGTCCAGAATGTCCGCTCGAAGCGTGCCGGCGGCTCGATCGATCATGAGCGAGGACACCGGATTCTTCTCCTCGAACTCCACCGGGAGCGGAGCCAGGGCCATGGCCATCTTCTGCACATCGCGGAAGCGCACCCCCACGCCCG
>MEKI01000042.1:1905-2510 GCA_001766905.1 Acidobacteria bacterium RBG_13_68_16
GCAGGTGAAGCACTCGACACACTCGTCGAGGTTGACCGTGGCTCGGTTGACCGCCGGATCAATGTATATTGCCCCCATCGGACAGACGGGGACGCAGTTGGCGCACGCAACGCACTTCTTGTGATCGATCTCCACGGCTCACTCCATCCTGTCCGCAACACAACGCAAAAGACGCATGACGTCGGCAATGCGAGACGCCGGCCCTTTTGGGGCGGTGAGAGCGCGCCATGGTATCGTTCGACTCCAAGGAGTGTCAAGAAATTCGACGCGACGTCTGGTCTGTTGGGCAAGCGTACCTCCAGCCGCCGACCCGGACGTCCCGTCCTAGCGCACCCGATCGGTCGGCCGCCTCCGGGTGGAATCTCCTGCGAATCCGACTTGACACGTGCAATGGGTCCTCGTATGTTCTCCCCGCCCAGACCACGTTCCGGCGGCCCGCACCTCGTTCGGCAGCCGCCATGGCTACGCTAATAACCGGCGAAAACGTCGCGCCTCCAACCGAGGACGGGGCACCCTCTGGGAGTGTCATGCCGCAACGAATCACCGTAGCCCACAGCCCGGACGCCGACGACGCCTTCATGTTCTATGCCCTGGCGACGGGGAAG
>MEKI01000042.1:2564-2678 GCA_001766905.1 Acidobacteria bacterium RBG_13_68_16
AACGAGCGGGCCTTCCGCGGCGAGTACGAGGTGACCGCCGTGTCGTTCCATGCCTATGCCTACCTCTCGGATCGTTACACGCTCCTCCCCCACGGGGCCAGCATGGGAGACGGG
>MEKI01000042.1:3096-3189 GCA_001766905.1 Acidobacteria bacterium RBG_13_68_16
CCATAGCTTCCCCATCCAGAAGTACCGGTTGATCCGCGAACGGCTCCTGGCCGAGGAAATCCTTCAACCAGCGGAACTGCTGGAGCCGACCCT
>MEKI01000042.1:3298-3504 GCA_001766905.1 Acidobacteria bacterium RBG_13_68_16
GCGCATGGCGATCATCGACTGCGACGTCCATCAGGGGAACGGCACGGCCGCCATCTTCGCCGAGGAGTCGGACGTCTTCACGTTCTCCATCCACGGGGCCAACAACTACCCCCTTCACAAGGTCCCCGGCTCGTTGGATATCGAACTCCCCGACGGCACGGGAGACCACGACTACTTCTCGGCCCTAGAGCCCGCCGTATCCCGGA
>MEKI01000042.1:3594-3925 GCA_001766905.1 Acidobacteria bacterium RBG_13_68_16
ACGACGGTCTGCGCCGCCGAGATGAACTGGTGTTACGAGCCTGCCGCGACGCAGCCGTCCCCGTGGCGATCACACTCGGTGGCGGCTACGGCCGGAACATCGAAAATACGGTCGAGGCACACTGCAACACCCTCCGCGCCGCCCGAGCCATCTTCGCAGACCCCTGACAGCACACTGAAACAACTAGGGGACGTTGTTGACTAATTACACTTATTTTTCAAATCGAAAAGTATAATTAGTCAACAACGTCCCCTGCGGAGGAGCCGGGGGTCAGGCGCGGCGGGTGATTTTCCAGCAGGTGTGGATCCGCGGGTTCCGCTGGAAATCCGGC
>MEKI01000042.1:3932-5250 GCA_001766905.1 Acidobacteria bacterium RBG_13_68_16
TACTGTGCGTGATCTCCTCGCTGGTCAGATCGGGGAGAGCGTCGCGGTGCATCTTGAAATGGCGGAAGTTATTGGAGAAGAGCAGGACACCCTCACGGGCGAGCAGCTTCGCCGCGGCGGTGATGAGGGCTACGTGATCACGCTGGACCTCGAAGGTGTTTTCGCCCATGCGCTTGGAGTTGGAGAAGGTCGGTGGGTCCACGAAGATCACGTGATACCGCTCCGGGCGCGGGGTCGCCAGCCACGCCAGGCAGTCCGCCCGGACCAAGCGATGCGTGCGCCCCTGGGTAAATCCGTTCAGCGCCATGTTACGCCGCGCCCAGTCGAGATAGACCGACGACATGTCCACCGTGGTCGTCGAGGCGGCGCCTCCTGCCGCAGCATACACGCTGGCGGTTCCCGTGTATGCGAACAGGTTGAGGAAGCGGCCGCCGCGAACCAGGCTCCGAATCAACGCCCGGGTCGGCCGGTGGTCGAGGAACAAACCGGTATCCAGGTAGTCGGTGAGGTTCACCAGGAACCGCAGACCGCCCTCGTGGACCTCACGGAACTGACCCGTGGTCTCCTGCCGCTCGTACTGGGCGAGACCTTTCTGGCGGCGCCGAACCTTCAAGACCACGCGTTCCGCGGGGATGCCGAGCGCCTCGGAGATGACCGCCATGGCATCCGCCAGCCGCCCCTGGGCGCGCGCGGGATCCACGGTCGCCGGCGCCGCGTACTCCTGCACGTGCGCCCAGCCTTCATAGAGATCCACGGCCAAGGCGTATTCGGGCAGGTCCGCGTCATACACCCGATAGCACGTCACCCCCTCCCGTCGCGCCCACTTGCCGAGATGCCGCAGCTTCTTTCGCAACCGGTTCGCGAACGTCCTGACGCCCTGGGACGGCTCGGCGGCGGGCGAGGCCGGCAACCCCGGCTGTGGAAAGACTCCGGCAAGGCGTCTCGAAGGTTCGCGACTCATCTGTCGCCTCGAGCTTTTCCGCGTCGGATGGGGTCAGGATACGTCACGGGTCCAGGCGGTAGGCCAGCGGGATCCGGATCCACCCCGGGATCGGCGGATACGGCGCGGCGCGACGCACCGTGTCGGTCGAGTCCTGGTCGAGCAGCGCGTGGCCCGACGAGCGCACGACCTCCACCGCGGCCACGACGCCGTCGATTCCGATCCGGAACCGGACCTCGACGATTCCCTGCATACCCTGGCGTCGAGCCGTGTCGGGATAGACCTTGGCCTGCTCGATCCGGCGTCGGACCGCGCGGAGGAGATCGGTCGTAACCGCGCCGTTGGAGGGAAACCCGCCACCGTCACGAGCGATCGTCC
>MEKI01000042.1:5289-6964 GCA_001766905.1 Acidobacteria bacterium RBG_13_68_16
TCCCCCGCCCCGCACCCGGTCCGCGGCCGGGGCCACCGCCCGGTCCTGTCCCTGCCCCGTCCCCGGACCCTTGGCCATTGCCTTGTCCGGAGATATAGAACATGCCGCGCGCCTCGGAGTCGGAGACCGGCGATGGCAGGGGCGGCCCGAAGCCTTCCGACGGAAGCTCAAGCCTCTCGACGTCTCCCGTGCCCCGAGAGACGTGCGCCTCCGCGGCACCGTTTCCGGCGGAGGGCGGCGAGGCGATCGCGGCTGCGACGGAAGGCGGCGGCGATGCGAGAGTCGTCTCCTGGGACGGACCGAGGTGTGCAGGGCTGAGCGCGGGCGGGCGGGGAATCACCTCGGGAACAGGGGGCGGAACGGCCGTGGGCTCCGCCGTGGGCGCGATTACAGGGAACGCCTCCGAGCCGGGCAAAACGGGCGCGGGCGGGAGTGGTCGGGAGCTGCGCTGAGGCGGGGCCACGACCTTCGCCGGTCTGGGCGTCGGCCGGACCTCGGCGACGACCGGACCGGGCGCAGAAGCGGTCACTTCCTCCACGAGTTTCACGCGCAGGGTTGGTCTGACGTGCTCGAAGTCCGGCTGGATCAGCAGGCACGCGCCGAGCAGGACGAGATGCGCAAGCCCAGAGCCAACCACGCACCTCGACCAAGTGTTCTCAGACCCGATGGCCCTCCACCACTCCGTCCGCATGATGACCCAGCACCCGTCGCCGTCAGCGGTCAGCAGTCAGCCGTCGGCCACTCCGGGCCGAAAACTGACCGCTGATGACTGACGGCGTCATCAGTAGTAGTTCTCCAAACGAAGGCGCAGACCGACCAGAAGATTGATCCCCGGCGCCGGCATAAGGAAGACGTTGTTGGTAAAGGTCCGCGGATCGAAAGCATAGATGCCGTACGTCTCGTACTTGGCATCCGTGAGGTTGAGACCCTGGATGTACAGCGTGAGGTACTTCCACGTATAGGATGCCTGCGCGTTCAACAGGAAGGAGTCCTGGACCCTGAACGACGTCTGGCTCGTTTCGTTGTTCAGGAGCACCTGCCGCCCCACATACTGCCCGTCCACGCTGAGCTCGAGACCGTCCAGGGGACGGACCGCCGCGCGCGCGAACACCCGATGCAGGGGAACCAGGGCTACCCGGTCTCCCGGATTGATCGTGCTTCCGAACAAGACTGCCTGACTGCGATAGCGGGCATCCGTGTAGCTGTAGTTCAGCTGCATGTCCACCCGTTCGTGCGGACGAAGCCGGGTGCCGATCTCCACGCCTTGCCGGCGGCTCTTGGGAGCGTTTTGGTTCTGCCCGAACGTCAGGCCTGTCGGGTCCGGGAGGAACAGGATCTCGTCCCGCACATCGGTGAGAAAGTAGGCGCCGGTCATTTCCAGCCAGCGCAGCGGCCGCCAGCGAAGGCCGGCCTCGTAGGTTGTGCTGGTGACCGGCCGGAGATTCGGATTCGAGCCCAGCCCGGCGAAGGCGAACAGCTCGTCCGTCGTGGGCACCCGGAATCCCTGGCCGTAGTTCGCGTAGAGCGTCACGAGATCCCACGGCGTATAGGTGAGGCCCGCCCGGGGAGTCACGCGGTTGAAGCTCTTGTTCCCGTTGTTGACGGAGCTGAGCTCGTCCTCGAAATCGTACTTGGTCACGTCGTAACGGACGGCGCCCGTCGCGGTGAGGTTCGG
>MEKI01000042.1:7049-7618 GCA_001766905.1 Acidobacteria bacterium RBG_13_68_16
GCCGTGTCCACGCCGCTGTGTCGGATCTCACCGCCCACCGAGACGCTGTTGCGCAGGCCCCAGAACCGTACGTCGTGAGAGAGCTGCAGGGCCCCGCCGGGGGTGCTGGTATCGGTGAACGTGCGCCCTGAACTGGAGAGTCCCGTGGTCTGTAGGTCGCGCGAGTTGTCCCGAAAGAACGCGTTGCCGACCAGCGAGAAGCCCCACGGAAGCTGCTGCCGCCCCTGGAAAGTCACGGCGGATTGCTCCGTAGCGCTGAAGTCCGTCGGGCTGATGTTGGCTTTGCGATTGACGCTTAGCACGTCGAGTGGAAGGGTCCCTGCCTGCTCCAACCGGTCGTTGATGTACCCGTAGGTCAGGCTGAGGTCCGTCGACTCGGTCGGCCGATAGCCCACCTTCCCCGTGAAGCTGGTCACGCGGCCGTCGGAGTCGTCACGGTAACCGCTCTCGCGATCCCAGGTCCCGCTCACGTAGTAGTCGAAGTCCTTGACCGGCCCACTCACGGTCGCTCGAAGGCGGTAGTGGTTGTAGCTGCCCCAGACAGCCTCGCCGGTCGCCTGCGGAGTGCG
>MEKI01000042.1:7652-8219 GCA_001766905.1 Acidobacteria bacterium RBG_13_68_16
GCCAAGGCGTTGGCCCCGTACACCGCCGTCGCTCCAGGCAAGACCTCGATCCGCTCGACATCTTGGATGGGGATAAGGTCGAAATTGACGAAGTTGGAATCCGGGTCGTTGACGCGGATCCCGTCCACGAAGACCGAGATCCCGGGGTTGGGTTGTGCGTTGAATCCCCGCAGGTCCACCGTGGGTTGAAAGGGGTTCCCGACGGAGTTGTACAGAACGATGGAGGGCACCTGACGCAAGGCATCCGGCACTGTGCGCGCGTTCTGCTGCTGGATGTCTTTGGCGGTGATGACGTAGACTTGGGCCGGCACGCGGCGCAGCTCCTGCATCATATCCGCGAGTCGTGTCGAGCTGACGACCACCGGTTCCAGCGTAACCTCCGACTCACCTGCGGGCTTCTCCTGCGCCTGCGCGGTTGCGGCCCATGGGGTCGTCGCCAAGGCCACCGAAAGAAAAAGTGCTGCGTGCGTCAGACGAAGCGATGATCGAAACATGGGAGGCCGTACTCCTTTCCGCGAAGTGGTGAGGCCTTTCCCCCGGGTAGGTCTCCTGACTTGTGGATCGTCG
>MEKI01000042.1:8254-8378 GCA_001766905.1 Acidobacteria bacterium RBG_13_68_16
GGGCTGTGGATCTCGGAAGACACCATGTCCGAGCGCGTCAGGCTGCTCCGCAGTCGCGGCCGGTCCAAGATCGGATCCAGATCGACGTCGACGGAACAGCCGTACGCGCGCTCGAGCTGGTGCG
>MEKI01000043.1:0-1195 GCA_001766905.1 Acidobacteria bacterium RBG_13_68_16
GGGGCAGAAGGCCGCCGACCTCTGGTGGTCCAGTTGGCTCGTGGGGTACAGCGCCGCGACTGTGGGTCAGGTGGCCGCGTACACGAGTTCCGGCGACGAGAAGCAGAGACAGGACATGCGCGTGGGGTCCATCACGACCGCGCTCGGGGCGGCCGCCCAGCTCGCTTTTCCGCAGGACGCGGGCTGGTTCGCGGCGCGACTGAGGGCGATGCCGGGCGACACGCCGGAAGCTCGGCGGGTCAAGCTCGCGGCGGCCGAGGGCTATCTCCGTAAGGCCGCGGCGCAGGAGAGTTTCGGGAGATCGTGGAAGACCCAGGCGATTGCGACGGCCGTGAACCTCGCGGCCGGCCTCACCATCTGGCTCCACTACGACCGCCCCGCCAGGGACGGCCTCGTCGCCTTCGCCATCGGCCAGGCCATCTCGGAGGCGCAAATCTTCAGCCAGCCGATGAGGGCGGTTCGCGACCTCCGGGAGTACGAGCAGCGGTCCGACTTCGGTGCTGTCGGGATGGCCGCAGACCCCGGGCGCACGTGGTACGTGGGCGTCACCCCGGGGGGCTTCGTGGTGGGCTGCAGGTTCTAGGGCGAGACTTTGAGGATCGGACCGGTTGCCGAGAGCCTGCTCGAGCGCGTGGCGATCCTGCTGCGGTTGGGACCCCGGCCGCTGCTCGAGACGCACGGCACGCTGCTGCTGGCCCAGGCGCTGATGGTGGCGACGAAGGTCGGTGTGGTCGAGGTGCTGGCCGCCGCGCCGCTGACCGCCGGCGAGGTCGCCTCACGCTGCGGCACGGACGAGCGGGCGACCGCCAAGCTGCTCGGCGTCCTCGAGGCGACCGGCTACCTTCGCGCCTCGAACGATGCCAGGTACGCCCTCACGGCGGACGCGCGGAGGTGGCTGCTCGTGGGAAGCACACACTCGCTCCACGACAACGTGATGTTCAGATTCGTGGAGTGGGAGTGGATCGGGCGCCTCGACCACTTCGTTCTGACCGGCACCCCGCTCGACATCCACACCGAGATGTCGCCCGAGCAGTGGGAAGCGTATCAGCGGGGGATGCGCTCGCTGGCCAGCGCGTTCTCGCGGGAGGTCGTGCTGCGGACCCCCGTCCCCAGGGGCGCGCGCTCCATGCTCGACATCGGCGGCTCGCACGGCTTCTTCTCGGTCGCCCTCTGCCGACGGCATTCCGCGCTCCGC
>MEKI01000043.1:1240-1895 GCA_001766905.1 Acidobacteria bacterium RBG_13_68_16
AGGAGCTATTCGCACTCCCTTCGGGCAGGCGGGCGGGCCAGGTCGCGGCCCTGGCCGATCTCTACTTTGCGCTCACGAGCAGGTCCGGGACACTGGCCGTCGAGGATCTCGCGACGTGGCAGATGGAAGCCGGCCTCAAGCCGAGGCGGCCGCTTCGCTTCTTGTCTTTCCCCGGGGCGGGCCAGCAGAGCGCGGCGAAGCGCCGCTGAGCAGGGCGGCCAGGACAACTCGCTCGAGACAGCCTCAGGCCAGTGCCAGGGCGATGAGCCGGTCGAACAGGCGCGGGTGGCTCCCCAGGAAACCCAGCATCGGGCGGCGCGCGCGCGGCCTGCGCGCCAGCGCGAGCACGGCCCGGCAGCCAAGCGCATAGCGGCGGTACTTGCGGCCAACGGCGCGGTCGTACGGAAGGAAGGTCTCGCGCGTGGCGCCGCGTTGGAGGGCGATTGGCAGGACGGCGCCGAGCGCCTGCGCGCCGGCCAACGCCAGTGAGACGCCTTCGCCCGTGATCGCGTCGAGGTAGCCGGCGGCGTCGCCAACCATCACGAACCGGTCGGCGATCCGCGAGCGGGCGCGCTGCGCGAGCGGCCCGGCTCCGCGGGGTTGCGAGTCCGCGGGGGCATGGACCAGGCGAGCGGCCAGCGCGGGGAACCGGGGC
>MEKI01000043.1:1912-8535 GCA_001766905.1 Acidobacteria bacterium RBG_13_68_16
GACGGGCCCGGGAACGGCATCTTTTTCCCAGAGGAAGGCGACCCCGACGCGCTCGTCACCCGCCGGTGTGACGAACGCCTCCATGCCCTCGCCGAGGTGAACCTCGACGAACTCGCTCCACGGGGCTAGGCGAAAGTGCTGCCGCAACCCCAGGCGCTGCGGCGACCGGGACGGGAGGTCAAGACCCGAAAGGCGGCGGAGTCGGGAGTGGAGGCCGTCCGCTGCCACCAGCACCTTGGCCGCCACTTCCCCATCGCTCGTCGCCACCGTGACGCCCCGCGCGGTCGTCGTGAACCCCTCAACCGGGCACTCCCACCGGATCTCGACCCCGGCCTCGACAGCGCGCTGCGCCAGCGCCGAGGTGAGCGCGGTGCGCCTGATGCCGAGGCCCGGCGAGGGGAGTCGTCCTTCGGCGAAGGAGCCGTCCTCCTGGACGTAGCGGATCCCGAGGAACTTGGCGCAGTCGGCGGACCCGATCCGCTCTCTTGCCCCAAGCGCCTCGAGCACGCGCACGCCCGCCGGCATGAGCCCTTCGCCGCACGCCTTGTCGGGGGGGCCGGTGCGCCTGTCGAAGCACACGGTGGAAAGACCCGCGCGCGATGCGAAGATCGCGGTGGCCAGCCCCGCGGGGCCGCCACCCGCGACCGCGACGTCGAAGCTAGCGCCCACGGCCGAGCTTCGCCTTGGCGAACGCCAGGGCGGACCGGGCCAGCTCTGCCGAGAGCCGTGCGGGGCCGACCTTGCGCGGCGGCGTGAGCTGCCCTGCGAGGAAGCGGCGCAGCGCCTCGGCGCGGCGCAACTTCCCGCTCGACGTGCGGGGGAGCGTGCCCGGCTCGAGCACGAGGGCGGTGTGCGGCCGGATGCCGGTGCGGTCGAGGATTGCGCGCCGGATCCGCTCGACGGTGGGGCCGTCGCCATCGTCACGGCTCGCGTCCTTGGCGCGCTCGGCCAGCACCAGGAGCTGTTCGCCATCCTCCCCTTCGGGCACAAACCCCAGCGCCACCGCGCACCCCGCGCGGACGCCCTCGATGTGATCGAGGGACTCCTCGAATTCGTGCGCGGCGTGGTTGGCTCCCCGGATGATGATGAGGTCCTTCTCCCGCCCGCACACGTACAGCTCGCCCTCGGCAACGAAGCCGAGGTCCCCGGTGTCCAGCCAGCCGTTCCGGACCGCTCGGGCCGTCGCCTCCGGCTGTCCGAAGTAGCCGGCCATCACGGAAGGTCCGCGGGTGAAGATGCGCCCCACCTTGAGCTCGGCCAGCGTTTCCCCGTTTGTACCGCGCACTTCGACCTCGCACCCGGGCACCGGCGTCCCGACCGAGACGATCCTCCGCACGCCCTCGACGACCGCCCCGGTCGCAGCCAGGCGTGCCGGGTCAACGCCGATCGCCCGCGGGGGGCGGCCGGGCGGCGCGAACGTGACCGCCAGGGAGGCCTCGGCGAGGCCATAGACCGGTCGCAGCGCCGACGCGTCGAAGCCGAACCTGGCGAAGCGTTGAGCGAACCGGTCGAGGGACTCCTCGGACACGGGCTCGGCGCCGCAGACGGCGAGCCGCCAGCTCGAGAGGTCCATGCCCTCGAGTTCCTCGTCCCGCACCCGCTTTGCGCAGATCGCGTAGCCGAACGTCGGTGCCACCGAAAGGGTGGCGCGGTGGCGGGCGATCGCCCGCAGCCAGAGTGCCGGCCGGACGAGGAAGTGCTCTGGAGAGATGAGCGTCACCGGACCCGGGTGGTACACCGCGAGGAGGAGACAGCCGATGAGGCCCATGTCGTGGTAGAGCGGCAGCCACGACGCGCCGCGCTGAGGGACGCGGTCTTCCGGAGGCAGCATCCCCTTGATGACCGCGAGCTGCGCGAGCAGGTTGCGGTGGGAAAGCGCGATCGGCTTTGGATCGCTCGTCGAGCCCGACGAGAACTGGATGAGCGCGAGGTCCTCGGGACTCACCGCGGCCCGAAACTCCTCGTTGCCTTCCGACGCCAGCTCGTCGAGCGTCCGACAGCCGAGCCGCGGGCGGGAGAGCTCGATCGCCTGGCCCAGGAACCTGCGGGTCCGAACGTCCGCCAGAACCAGGCTCGCGCCGACCGCCTTGATCATCCTGGACGTGGAGTCGTGGTACTCGGGCAGCCGGCCCAGGCGGAACGGAGGGTAGAGCGGGACCGGCACCGCACCCGCGAGGAGAGCGCCGAAGTAGGCATCCATGAAGGCGGGGGAGGTCGGGAAGACCACCGCGACCCGGTCGCCGGACGAGACCCCCACTCGACGCACGGCCGCCGCGACCCGCCCGGCGCGGGCTTGGATCTCGGTGAACGCGAGGAACGTCTCCCGTTCGTGGAGGTCCACAAACGTGATCCCTGACTGGGTCCGTGCCGCGGCCATCAGCGCGTCGTTGACGGTGCGGTGCTCGGGGGCGGGGAGCGGCGGTCCTTTCACCGGCCCCCCGGACGGCGGTCGACCTTGGGCTTGTCCTCCTTCGGTGCCGCTCGCACTCTCCGCTCCACGAGGTCAACGAGATCCTTGACCGTGACGACCGCGCCGGCGTCAACGTCGGAGAGCTTGATGCGGAAACGGTCCTCGAGCCCCACGGCCAGCACGATGGCGCCCATAGAGTCCATGCCGAGGTCCCTGGCGAGCCCGTGGTGCAGCTCCACCGGTTCCGAGATCTCCAGTTCTGCCGAGAGGGTCTGACGAACCTCGTCCAGGATCTCCGCCCTGAGGTCAGGCATCCCGTCCTCCCGGAACGAACCTGGGTAGACCCGCAAACGCGCGGGAGTACTCCTCACCCATGGCGCGCTCCTCGGCCGGGACCCGAACGCTCAGGAGCGCCGCGTTCGCAGCCACGAAGACGATCGCAGAGAGCCAGGCGGCGTGGATCAGCGGCACGGTCATCGCCTCGAGCATCACCGCGAGATAGTTGGGGTGGCGAACGTACCGGTAGGGGCCCGAGGTCACCGGCCGGGTGCCCGGCACCACGATAATGCGCGTGCTCCAGCGCGGGCCGAGGGTCGCGGCCGCCCACCAGCGCAGGGCCTGGGCGGCGAGCGCCGCGGCCAGGGCGGCGAACCCGAGGGCGCCGGGGAAGGTACGGTGCAACGCAAGCACCTCGCCCCCGCAGGCGAATGGGAAGAGCGCGTGGACCGCGACCATCACGCGGTACTGTCCCCGGCCCGTCTCCATCCCCCCGGCGTCGAACGCCAGGCGCGCGTGCCGGCGTGAAACGAGGAGCTCTATGCCCCGCTCGGCGTACAGCAGGGCCAGGAAGACCAGGTAGAGCGCGACCGACGTCACCATTGCAGCAGCACCAGCTCCGAGAAGAACCCTGGCCCCATCGACATCAGGAGGCCATGATCACCCTTCTGTGCCTCATGGGAGTCCAGGAGCTCCCCCAGGACGAAGAGCACGGCGGCCGACGAGAGATTGCCGGTTTCGCGAAGCGACTTCCACGAGCGGGCAAGCGCGTCTGCAGGCAGCTCGAGCGTCTCTTCGAAGGCCTTCAGGACCTTGGGCCCGCCGGTGTGGGCGATCCAGTGCCGGATGCGGGCGCGCTCGAGACCGTGCGCTGCGAGGAAGGCGTCCACATCGGCCCGCACGTGCTCGTGCACCACGTCGGGCACCTTGGCCGAGAGGACGACCTTGAAGCCGGTGTCGACGATGTCCCACCCCATCACTCTTTCCGTGTCCCGGTAGAAGACCGATCCGGTGGCCGTCACTCTCGGCCCGGCAGCGTCTCCCGAGGCGGCGTGCGCCGCGCCGGTGAGGGCGACCGCGGCCGCGCCGTCACCGAAGAGCCCCGACGAGATGATGTTTGGGATCGAGAAATCGTCGCGCTGCAGGGTGAGCGAGCACAGCTCCACCGAGAGCAGCACGGCGACACGGTCGGGATACGCCCGCAGGTAGTCCGCGGCGCGAGCGATGCCCGCGGCCCCCGCCGCGCACCCCAGCCCGAAGATCGGCGTGCGCCGAACGTCCGGCCTCAGGGCCAGTCGGTTAGTGAGGCGAGCGTCGATGCTGGGCGTCGCGATGCCCGTGGTGGTCACGAAAAAGAGGTGGTCGACGTCCCGCGGCTCGAGGTCCGCGCGCTTGAGGGCGTCACGCACCGCCACCTCCCCGAGGTCCACCGCGACGTCCGTCCAAACCTCGTTGCGGCGGGCGAAGGAGACGAGCTCTTTGTACTGCTCGATCGGAACGGCGAGGTGTCGGCCCGAGACCTGGACCGCCCGGTGGAGCTCCTCCAGGCGCTCGACGTTGAAGTGTGCGCCGGCCCAGGCGTCGCGGAACGTGGCGATCAGTGTTTCCTGGTCGGCATAGTGCTTCGGGAGCGCTCGACCGACGGCGCGGATGGTGGGGGCGTGACGTGCCTTCCTCATCGATTCGTCCGCACGCCACGATCAGCCAGGGTGTTGCCGGTCACGGTCTCGCCCCCACGTTCCCGTAACCCTAGCACCCGCCTCGGTGTTTCCAAACACACGGATTGACGTGGCTTGCGTCACCGCCCGTGGGTCCGACGCGCGTGTGGCAGGCCCCCGGCGCTACTTGAGGTGGGACCGCACCTGGGGCAGGCTCGCACGCGCGAGGGCGCGGTAGTGATCGTCGGTCACCCAGGCCGTGGGCAGGGCAAGCCCCTTGTCGAGCTCGGCCTTCGCCTCGGGCCAGCGCTTTGCCGAGGCGAGCGTGATGCCGAGCTCGACGTGGTGCGGGATGACGTCCGGCTTCAGCTCGGTGGCGCGGCGCAGGTCGGTGATCGCCACATCGAGCGAGGCCGGCGGAAACTTCCCGTACAGGAGCTGCGCGAAGCTCTTCAGGAACCAGCCGAGCTCGACCATCTCGCGGTTCCAGATTGCCAAGACGTGAAGGGCCACGTCGTCGTCGGGGTTGAGCCGGAGGGCGTTCTCGGCCTCGGCCTTGACCTCCTTCGAGAGCTCGACCTTGCGCTTGCCGCCCTCGAACAGGGCCAGCTTGCCGACCGCGACCGCGAGGTAGGCGTGGCCGTTCGCGTCCGAGGGGGAGAGGCTGACCGCCTTCCGAGCGAGGTTCTCGGCCTCGACGCAGAGGCCCTTCTGGTCGCTCGGCACCTTCGAGAGCGTCGCCTTGTCGGTCAGCGCCCGTACGAGCTTCCACGCGGCCTCGTAGCTTCCCGGGTCGGCTTCGAGAGCGCTGCGGTAGGCCGCGATCCCCGCTTCGAGGTCCAGCTTGTCTATGGCCGAATCGCCCGCAGCGATCGTGGCAGCCACCTCGGCCGCGCCCGCCGCGAGCGCCACGATGAGAAAAGCTGCCCCGGCAAGTCCTAATGTCATTCGTGTCATCAGAGTCCCCCTGGTCCGGGCCGGAGGGTAGCGTGACCGCCGCTTTGCGGCAAGAACCCCTCACACGGCGAAGCTTCGGCTATCATCCGGCCGTGTCCGAGCACAGCGAGGTCCTCGTCAAGCTGGTCCTGACAGTGGCGGCGATCGGGGTGCTCCTCTGGCGCCGCCGCGGGCAGGCCGAGCTTGAGAAGGCCGGTGCCGCGCTCGGTCTGCTCGCGCTTGTCGCCGCCGGTGCCTCCTGCAATTTCTTCCAGTTCCACGGCGGGAGGTTCACCCACTTCGGCGAGAACTTTCATTATCAGCTCGGCGCCAAGTACTTTCCCGAGCTGGGGTACGACGGACTCTACGAGGCGTCGGTCGCGGCTCAGGCGGAGTCCGCGCCCGGCCTCCCGTTGCCGCGGGTGATCCGCGACCTTCGGACCAACACGATGGAGCCGGTGCGCGCCGTCGATGAGCACCGCGAGGCGGTGCTGCGGCGATTCACCCCTGAACGCTGGCGCGCCTTCGTCGCCGACCACGCCACCTTCCTTGCTCCCAAGTTTTCGCGCACCCTCAACGACATCCGCCTCGACCACGGGTACAACCCCACGCCGGCCTGGACATTCGTCGGACGTTTGTTCAATTCGTGGTTGCCGCTGAACGACACCACCGTTCCTCTCCTCGCCTTGCTGGACTGGCTGATCCTTGCGGTGATGTTCGTCGTGGTGTTCAAAACCCACGGGAGCGCCGTCGGAGCAACGGCACTCATCCTCTTCGGGGCCGGGTACCCGTGGCGGTGGGCCTGGGTGGGCGGCGCCTTTCTCCGGTACGACTGGCTCGCCGCGGTCGTGGTCGGCGCCTGCCTGCTGAAGCGTCGCCGATTCGCCGCCGCGGGCGCCCTGCTCGCTTATGCCGCATCGGTGCGGCTGTTTCCCGGGCTGCTCCTGGTCGGCGTCGCGGCTGTCGCGGTCAGGGATCTGGTGCGGCGCTCCGGCCTCTCGTGGGCACGGCGTTTCACCGCGGGATTCCTCGCGAGCGCCGCCGTTTGTTTCTTCGCGGGCGCACTCACCGGCAGGGGGTTCGCGGCGTGGTCCGAGTTCGCGCACAACATCGAGAAGCACCACGGCACCTGGAGCACCAACACGGTCGGCCTCGAGCTCGTGTTCCTCACGACGCCGCAGACGATGGTCAGCCGGATCCCGGCTTCATTGCCCCTCCCGCAGCGCTGGGGCATGTGGCAGGGAGAGATGAACCGAGCGCAGAAGGAGCGCCGTCCCTTCTACCTGGCTGTCGCATTGCTGCTGGTTGCGGGGGCTGCGGTCGCGGCGGCGGCGCGCGCGCCC
>MEKI01000043.1:8554-11181 GCA_001766905.1 Acidobacteria bacterium RBG_13_68_16
GAGTCGCCGCCGTCTTTGCCGGGCTTGTCCTCTCCTGCTACTACTGGGTCGTCCTCAGCGTGCTCGCGCTCCGGCGCGGGAGTGACGGCGCCGTCGGCGTGCTCGGCGTCAACGCCGTGACACTCGTGGCCGCCCTGTTCACGAGCGACACCCAGGTCATCTTCGGCGTCTTTTCCTGGGGGCTGCTCGCGATGTTTGCCGCGCTGATCGCCCCGGACGTGGTACGGACCGTGCGTGCGTGGATTCCCGCGCACCGCTCGGGCAACGAGGGCAGCGTAACGCCTGGCGGTCGCACACAACGCGGTGCGCAGGCTGGCCGGAAGTCCGAAAGGCGTGGAAGACGGAGCCGTGTCGTCGCGCACCCAGGTGAAACAACGAACACGCTTCTGCCAGGGACCGCGAGCATTGGCTGAGACAACATCTGGGCGCTCTCCGCAGCTCGTCCGGGGCCTGGGGCCCTGGGACGGGGCCCTGCTAACGATCGGTGCCATGGTCGGAACCGGGATCTTCATCACAACCGGAGATATTGCCAAATACCTGCCGTATCCCGGTCTGATCCTCCTCGTGTGGCTCGTCGGCGGGCTCCTCACACTGGCCGGCGCGCTGACCTACGCCGAGCTCGGGGTGCTCTTCCCTCGCGCCGGCGGCATGTACCACTTCCTCAGGGAGGCTTACGGCCCACTCCCGGGGTTCCTCTTTGGCTGGGCCAGCTTTCTCGTGATCATGTCGGGAGGGATCGCGGCTATTGCCGTCGGTTTCGGCGAGTACCTGGGGAGCTTCCTTCCGTGGTTCTCGACGCAGCACGTGCTCGTGGCGGTGCCCCTGGGATCGTGGACCTGGACGCTCTCGGGTGGGCAGGTGGCGGCATCAGCGGCGATCCTCGGGCTGACCGCCATCAACTACGTGGGCCTGAGGGAGGGGGCGTGGGTGCAGAACCTGATGACCGTCCTCAAGGTGGGCGCGGTCGTTGGTTTCGCGGCGCTCGGGCTCCTCGTGGTCCCGAAGGTGCAGCCCGCGCTTCAGCCTCCACTGCCCTCGGCCGGCGTCGTCGCCGCTTTCGGGGTCGGGTTGATCGCCGCCCTCTGGGGCTACGACGGCTGGTACGGGCTCGTCCTGTCGGCGGGGGAGGTCCGGCAGCCCGAGCGCAACCTGCCGCGGGGGCTCCTCTGGGGGACCGCCGCGGTGATGGTGATGTACACCCTCCTCAACGTGGTCTACCTGCGGGCGTTGCCTGTCGAGGCAATCGCGGCTTCACCGCGCATCGGGGAGAGCGCAGCGGCGGCGCTTTTCGGGGCGGTCGGGGCGCGGCTGGTGTCGCTCGTGGTACTGGTCTCGAGTTTCGGGTGCCTCGCCGCGACCATCCTCTACGCCGCGCGCATCTACCTGCCGATGGCGCAGGATGGGCTGTTCTTCCGCGCCCTCGCCGAGGTGCACCCGCGCTACCGGACGCCCGGCAACTGCCT
This sequence comes from Acidobacteria bacterium RBG_13_68_16, assembly GCA_001766905.1. Classification (GTDB taxonomy): domain Bacteria; phylum Acidobacteriota; class Thermoanaerobaculia; order Thermoanaerobaculales; family Thermoanaerobaculaceae; genus RBG-13-68-16. The sequence goes on from MEKI01000043.1 coordinate 10,018, forward strand.
GCTCGCCCAGGGCGGGTGGTCGGCAATCCTCACCCTCTCCGGAACGTTCAGCCAGCTCTACACCTACTCGATGTTCGCCGTGACGCTCTTCCACGTGGCGACCGGCACTGCGGTCTTCGTCCTGCGCCGCACCCGGCCCGATCTCCCGCGCCCGTACCGGGTGTGGGGGTACCCCGTGGTTCCGGCGCTGTTCATCCTTGCGTGCGGGCTCCTGGTCGTGAACACGCTGAGCGAGCGGCCGCTCGAGTCGCTGTGGGGGCTGGGCCTCGTGGCGCTCGGCCTGCCGGCCTACGCCTACTGGCGCCGCCGCGCCTGAGGCGCCGACAATCCGTCCGTTGCCAGCACTGACGGTCCGACTTTCGTCCACTTCGAATGAAGGAAGAGCGCCAGGCCGGGGTATGAGCCCGACCCGGCGCTCGCGAGAAACCGGCTGCGCGCCTTGCCCGAAATCGGAGCTGCCCTACAGCCTCTTCGAAACGAGCAGCACTCCGAGCACGAGCAGCAGGATTATCAGGACAGCCGCGCCTGGCAGACCGAGGAGCGGGATCGCCTCTGGGTTGCCGTTCTGTGCGTTGGCAGTCGAGGAGTTGTTGCTCGGGTCGAGGTCGACGAAGGAGCCGGAAACGCTCCCGGTGTTGGAGATCTGGCCGAGCTGGATCGGCTGCACGACGATCGTGACAGTTGCCGTCCCCGGAAAGTTGATGTTTCCCAGGTTGCACGTGATGTTGGACACACCGGTACAAACACCCTGACTGGGCGTCGCGGAGACCAACGTTACGGTTGCTGGCAGGTTGTCGGTCACGGCGACGTTTTGTGCAACGGCGGGGCCGTTGTTGGTGACATTAAGCGTGTAGGTCAGATTCCCACCCGGCGGGATGATCAGGGCGGGCAGAGCCGTCTTGACGATCGCGATGTCTGTTGAGGGGCCCGTCAGAGGCACCGAAACCAGCGGTCCGAGCGTCGGACCGATGCCGGTACCCTCGATCGTGTAGTTGCCGTTGTTGATGAACCCCGTGGCCCCGGCGTTCACGGTCACGGCGACCTGGAAAGTGCCTGACCCACCAGCAGCTAGGGTGCCGAAGTTGCAGGTCACGACCCCGGCTGCCTCGCTGCAGTTGGTCGTGTCGGAGACCGACGCGAAGGTCGTCTGCGGGGGGACCGTCT
>MEKI01000043.1:11196-13609 GCA_001766905.1 Acidobacteria bacterium RBG_13_68_16
CCGACCGCGAGCTGCGAGTTGCCGGGCGCGATGTCGCCAATCCGCCAGTCCGTGTACAGCGTACCGGGGTTGATAGGCGAGGTTTTCCACGGCACGCCAGGCTCGTTGGAGAAGTTGAGCGACTCGTAGAGGAGTGCGTTCGAGCGGGTCACGTTGCGGACCCCGACGTAGAAGTACGGCTGTTGGGCGGCTCCATGCCCGGGGTTTTCGAGGACGGGAGCGAAGGCGAAACGGATGTGGACAAGTCCATCGGAGGGGTCCACATCTGCGCTGGCCATCGTGGCCTGCTGCACGATCGAGTTCGAGTGCTGGTTTGGGGTAGTGCTGTTGACCCGTGCCGAGTACACCCCAAACTTGGGGTACTTGAGGGAGGCAGTCGGACCGAGCTCCCCGTCGACCCCGGTTTCGGGGGTGACCGCCGTGACGATAACGGACTCATTGGTGTCGCCGCCGGGATTGCGCGTGATGCTCGCGCCGCTGTACGGCTGGGTGCCGACCAGGCCCGGATTCAGATAGGACGACTTCGTCCAGCCGGTGAAGTCCCCGGTCTCGAAGCCGCCGTTGACGAACACCGCGAGCAGGTACGAAGAGAAAACCGTCAGAAGCACCAGCACCGCGGCCATGACCCACGTCCGGTTTCGCGTCATTGTCTCTCCTCCCTCAAGGTGCGCTGGTGCCGAAAAGAACCGCGATCGAATCTGGTCTCATCGCTCAGGCTCGGTTTCGATGGATGTCACGTAGAGCACCGTCGAGATCCTGCCGTTCGACTCGTAGGATTGCATGGCGGGGAGAAACCACGGGCCGGCGCGGAAGAACGCCGGGAAGTGCACGCGTGCCGACTCGTCTTCGATCGCCAGCATGCCTCCCTTGACCCCACCCCAGATGATCCTGAACGTGCCGTACTGATCTCGGGCCTGCACCGCGGCAACACCCTCGACCGGGTAGTTGGTTGCGGCCATGCTACCACCGGTGGCGAGCGCCTGCGCCGCGTGCCTGAGGATGAACAGCGAGCGCAGCCTGAGCCGGGCGAACCCCTCGGTCGGCTTGAACGAGAGCGGCCAGCCGGGAGGGAGGCTCAGTCGGAGGCCGGCCCCCGTCAAAGCGACGACAGGGGGGCGCCCGGGAGGTCTCCGGAGCCGCAGCTCGTACCGGTCCGGCCAGGCGGCGACTTCCTCGACCGCGAGGCGATCCCCACCCTCCGGGAACTCGAGCGCCCCGACCAAGGTGACGCGTGAGAGCCGCAAGGCCGCGGCCGGGTCTCCCATGCTGCGGAGTCCGGCCGAGATATCGTCGAGGGTCAGACGGGCGAACGGGCGTCGGGAGTGAGCTGCGTGCTCGGCGCGTTGCGAGGGCGTCGCACCGCGGGGTCGGCTCGGCGAACAGGCAAAACCGAGGAGTAATGCGACCCCGGCAGCAGCCATCACAAGCGAACGCGAGTCCAAATTGGAACGAATACTACACAAAACGCGCCGTTCTCGACAGCGGAGGCACCTGCGGTGAGAACTTCGTTTCTGCAAGCTCGTACAATCCAAGCGTGCCTCCCGACGCCACTTGGGGCCGGCGCCGCGGCCACCGTTTGGTTCGATCGGCCGTGCCTTACCTGGCGGCGGTCGCAGCGATCGCAATCGCGCTGGCTCCTGCAGCCGCCGGGGCCTGCACAACGGTCCTCCTCGAGCGCCAGGGCGAGGTCGCTGTTGCCAAGAGCTACGACTTTCACATGGGGCACGGGCTGATCATCGTCAACCCCCGCGGCCTCGCAAAATACGCCATGCGCTCGGTGTCTGGTCGCCGGCTCGCGGGTTGGGTGTCGCGCTTCGGCAGCGTGACCTTCAACCAGTACGGCCGCGAGCTGCCGGCGAGCGGAATGAACGAGGCGGGGCTGGTTGTCGAGGTCATGTGGCTCGACGAGACTCGCTACCCGGCCCCGGACGAACGGCCGGTTGTTCCGGACCTGCAGTGGATCCAGTACCAGCTCGACAATTGGGCCACCGTCGCCGAAGTGGTGGAGCACGCGGAGGACGTTCGGGTCGACTCCGGCACCGCACGAGTGCACTACCTATTGTGCGACCGCACGGCCGCGTGCGTCGCGGTGGAGTTCCTCGACGGCGAGATGGTGCTCACGACAGGCGCGGCAATGCCGGTCCGAACCCTCACCAACAGCACCTACGGAGAGTCACGCGCTTTCCTCGGGCAGCATGCTGGGTTCGGCGGGACGATGCCGATCCCGGGTAGCGTGGGTTCCCTCGAGCGCTTCGTCCGCGCCTCGGCGCTCGCCGGCCGCGCCGCTCGTGAGGACCGGGGTAAGCCCGGCCTAAGCGACGACGCGTTTGCGATCCTCGACAGCGTCTCCCAGGGGCCCGCCTCGGTGTGGAACATCGTCCACGACCCGGTCCGCCGCGTGATCCACTACCGT
>MEKI01000043.1:13726-28691 GCA_001766905.1 Acidobacteria bacterium RBG_13_68_16
GGCCGGTGCGTCAACCTTGACCGTGGGCCGGGCGGTGGTATCGTCGGGGCAATGACGGCACGCTTCGAACGGTGAGCCGAGCGCGATCGCACGCGACGCACGGCTCGTGCTTCTCGAAACGGGGGACCGATGCACCGGACGAAAATCACAGCTGCCTGCTGGGCCGCCGTCTTGGCCGCGCCGCTCTTCGTTGGGTTGGCGGCGTCCAGTTGCGGTGGCGGGAAGCGCGAAGGCAAGGCACCCGCTGCCGAGACGCGAGCACAGGTTCGCATCGGTGTGTCGCTGCTGACCCGCACGCACCCGTTTTACCAGGACCTGGAGGCCGGGCTCGCGGCCGAGGCGGCGGCGCACGGGTACCAGCTGAACGTGCAGTCCGGCGAGTTCGACGTGGCCCGCCAGAAGGACCAGGTTGAGAACTTCATCGTCGACAAGGTGTCGGCGATCGTGGTTTGCCCGTGCGACTCCAACTCGATCGGCACCTCGGTCCAGGCCGCGAACCGCGCTGGCATTCCGGTGTTCACGGCTGACATCGCAGTTCTGGCCGAGGGGGTCTCGGTGGTCTCGCACATCGCATCCGACAACGTCGAGGGTGGACGGCTCGCGGCACAGGCACTGTCACGTGCCCTGGGCGGGAAGGGGAAGATCGCGATCATCGACCATCCGGAGGTAGAGTCTGTCATTCAGCGGGTGCGCGGTTTCGAGGACGAGGTTGCGTTGCAGACGGGCATCCGCGTTGTAGCCAAGCTCTCGGGCCGGGGGATGAAGGATGCGGCGTTCCGAACCGCGGAGGACATCCTGCAGGCGCATCCGGACCTGGACGGCATCTTCGGCATCAACGACGACTCGGCTCTGGGGGCGCTTGCTGCGGTCGAAAAGGCCGGCCGGCTCGGCCGCGTCGCGATCGTGGGCTTCGACGCGATGCCGGAGGCCCGGCAGGCCATCCGCGACGGGAAGATCTACGCCGACGTCGTGCAGCAGTCACACGCCATCGGCGAGGAGACGATCAAAACCATCGCCGCGTACATGGCCGGCGAAAAGGTGGCGCCGATGCACCTCATTCCCTGCAGGCTGTTCACGAAGGATGATGCCGTCGCCGGGAAGTGAGAGTGCGGTGCCGAACGCCGGCGCACCCCTGCTCCGTCTGGAAGGCATCCGGAAAGAGTTCCCCGGCGTGCTGGCGGTCCGCGACGCGAGCCTGGACGTGCGCGCGGGCGAGGTGCATGCGCTGGTTGGTGAGAACGGGGCGGGGAAGAGCACTCTGATCCGCATCGTGACCGGCGCGCACCAGGCGGATGGAGGCACGGTCGAGCTGAACGGTTCGACTGCACGCTGGCCTTCGCCGCTGGCGGCTGCCGGGGCGGGAATCGCCGCGATCTACCAGGAGCTGGATATGGTACCCGCCCTCTCGGTGCGGGCCAACCTCTTCCTCGCCCGGGAGGCGACGCACCTCGGCTTCATTGCCGCTACCGAGGAGCGCAAGCGTGCACGGGAGGTGCTCACTCGGATGGGGGTGGACGTCGATCCAGGCGTTCGAGTGGGGGACCTGGAAGTGGCACAGCAGCAGCTCGTAGCGATTGCTAGAGCGCTCCTCGCCGAGGCGCGTCTGCTGGTGATGGACGAGCCCACGGCGGCGCTGGCCTCGGGTGAAGTGGAGCGCCTGTTCGGGGTGATGCGCGAGCTGCGGGGACGCAGAATCGGGATCTTGTTCGTCAGCCACCGCCTGGACGAGGTCATGGCGATCGCCGACCGGGTAACGGTGATGCGCGATGGCGCCACCCTCGGGACGTGGCCGGCCTGCGAACTGACCCGCGAGCGACTGGTTGAGCTGATGGTGGGGCGCCCGCTGGACCAGGAGTTCCCGAAGGTTCACATCGCGCCTGGCCTTGAGGTGTTGGTCGTGCGCAACCTCTCGGGTGGGCGGGTGAGGGACGCCTCGTTGTCGATTCGCGCAGGAGAGGTGCTGGGGATCGCCGGTTTGGTGGGAGCGGGGCGCACGGACCTCGCCCGGCTGATCTTCGGCGCGGACCCGGTGGACAGGGGGGAGATTCTGCTGGACGGCCGGCCGGTGGCGATCCGCACGCCTCGCGACGCGATCCGAAACGGGGTCTGCCTCCTCACCGAGGACCGCAAGGCGCAGGGACTGGTGCTCGGTCTCTCGGCACGCGACAATTTCGCCCTCCCGAACCTTGACCGCTGGTCACCCTGGGGGTGGGTTCGAAGAGGGAAGGAGCTGTCAGAGTTCGAGCGGTTCGTCGCTGGCCTCAGGATCCGCGTCGCCGGCCCTGCACAGCCCGCCCGGGACCTCTCCGGCGGAAACCAGCAGAAGCTGTTGCTCGCCCGGTGGCTGGAGCGCGACTCCCGGGTGTTGATCTTCGACGAGCCGACCCGCGGCATCGACGTGGGCGCCAAGCACGAAATTTACCTACTCATCAACGAGCTGGTCGCCCGGGGCAAGGCGATCGTGATGATCTCCTCCGACCTGCCCGAGGTGCTCGGCATGAGCGACCGCATCCTGGTCATGCACGGCGGGCGGGTCGTCGGCGAGATCCCGGAGGCCGCAGCCGCCACGCAGGAGCAGGTGCTCCGGTTGGCGGTGGGGTGAGCATGACCGACACTGGTGAACGCGGTCCCTCTGTTCTCTCCCGCCTGCTCCGCGCGTACGGGATGCTGGGGGTGCTGGTGCTTCTGGCAGTGTTTTTCTCCGTCGCGACGATCCAGGAGCAGCAGCCCGGCGGCGAGGCCGCGGCGCGCTCGGTGGCGCGTCAGCTCGAGGGCACACAACTCGAGGGCGCCACGGTGGTCATCGTCGGTCGTGGCGGCGATGAGGACGCGCGCTTCGCCGACACCCTCGCCCGACGGGTTCGTGAGCGGACAGGAGTGGTGCCGCTGGTCGTGACCGGCGACCCGGCCGAGGCGCGGACCGCACTCGGTCGTCTGGCGGAGCAGGGCGTCACGCGGTGCGTGATTGCGACCACCCAGGCCTCGGCGGGGGTGGTGAGGAGCATCCTGGAGCAGCTGCCGGCGCTGGCCGGCGCACGGGTGCTCATCCCCGCCTCGTACCGCTGGCCGACTTTCCTGCTGCCGGAGAACCTCCGAAACGTCGCCAACCAGATCGCGGTGATCGCGATCCTCGCTGTGGGTATGACGATGGTCATCGTGACCGGCGGGATCGACCTCTCGGTCGGCAGCCTCATCGCCCTGGCAGCGGTGGTCACCGCCTCGCTGATCGGCAGGATGGGGGGCGAGGGAGCCGGCACGGCCGCGATGATACTGGGCGGGATGGCGACGATGGTGCTGTGCGGCGCGATCGGTGCCTTCTCCGGGGTGATGATCACGCGCTTCAAGGTGCCACCGTTCATCGCGACCCTCGCGGTGATGCAGGTGGCGAGTGGGCTCGCATACATCATCTCAGCAGGACGGCCGGTCTATCGCCTCCCTCAGAGTTTCGTTCTGCTCGGGCGGGGGGCCGACCCGGTGCTCGGAATCCCCTGGGCCGTGCTGCTCATGGGCGTGCTGTACGCGACCGCGCACGTGCTCATGGCGAGGACGACGCTGGGCCGGTACATCTACGCGGTGGGCGGGAATGCGGAAGCGGCGCGACTGGCGGGCGTGCGGGTCGCGGCCGTGCTGCTGTTCGTCTACGCCGCCTGCGGGGCGCTCGCCGGACTCGGCGGAGTAGTGATGGCCTCACAGCTGCGCAGCGGGGCGCCCACCTACGGCGTGATGTACGAGCTGTACGTGATCGCGGCCGTGGTGGTGGGCGGGACCAGCCTGTCCGGCGGGGAGGGCACGATTCCCGGTACGCTGGTCGGCGCCTTTATCATCGCGGTTATCCAGAACGGCATGAACCTCACCCACGTGGAGAGCTACACACAGAAGGTAGTCCTTGGGCTCGTGATCCTGGGCGCGGTCCTGCTCGATAGGCTCAAGCAGCGCGGGATGCGCCGGCGGGGGCGGTCTCAGGGCTCAGGCGGGTGAGGTGCGGCGGGCGTTCCGGGGGGGGGAGTCACACATGAAAAGGTCGAGCATCGTCCTGGGCTTTGTGGGTCTCGTTCTTGTCGCGGCGCTGGCGTTCGCTGCGGATGAGAAGGGGGAGCCGCCGCGCACGCTTTATGTGGTGGCCACCGCACACCTGGACACGCAGTGGCGCTGGACGGTGCGCGACACCATCGAGAAGTTCGTCCCGGCGACGCTGCGCGACAACTTCGCCCTCTTCGAGAGGTACCCCGACTATACCTTCAGCTTCGAGGGCGCGTTCCGCTACATGCTGGCGAAGGAGTACTACCCGGCTGAGTACGAGCGCCTCAAAGGGTACGTCGCGCAGGGGCGCTGGCGGGTGGCGGGGGGCTGGGTGGACGCTGTGGACACCAACATGCCCTCGCCGGAGTCGCTGTTCCGCCAGGCGCTCTACGGCAACGGGTTTTTTAACCGGGAGTTTGGCAGGCAAAGCCGCGATGTGTTCCTGCCCGACTGCTTCGGCTTTGGCTTCGCCCTGCCCGGCATCGCGGCCCACAGCGGGCTTGTCGGGTTTTCGTCGCAGAAGCTGACCTGGGGCTCCTCGGTCGGTGTGCCGTTCGATGTCGGGCTCTGGGAGGGAGTGGACGGCTCGCACCTTGTGGCGGCCCTCAACCCGGGCGACTACGCGGCTCTCATCGACCGCGATCCTTCCGCCGATCCCAAGGTCCTTGAGGCTGTCGATCGGGCAGGGAACGCCTCCGGCCTGTACGTCGGGATGAGGTACTTCGGTGTCGGCGACGTGGGAGGGGCGCCGGATGACGCCTCGGTGGCCTGGCTCGAGAAGGCAATCGCGGGCAAGGGACCGGTCACGGTCAGGAGCACCGCTTCGGACCAGCTTGCCCGCGACCTCACGCAGGGTGCCGACGCCGCGAGCCTGGGAAAGCTCCCCCGCTACCGCGGCGAGCTGCTCATGACCAGCCATGGGGCCGGCTGCTACACGTCGCAGGCGGCGATGAAGCGCTTCAACCGGAAGAATGAGCGGCTGGCCGACGCGGCGGAACGGGCCGCCGTGGCCGCAGACTGGCTCGGCGGGGCGTCGTATCCGCGCGACGTGTTGCGCGAGGCGTGGGTGCGCTTCCTCTGGCACCAGTTTCACGACGACCTCACCGGCACGAGCATCCCCGAGGCGTACGAGTTCTCCTGGAACGACGAGACGATCGTGGCCAACCAGCTCGCGGGCGTGCTCTCCGATTCGGTGGGTGCGGTCGTTCGGGCCATGGACACCCGGGCGAAGGGCGTGCCGCTCGTCGTCTACAATCCGCTCTCGATCCCGCGCGAGGACATCGTCGAAGCGGACGTCATCTTCGACGGTCCGGCCCCCGGTGCCGTGCGGGTCCTGGCCGCGGACGGCAGCGAGGTCCCGGCGCAGGTCGTGCGCGCCGATGGGAAGGCCGCCCACGTCGTTTTTCTTGCCGCGGTGCCATCGGTCGGTTTTGCGGTGTTCGACGTGCAGGCGGCCGCTGTGCCGGGCGCGGGGCAGACTGGCCTCTCGATCCAGGGTTCGATCATCGAGAACGCCCGCTACCGCGTCGAGGTCGGCGCCAACGGGGACATCGTCTCGATCCACGACAAACGCGAGAGCAGAGAGCTCCTGACAAGGCCGATCCAGCTCCAGCTTCTCCGCGATGAGCCGTCCAAGTGGCCAGCCTGGGAGGTGGAGTACGCCGATCTGACCGCGAGCCCCTGGGCGGTGGTTTGTGGGCCGGCGCAGCTTCGGGTCGTCGAGTCCGGCCCAGCCCGTGTGGCGCTCGAGGTGGCCCGTGAGACCGAGGGGTCTTCGTTCGTACAGACGATCCGTCTGGCGGCGGGGAGCGCCGGCGACCGGGTCGAGGTCGAAACCGAGATCGACTGGCGCACGAAGCGAACGCTGCTCAAGGCGGCATTCCCGCTCGCCACGGCAAACGAGCTGGCCACCTATGACCTGGGCCTCGGGACAATCGAGCGCGGGGTGAGCACACCCAAGCTGTACGAGGTGCCTGCGCAGCAGTGGGCGGACCTCACGGCTCCGGACGCCCGCTACGGCGTGGCGATCCTGAACGACAGCAAGTACGGCTGGGACCACCCGGACGTGGGGACGCTGCGCCTCACCCTCCTGCACACTCCGGGGATCAAGGAGAAAAAGTGGCGGTGGGTCGAGGATCAGGCCTCGCAGGACCTCGGCCGGCACCGTGTCGTCTACGCGCTCGCAGGCCACGCAGGCGGGTGGCGCGAGGGCGCAGTGGCGTGGGAGGCGGACCGGCTCAACCAGCCACTCCTCGCCTGGCAGGCGCCGAAGCACGCTGGCGCCCTGGGCCGGGGGTTCTCCCTCGCGCAGGTTCACACCTCACAGGGCGGCGCCGCGCTCCCATCGGTGGCGTTGCGCGCGCTCAAGAAGGCGGAGCAGAGCGACGAGCTTGTGGTGCGCGCGGAGGAGTTCGCCGGCCGTCCCGTCGAGGCTGTCCGGGTTCTGATGGCTCGCCCCATCGTCGCCGTGCGCGAGCTCAACGCCGCCGAGGAGCCCCTGGCGGCAACGGATCCCCGCACGAAGGCGCCGGCGAAGCTCGAGGGCGGAACGCTGGTCGTCCCGTTTGCGCCGTACCAGCCGCGTACCTTTGCGCTCCGGCTGGCGCAAGCGCCCACGCGCCTTTCAGTAGCCACGGGAGTGCGGGTGCCGTTGGTCTTCGATCTGGACGGCATCACGCTGGATGGCGGCACGGACGGCGATTTCGACGGGATGGGGCACACGATTGCCGGCGAGCTGCTGCCCGAGACGGTGTCGGTTGCGGGGATCAGCTTCAGCATCGGCCCGAAGCAGCCGGGGCAGGCGAACGTGCTGACCTGCCGCGGCCAGCGCCTTGAGATTCCCGCGGGCGAGTGGAACCGTTTGTACTTCCTGGCGACAGCAATCGGCGACCGTGAGGCTGCCTTTGGCATCGACGGCGCCACGGTGTCGCTCTGGGTGCAGGACTGGGCAGAACCAATCGGCCATTGGGACAACCGGCTCAACGGGGGTTTGCGCCACGACGACCCCGCGGACATCGTGCCGGCGTTTGCCAAGCCGGCGCGGGTCGGCTGGCTCGGGACCCATCGCCACGACATGGACGGGAACAACGAAGCCTATGCCTTCACGCAGCTGTTCCTCTACCGCATCGACCTGCCACGCGGCGTCAGGGGCGTGACGCTGCCGAACGACCCTGCGGTCCGCATCCTCGCCGCCACCGCGGCACGCAACGACAACGATGCGGCGACGGCGGCGCAGCCGTTCCTCGACCGGCCGTCGCGGTCGGCCGTGCGAATTCGTGCCGCGCACGCCGTGTTCGTGGACCCGCTCAAAGTCGACGTCTCGTCACCCAACCCACACGCGGTCGTGCACTACACGCTCGACGGCAGCGAGCCGGGCTCGGGGTCCCCGGTCGCGCGCGGCCCGGTCACGCTGACCGAATCCACGACCGTGAAGGCGCGGGCCTTCGCCCCCGGGCTGGACGACACTTTTGTGGCTGCGGCGGGCTTCACGCGCCTCGTGCCACGCCGCCCGGTGACGGTCAGGGACGCGAAGCCGGGCCTGAAGTGCCGCTATATCGAGGGAACGTGGAGGGAGTTGCCCGATTTTGCCGCGCTGCCGGCCGAAAGGATGGGCGTCGTGCCCGAGGTCGCGACACCGGACTTCGCGCGGACCGAGTATTTTGCCCTCGAGCTCACCGGGTACCTGCGCGTGCCTTCGGATGGCCTGTACACTCTCTCGCTGCGCTACGACGACACCGCCGGGCTTGACCTCGATGGCGAATTGCTGTTCGACCCAGACGCGACTAACGGCGGCGGGGACGATCCGCGCGACGTCGCCCTGGCGGCCGGGCTGCATCGCATGACTGTGCGGTTCCTCCACCGACGCCTCGCGCCCTGGCTCCAGCTCTGGATCGAAGGGCCGGGCTTTGTCATGCGGCCGGTGCGCCCCGACGAACTGTCTCACGAGTAGAGCGGCGGCGGTGCGGCGCGTGGTTTGAAAGTGTCTCGCGTTCAGAGCTTAAGAACCAGGCTCGCCGCAACCTCGCCCTGGAACATCGCATTGCCGGTGAAAGCCACCGAACAGCCTGCAGGGCCGCAGATCGCCCCCGCGCCACGCCTCGCGAAAATGGCGTACGCGCGGGCATCGAAGCGGACACCCACGTGCCTCGCCAGATCCAGCTTGATCCCGCCGCCCAAGGCTGCGGAGCCGTAGCCGTTGGAGGTCGTGGAGCCGTTGCCGCTCCGGATCTTTGTCAGTCCCAGGTAGCCGGCTACGAAGGGGCGAACGCGGCCGCTCTCGCCGGGGAACTCGCCGACGGCGCCCACCATCCAGTGCTCGATGGTGAGGTTGTGGCGCGTCGTCCCGGGGAAGCCTGCCACTTCAACACCCGTGTCCTGCCTGCTGAACAGGAGCTCGACGGCCCTCCTGCTGTACACGGGGACGGAGATCGTCACACCCTCGCTGCGGGCGCCGTCAATGCCGTAGCGCGCCGTACTGAACGTATCGCCCACGCTGCCGCCAAAGCGGTACCCGATGAACGGCGCGATCTCGAACGGGGATCGCCCCTGGGCGGATGCCATGGTGGCCGCTGCCAGAAACAAACAGCTGACGATGACCAGGGCTCGTGACGTGGTACTTGAAATCTAGGACCTCGCGACGGTCTGGTCAAGGCGACGCCAGTCCGTTGCCGTCCGCTTGGCCCGGTGCCGGTCCGGGTCCGGCCTTGCGTTGGAGTAGAGTACGGTGCTCGCGGTGGGGAACGGAGGTGGTCGTGCCGTTAGAGGCGATTCGGCGGGGGAGCGCGGCGATTCCGGAAGTCGCGGGGATCATGCCGCCGTCGTCGCGGCAGGCGCTCGACCTGGCGGTGGAGGAGCTGGGCGCCCGTGCGACCGAGTGGGCCGGCTTGGCGCTCTCCGAGCGCATCGCCCTTGTCGAGGAGCTGCAGCGCGACGTCGCCCGGGTGGCCGAGCGCTGGGCAACGCTGTCGCTCCAGGCCAAGGGGATCGCGTCCGACGAGCCGGCGGCGGGTGAGGAGTGGGTCACGGGTCCCTACCTCGTGCTCAGGAACCTACGCCTGCTGCGCCGTTCGCTCGCCGACATCGCCTCGCACGGGCGACCGATTATCCCCGGCAAGGTTTCCACCCGGGCTGACGGCCAGGTTGTGGCGCAGGTGTTCCCGGCGGACATCTGGGATCGAGTCCTGTACCGCGGCTTCACGGGCGAGGTGTGGATGGAACCAGGCCTGCCGGTCGAGCAGCTTCCGGAGAGCCAGGCCGTCGCGTACCGCGAGAACGGCGCCGGGGGCAACGTCGTGCTGGTCCTGGGCGCCGGCAACCTCTCGTCGATCGCGCCGATGGACGCGCTCTACAAGCTGTTTGTCGAAAAGCATGTCGTCCTGCTGAAGATGAACCCGGTCATCGCCTACCTCGGCCCCGTGATCGCCGAGGGGTTCCGGGCGCTGGTCGCGAAGGGGTTTTTTCACGTGGTCTACGGCGGGGCTTCCGAGGGTGAGTACCTGTGCCGGCACGAGGGGGTGGACGAGATCCACATCACCGGCTCCGACCGGACGCACGACGCGATCGTGTTCGGGACCGGCGACGATGGCGCGCGTCGCAAAGCCGAGCGGCGGCCTTTGCTGACGAAGAAGATCACCAGCGAGCTGGGCAACGTGACCCCGGTGATCGTCGTACCGGGACGGTGGACCGAGGGGGACCTGAAGGTGCAGGCGGCGAACGTGGCCACGCAGCTCGCCTACAACTGCGGCTTCAACTGCGTCACGACGCGGGTGATCGTGACCTGGGCTGCATGGCCGCAGCGTGAAGCCTTCCTGGGCGCCCTCCGCGAGGTGCTCGCCGCCGTCCCGCCCCGCCAGGCGTACTACCCGGGTGCGCAGGAGCGGTTCGCCGCGTTCCTCGCCAAGCACCCGGAGGGGGAGCAGTTCGGCGGCAGGAACGGGGATCGACTCCCCTGGACCTTGATCCCCAACCTCGATTCCAGCGGCGACGGCGACATCTGCTTCACGACCGAGGCGTTCTGCGGAATCATGGGGGAGACGCCAATCGCAGCGGCCACGGTCCCGGAGTTCATCGACCGGGCTGTGGATTTCGTCAATGAAAAGGTCTGGGGGACGCTGGCGGTCGGTCTGATCGTGCACCCCGCTTCGCTGCGTGACCCCGAGATCGCCACATCGGTGGAGCGCGCGGTGGCTAACCTGCGGTACGGAACGGTCTCGCTCAACCAGTGGTCCGCGGCGGGGTACGCCCTCGGGGTCGCGCCCTGGGGGGCGTTCGCGGGGAGCGATTTCTTCGATGTGCGGTCCGGCGTCGGCGTGGTTCATAACACGCTGATGTTTTCGCAGGTGCAGAAGACCGTCTTCCGGGGGCCGTTCAGGGTTTGGCCGACCCCGCCGTGGTTCGTCACCTGCCGGACGGCGCACGTGGTCGGGCGTCGCATCACGGACTTTGAGACCGGCCCCTCGTTCTGGAAGCTACTTCGAGTCATGGCGGCTGCGATTCTCGGATGACCCGCGCTCCCGCGCAGGGAATCGAAGATCACCCTGAGCGCAGCGAAGGGTCCCGCCGCCCCTCAGGGTCGCCGACGGAAGCGAGGCGGGCCACCGGCCTGGCGAGCGTGGGAGGCTTGGGGGGTCTAGAGCGTCCGGGTGGGGGGGGGTGGACGCAGGACCCCCGCACGCGGAGCGAGCACGCCTCTGGCGGGCGAGTGTGGGGGCTCGGGGGGTCTAGAGCGTCCGGGTGGCGGGTGGAGCGGACGCGGGGCCCCCCGCAACGGAAGTTGCTCTCGCCTGGAGCGGAAGCGGGCGTAGGCCCTCGGCGGGGTCTTTGGGGGGGATGGTGCTCATCGCGTGCTCAGCGATGGCAGTGATCGTGAGGCTGGGGTTCACGCCCAGGTTGACCGGTACCGCCGCCCCGTCCACCACCCAGAGGCCTTCGTGACCGAACACGCGGTTGCGCTCGTCGACGACGCCCCGGTCGGGACCGGTACCCATGCAGGCGCCGCCGAGGATGTGTGCGGTGATCGGGACGTTGAGCGCCACCTCGTTGATCGCGCTCGAGGGGAATCCGCCAATGCACTCGGCCATGGCGCGCGCCGCCTGGTTGGCCACAGGGATGTAACTCGGGATTGGAGGCTGGCTGGGGTCGCGCTGGCTTCCCAGCTTCCTGGCGAAAGGCCAGTACCAGTGGCGACGGCGCACCAGCCGCAGGGAGTTCTCCACGGTCTGCATGACGAGCAGGATCACGGTGCGCCGGGCCCACCCGAACGGCACGAGGGCGCGCAGGAAATCGACGGGATGGCGCAGGCAGGTCCAGATCCACTTGAGCGGCCGCGTCAGGCGAGTGCCACCGTCGGTTTGCAGCGTGGCAAGGAACGACATGAAGTCCGAGCCCTCGGAGTAACGCACCACCTCCAGATGGGTATCGGGCGTGGCATAGAAGCCGCTGGCAATGGCGATCCCCTCCGAGTAGTTCACGTCGCCGCGGCGCGCCGTGGCCCCGCACAGCACCTCGCTGTTGCTGCGCACGTAGCTGCCGAGGGCCGATGGGAGCGCGGGCAGGGTCCCCGCCTCGCGGCAGCGCAGGAGCAGATCGGTTGTCCCCATCGCACCGGCCGCAAGCACCACGTTGTGCGCCCGCAGCGTCCGGCGCCCCCGTCTCACCTTGTGAGTAGAGCGCCGTGTGTGGACGAGGTAGCCGCCATTCCCATCGGGCTCGAGAAGCGTGACCAGCGTCTCGGGGAGGATCTCGGCACCCAGCTTCTCGGCGAAGAACAGGTAGTTCCTGTCCAGCGTGTTCTTGGCGTTGTACCTGCAGCCCACCATGCAGCCGCCGCAGTAGTTACAGGTTGAGCGGGCCGGCCCCTCGCCCGCGAAGTACGGGTCGCCGACGTCTTCGCCGGGTCGCTCGCCGAACAGCACGCCGACCTCGGTGTGGTGGAACGTGTCGGGACGGCCGAGCCTCTCTGCGAACCTCCTCAGGCAGTCGTCGCCGGCCCAGACCCTCGGCGCGCGGGTCACTCCGAGCATGCGCCTGGCCGTCTCGTAGTGGGGGGCGAGCCTCGCCTTCCAGTTCGAACCGGCCGGCCAGCTGTCGCGTTCGAAGACGTCGTCCGGGGGCAGCAGCAGCGTGTTGGCGTAGACGAGAGAGCCGCCACCCACGCCGGCGCCCGAGAGCACGAGCACGTCCCGCAGCAGGGTCAGACGCTGGATACCGTAGCAGAACAACGCAGGCATCCAGAGGAACTTGCGCACGTTCCAGTTGGTTTTGGGGAAGTCCTCGGGGAGAAATCGCTTGCCGGCCTCGACGACGAGCACCCGGTACCCCTTCTCGGCGAGCCGGAGTGCCGACACGCTACCCCCAAACCCCGACCCCACGATGATGAAGTCGTAGGCGTCCACGTTGCTGCTCGCCGTGCTGGGCATCCGGCTCGTCCTCCGCTGCCGTCCGTTCTCGGAAGTCTACCCCGGCGCCGACGAACGGTCCACGCGGCCCTCCCAGAAGTCGGTGGATGACCCGCGCGGCGGAGAACGGTATCCTTGCGGGGCGTTCAGGAGGGCGAGGCGATGGGTAGAGTGCTGATCAGATGGCTCATCTCGGCACTGGCGCTTCTGGCGGCGGCCTGGCTGGTGCCGGGAATCCGCGTGGACGGCAACGCCTGGGTCGCCTATGCGGGCATGGCCGTGATCCTGGGGCTCGTGAACGCGGTGATCAGGCCCCTGTTGAAGCTGCTGACCTGCCCGCTGATACTGCTGACGCTCGGGCTGTTCGTGCTGGTGGTCAACGCGGTCACGCTGCTGATCGCGGCCAGGATCGCCGCCGTGGTGGGGATCGGGTTTTACGTGGACGGTTTCCTGCCGGCGTTCCTGGGCGCTCTGATCGTCAGCATCGTGACGGTGATCCTTAGCGCCGTCGTACGCGACAGGGAGTAACCTCCGGCCTCAGCGGGGAGCTGGGGGTTCTGGAGTCGGACAGGGCCAGGGGTGTTCCTCACCGTCGGCGGGCGGCCGCTCCATGGCCAGGGGGACATTGAGCTGGGCGCCCGGCGTCACCACGACCCTCGCGGCTGCGGCCAGAAACCCCGGCAACCTGGCGCACACCCTGTACGTCCCCGGTTCGACGCAGCAGAAGGTCGCCGCACCGCCGACCCCCGTCGTGCGCGAACCACAGTTCACGTCGGGTCGGTCATACAGGTCGAGCCGCACGACGGCACCGACAACCGGTTTCCCGGAAGAGTCCTGCACCACCACGATGATGCTGCCCGAGACCGCTTGAAGCGGTGCGGCCGCGACGTCCATCTTGTCGGCGACGGCCGCCGGACGCGCCATGCGTGACGTGACGGGGCGATCGACGGTCGCACCCTCATCGGTCGCCCTGCCCTGGGGCACAACCCCAGCCATCTGTTCCGTGGCGCCCACGACGACCGCGACGACGGTGTCGCCTGCCTCCGCGTCTGCGGGTGGCTGGACCTGAGTGGTGGTTGCCGACTCGACCTTGGCGGCCGGCTTGGTGCTCTGCGGCCCCTTCTGCCGTTCCCTCTTCGTGGTGGACTTGGCCATGGTCATCGCCGACGCGAGCTTCTGCCTCTCCACGGTGCTGCGCTCCGGAACCGACACGACGACGTCCTTGACGACCGTCACGCCCTCCAGCGCGATCCGCCGGGCCAGGTCCTCGGAGGGGCCGAGCAGGCGGAGGACCACGAAGCCCGCGCCGATCACGACCAGGAGGGAGGCAGCGATCAACCAGAGCGAGCGGACCCCCGCCACCGGCGGAATCATGCGGCTGCGTTCGGGCTCGAGACCCGCGGCGCCGACGTGCAGCACATCCGGGATCTCGGCCTTGATGCGCCCCGGGAGACCGTCCGGGGGCTCGAGCGTCCCCCGGACCGAAAGCAGGCGCCTGATCTCCCTATCGGTGAGCTTCTTCATGGTGCGACCTCCTCGAGCACGACCGCGAGCAACCGGTACGCCCGCTTGAGACGCTTGCGAACCGCCACCTCGCTGATCCGCTCGGCGCGAGCGATCTCCGCCACCGGCGCCTCACCCCAGTAGCGCGCGGCCACCGTGAAGCGCAAATCCTCGGGCAGACCGAGGACCGCCCTTCGGAGCCGTTCTCCGGTTTGCCCGGCGATTGCCTCCTCGTCCTGGGGAGGACAGCCGTCGGGCAACGTGCTCGAATGCTGCTCGTCCAGCGGCACCACCGCGTGCGGGCGCCGCACGTGGTTCAAGAAGGCGTTGGTGGCGATCCGGTAGAGCCACGTGGAGAACTGCGCCCTGCCGTCGAACGATGCAAGGGCGGCCCAGGCGCGGCGGTACGTTTCCTGGGTGAGATCGGCGGCGAGGTCGCGATCGCCCGAGAGCCTGCACAGGAGAGCGAAGACCTTGCGGTAGGTCCGTTCGACCAGGGCTCCCGCCGCCTCGCGGTCGCCGCCCGCGAGGGACGCCAAAAGAAGCCTCTCCTCTGCCGGCTCCACTTTTCCCGCCTCCTGTCCGCCCGCTAATGGGTGCGGCAGCGCCAGAACCGTTCCCATGCCATTTAGACACATGTGGCTGGAAAAGCAAAACCGGCAAAAGGGAGAAGGGAGAAGGGGAAAGGGAGAACCAGAGAGAAAGGAGGGGCGCCGGTCACGGTGGCCGGCGCCCCTGAGATCTGCTCAGGTCGGGTTGGCGACCATCCGGACGTCGGCCACGGTGCCGTCGGGCCGCACGCTGAGCGTGAGGGTCAGCGTTGCTCCCGGGGCCACTGCTTTCTGGAGGCAGGCCTTTGTCTCGGCGAGGTGGGCACGGACCACGCGCTCGACTTCTCCGGGGCTGGCGGCCCCGCTGACGATCACCCCCAGGAGCGTCGGGGTGCCTTGGCTCAGCTTGAGGCTGATGGTGATGCTGGTGAGGCTGGCGGTCGCGGGGAACCGCCAGCCGCGCGCCGCCTTCTCCAGCGAGCGCCACTCCGGAGT
>MEKI01000043.1:28702-36400 GCA_001766905.1 Acidobacteria bacterium RBG_13_68_16
CAAAGGGAGCGGCTGGGTGACGGTTTCGACCTTTCCATCGGTGTTCCGGATCACGGTGTCGATGGCCACGAACGAGGTGTAGTCGGTGAGCAGGTTGTAGGTGAGACCAAGGTTCGTGATCTCCTTTGCCCGTTCGTCGTCGCGCTGAAACTTCGCGTAGTCGCCGAGCACCGCGATGCGGTGCCGCGCCCACAGGTAGCGCAGCGCGGCGTTGCTCCGGGATGCCTTCGTGTGGCGGACGTCGAACGTCCCGAAGTAAGGCTCCGTTCCGGTCAGCCCCCGGACCGTGATGTGGCCCGTCGGGTGCCCGCGCCACTTGCCGAACACGATCACCGGCCGCTCCGCCAGCACGTCGGGGACAGCAGGCGGCTCCACGTCGTAGGCGTCGAACCCGCCGAAGTCCAGCTTTATACCGGTCAGCACCGGCGAGGCCACATACTGCCGAAACCTCTCCGCCCGTGCCTCTGCCTCCTCGGGCTTGGTCACGACGAACGGCTCGCCCATCCCCGCCCGCGCAATCCCCTCGATCAGGAAGCGGTTGACGGCGGTCCCGATCCCGAAGGCGAAGAAGTTGGACGCGCCCAAACCGCCGCGGATGAGGTCGAACGCCTCCTTCTCCACGGCCACGTAGCCATCGGTGGCGATCACGATGGTTCGCGAGGTGCCCTCGGTGCGGGGGAGGGCGAGGGCCCGCTGCAGGGCAGGCAGGAGCTCGGTTCCGCCTCCACCCTGCTGCCGCTCGATGACGTTGATGGCGCGTGCGACGTTCTCGGATGTGGCCGGCAACGACCGCTCGGACATCACGGTCGAGCCGCCGGCGAACAGCAGGACGTTGAACGTGTCGGTGGGCCGCAGGTGCCCGATCAGGTCCGCGAGGAGCTTCTTGGAGACCTCGAGGGGATAGCCGTGCATGGAGCCCGAGACGTCCACGATGAAAACGTACTCGCGTGGCGGGATCTGCGCGACCGCCACGCGCTTCGGCGGCTCAACCATCAGGAGAAAGAAGCGCTCGCCGTCCTTGCCATGGTAGAGGACGAGACCCGACTCGACCTGGGAGCCGGCAAGGGTATACCGCAGGATGAAGTCGCGGTTGCCGCCCTGCTTCTCTGAAGGGTCGAGGTTCACGATCGCAACCGTCGGACCGTCGTACGACACGGTGGTCTTGTGCGAGGCGCAGGCGACCTTCTGAATCGGCATCCCGGCCGAGAGGGTGACCTTGATGTCGAAGTCGCACGTCGGCGCCTCGCCCTGGTGGTGGTATGGGTTCTCGACCCACCGCTCCGTGTCGGGTGCCCCGGCGGCCGGCTGGTTGGAGTACCGCGGCCCCACGACCGTCGGGTAGACGAACTCGTAGACGGCCTCGGTCGGCACGAGCAGCTCGGTGTATGACATCTTCACCCTGATGTCGTCGCCCGGCATGATGTTGGCCACGTTCATCTGGAAGACGTTGGGACGCTGCTGCTCAAGCAGGCTCGCCGTCCTGCCCTGGGCTCGAGCCTGTTCGTACTCGGCCCGGGCCTGCCGGCGCTCTCTCACCACTGCGTTGATGGTCCGTGTTCCGATGGTCATCGTCATCGCGTAGACCGCTGCGCGCGTGGAACCGGGGAAGACGTAGATCGCCTCGAGGGCGCGTTTTCCCTCGTTCCTGTAGAGCTGCGTGACCGTCACGTCCGCGATCACGCCGGCGATGCGAACCTCAGCGGAGGTCGCCTTGAGCGGCAGCCGGTCGACGCTCGGGTCCTCGCTCCTGACGAAGAAGTAGGGGGAGAGTGTCCGATCCGGGCTCTCGGGCTGCTGGCCAACGGCCGCTGTGGCCGCTAACAGAGCAGCCAGCAGCAGGGCCATGACCGTGAGTGCCTTCCCGGGCTGCCCACTCGATGCGATGAATGCCCTTGAGCGGCTCATTGAAGCCTCCTTTCGAGGAACCTTGCCGTTGGGGTCCGCAGAAGATCCGTTCATGCCCCTTGGACACGGCAGGTCACAAAAACGTAACCACGGGCCGAATCCGCGGGTCAGGTGACCTGTGTCACTGCAACCAAGTCTCGCGCAAACCACGATGTTCGCATCGGAGGTGCACGACGATGAACGGTGACCAGACGAGCATCATGCCGAGGTTCGGGCGGCGGTCGAAACGTCCGGGCAGCGTCGCACTGGCCGTGCTCCTGGGCGCTCTCCTGCTGATGGTTTCCGGCGCTCCCGCCGGTGCCGAGGGCGTGATGGGCAACGGCCACGTTGTCTTCGTCGGCCAGGTCGAGAGTCTGCCCTCATCGGGGCTCATCGGCGACTGGGCGGTGAGCGGCAAGACCGTTCACGTGAGCGCGGACACCAAGATCCGCCAGAACAACGGCCCCCTGGGGTTAGGTTCGACCGTGATGGTGAAGGGGGTTCCACAGGGTGACGGCTCGATAAACGCGAGCAGCATCGAGGTCAGGACTGCGCCGGGCGAGAAGAAGAGAATGGTGTCGTTCTGCGGGATCATCGAAGTCCTGCCGGACCTGGGTCCCATCGGCGACTGGACGGTGAGCGGCGTGGTCGTCCACGTGACTGCCTCCACGGCGATCGACGAGACCAAGGGCACGGCCGCAGTTCAGGTCCCGGTGCGGGTCAGGGGCGAGGTTCAGGCCGACCTCTCGATCAACGCAACGGAGATCGTCGTGAAGGAAGCGATGTGCGGCGGCTTCAACCAGCCGACCTCGATGTCGTTCTCGGTGCTGCACCTCAAGCCGACCGTCGATGCGCCGGAGGGCGCGGAGGGTGTGGTCATCACCCGCTCGCTCACCTTCGTCGACGGGAGTGTTCGCAAGGACCTCAAGGTCGCGGTCGAGCATCTCTTGCCGGGGACCGCGTACGACGTGATGATCGACTCGTTCAACGCGGGCCCGATCATGACCAACAATGAGGGTGAGGGCCACCTGTTCCTGTCCACTGCGGACATTCCCGGGGCAGAGCCGCTGCCGACGGAGCTCCAGGACTTCGATGCGCTCCAGCGGGTGGACGTGATCGACTCCGGAGCCGTCGTGATGCTGACCGGGGACTTCGCGGACGCGAAGAAGGTCGACCGCGACCACCCGGGGCCGGATTACCTGGCCGTCGCGATCCTGAAGGATGCATCGTCCAGCGTCCTGGGCATGGCCGCCGCGGCGGTCAAGGACGACCAACAGGAGCTGGTGCTCACCGTGTGGGGCCTCACTCCGGGTGAGACGTACACGCTGGAGGCCGACGGGGAGGATGCGGATGTCTTGACGGCCTCGGAGCGCGGCCACATCCAGGTCGAGTATTCGACCAACGCCACTGGGCACGCGCTGCCGTTGCCGACCGCACTGGGCCCGGTGGACGAATTGATCCACGTGGAGCTTCAGGACTCGGAGGGAACCACGGTGGTGTCAGGAGACTTCGAGGCCGTCGTGAAGCCCGAGCTGGCGATCATCAAGAAGCTCCTGAAGCGGAGGCTGCACCGCTGACCTCCGCGCCACTCCGTAGGGCAAGAAAAGGCGCCCCCGGCTTGTCCGGGGGCGTCGTGTTCTCGCTCCAGGCGAGCGGGCAGCCCTTACTTCTTCGCGGCTTCGGCCGGCGCCCGCAGCAGCAGCTCACGACCGACCGGCGACTGCCAGGCCACCAGAGTGCTCCGTGCCTCCGCGAGCTGGTCCGGAACCGCGGCGACGAGCCGGCGTGCCACCTCGATCGAGCGTGACAGGTTCACGCGGGTGCCCTCGGCGCCGACGGAGAACCAAACCGGCCCTCGCCCGGCGCTGCCGAACGTCGCCGGGGCCGAGGCCAGGGTCCACCCCGCGGGTAGCGTCAGCTCGATCTGCAGCGATTCCGTCTGCGGGATCGGCATGAGGAGAGGAGTCCGGCGGTCGGGTGCGGGAAGCGGCGGCAACTTCTCGTTCACCCCGCCGGGGACACCGGGGAAGGCGAGACGGACCAGACCGAGCGCGTCGGGCTCCGGGAGGGTGGCGGTGAGTTCGGCCTCGAGCGTCGCGAGGTCGCGCGCCAGAGCGACCACGCGCACGTTGGCGGCCTTGGCATCGGGCAGCACGCCTGCAAGCTCTCCCGCGAGCTTGGAGGGATCACGCAACAGCGCCGAGTGGGGAGTGGCGAAACCGGAGGCGCTGAACACCAGCTTGCCGCGCACCTTGCGATCGGTACCCACATCCGCGACGATGGTGAGGCTTCGCCCCGCAGCCACGGTGGGCCGCACAGGGGCAGCGTCAGGAACCATCGGAAATACGCTCACGATGGCGCGCGGAGAGACGGACAACTCGAGCGGGCCGCCGGCGGACGGCGTGACCGGGTCGTAGAGGCGGAGGCCCGCGCCTCCCCAGCCAACGGCGACGAGCGGACGGTCGAGGCCGGCCAGAGCCGGCCACTGGTCGAGCAACGCGGACTCCGAGGCGGCGAGGACGGGGCTCACGTTTGAGAACCCGACGGCCCGCAACGCTGCTGCTTGGAGCACGGCGAGCTCGAGCGGCGTTGCAACCCCCAGACGCCACACCTCCGCCGCCGGCGCAGCACGGAAGTGCTGCAGCGCGGGCGGAATCGGGGTGACGCGCACGGCCGCGGCCACGGCTTCCATGACGGCCAGGAACCGACCGTCGTCGGTCAGCTCCTTCTCCGCCGCACGGCGCGCGAGGTCGGTCAGGGTGTCGGGCGCGTCGGTGGCACCACCGACCCGGCGGTTCAGCTCCTGCTGCAACGCCTGGATGCTCGGGCAGGAGCTTGCAACGAGCATCGCGGTCTCCGCGCGCAGCGGCGCTCCCGCCTCGTCGGGGAGCGCGGGGAGGTCGCGGAACGTGCCTCCCCACAGCTCGCGGTCGCCGGCACGGCGGCGCTCTGGCTCACCGCCGCGGAACGCCGGCATGCGCCAGTGGAACGGCGTTCCTGCAGGCAGGTCAACCACGATCGTGCGCTCGCGCACCGGGACGTCGGCGAGGAACGCTTCGGTGAAATCCACCCACGGGAGCGCCCCGGGCTTGTCGGTGGCTCGCCACGCCTCTTCGATCACCGCGCCGGGCTCCAGGGCCGTGTGGACGATGATCTTGCGGCGCAGGCCGCTCCACAGGGGGTTGCCCTCGGCGGCCGGCGGCAGGTCGTCCACCACCGCGTTTGCGGGCGCCTCGACGACCTGGCCCGACGGCAGGACGGTGCGGTTGGTCACCACCTCGAATGCCTCGAGCGCAGGGTCGAACTCCACCTTGGACTCGCCGTACTTCCGGTTGATGGCGAGGTAGCTGTTGACCTGCAGCCTGGAGGTGCGCTCGTGGACCACGGAACCGTCCGCGCGCAAGGTGTAGCGGTCGGACAGGAGGAGGTATTCGGCGTCCGGGCCCGGCACCGCGTTAAACGCCTTGCGCTCGGCAGCCGCGCCGGACTTCGGCTGGGAAAGTCCGGGTGCGGCGCCTGCCAGCGACAGGAGCAGAAACGAGAGGACGAAGGCTCGGGCTGAACTTCGGTGAGCGGGCATCACGCCTTCTCCTTTGCCGGTCGTGCAAACGTGATCAGGATCGGGGTCTCCGCCAGCTTACGGAACGACTCCAGGGCGGCCCGCAATGAGGGCCACTCCTCGGGCGAGAAGATCCGTTTGGTCAGGGTCAGGGACTCATCCACGGCGAGCTCCCCGCCGACAACCTTCCAGGTCGCCGTGAGGCGGCCGCTGCCGTCGCGCTTCACCGCCTCCGGCAGGCCCTCAACCTTGGCGCCTGCGGGAAGCGCCATTCGCTCGGACAACCTCACGAGCTTGGAGCAGCCGATGCGCACTGGGTAGCGGCGCTCGATGGGTTTGGTGGAGAGGGCGAGTTCGTCGGCGTGCATGGCCTGCCCGACAGGATCGCGCGCCGCCAGCGGGATCAGCATGAGGGAGCCGCCCTCGAGCGTACGCGCGTAACCCGGGATGCGGAAATCGATCTCCATCGAGAACGGCTTCCTCAGGTCATCGGGGTCCGATCGAGTGACCTTGAGGGACACGGCCCGGGGATCGACGGACGTGAGCATCGTCTCATCCAGCGCCGCCCACTCGCTGCGGACCCGGCTGCGGTACAGGCGCCTGAGGGCCGCGTCGGACTGTCCTTCGGCCACGAGCTTGAGGGTGCCCTCGAGCGTTCCGTCGTCCTTGAGCGTCGAGCGCACCGCCAGATCGAGCGGGTGTTTTTCGGGCGGCGAAACCGGGGTGGTTAGGAGGTCGGCGCCTGCGGGCAACCCCATGAGCACCTCCTGTTGCTGCTCGCGAGAGGACCACATCTCGCGCACGCCGGGGATCCAGGTCGGGTCCAGGAGCACCGTCGTCTTGTCGGGCTTCCGCCAAACGGTGACGCAGTGGTTGAACTGGTCGGCGGCGATGTTCTCGATGCGCTCGCCCGCCATGGTCATCGCTGGGTACGACTCGTAGCCGGCCGCGCGGAGCAGCGCCACCAGGATGCCGGCCTTGTCCTTGCAGACGCCGCCGCGGTCGCGCAGGGTCATGGCGGCAGGGTGCAGCGTGTAACCCTCGCCGGTGCCCATGTGCAGCCCCACGTACCGGATGTTTTCGGCCGCCCAGTGGTTGAGCGCCGCAATCCTGTCCTCGTCCGTGGCAAGGCCGGCGGTGATCTCGTCCGCGAGCCTCTTGAGCTCGGGCGTGACCGCGAAGGACTCGGCCTCCTCCTGGACGTCGTGGAACCACACCGCCTTCGCCTTCCAGTCGGTGGCGGTGGTGAGCAGCAACTTGGGGGCCACGTCGGAGAGAGCCACCATGCCCGGCTCCTTCTCGAGCGGCTTAAAGCCGCGCATCGTGAACGTCAGCACGCGGCGCCCTTCGACGATCCGGTCGGACACCTCGGCGGCGCCGTTGTAGAACTGGTACTGCAGGTGCTTGTCGAGGGGGATGGTCACGCGATAGCGCTGCTCGACCACCGGCCACGAGGACCAAAACGGCACAATGTCATAGAAGTGTCCCTTCATCGGGGGAACGAAGCGCGACTCGTCGGCACCCTGGTCACCGTCAAGGAGGGCGTACGTGAAACCGACGCGTCTCGTCACCAGGTCGACCGCGTCGCCCGGCTCGAGCCGTCCGATCGGCACCGACTTGTGCCGGGAGTTCCAGTAGATCAGGGCCTGCGGGTCGAGCCCATCGATGACCGTCGCGAGGTCCACCTCCCGCACCCCGCCGTTGGCCGGAAACACCCGGCACCGCAGCACCTCGACCGCGGCGGAAAGGGGGTCGTACGGGAACGACTCGACGGCGAGCTCGCGCGCCCCGGCAGCGGTGATCGCCTTGCGCAGCGTGTGCTGGACAGTGCGAGACAACCCGGACGCTTCGACGTCGACCTCCCGCGTGTCGAAGACCACGACGCCCTCTGCGGACGGGAACGATTCCGCGCCACCCGCCCGCGCGAGTGCGGCCCACAGCTCCTCAGGGCTCGTGTTCCACTCCTGGGCCCCCGCCGTGCCGAGGGATGTAAGTGCCATTAACAAGACGAGCGGGATTCGCCTCACCAGGGTTCGCCGCATGAGCGCCTCCGGCGCCATCATACTGCGGCGTACGGTGCCGCCCCCCGCAACGCACAAGTTCAGCCGCGCCTGTGCCTTTGGCGCTCCGAGAGCCAGCTTGCGGTTTTGGTGCGATTTTTCGGTGTTGACCTGTGCCATAATCTGCCGGATCGCCGGAGGAGTCCGGTCCTTGGCCTCAAGGCGCCTGCTGCTCTTGCGACAGGCATGCCAAAC
>MEKI01000043.1:36410-36540 GCA_001766905.1 Acidobacteria bacterium RBG_13_68_16
GCGGCGACCGAGGAGGGTCAGGATGGGTTTCGTGACGGGACTTGTGCTGGTCCTGGTAGGCGTGCTGCTGGCGATCGGCATGTTCTTCGTCGGCAGGTACCTCCTCAGGGTGTGGCGGCACCCTCAGCGC
>MEKI01000043.1:36612-36739 GCA_001766905.1 Acidobacteria bacterium RBG_13_68_16
CCTCCTTCTTGACGAAACCGACGTGAACCGTGTCCTCCGTGTAACCCGACGAGAAAAGGAACCTGAGACTCGGCGTGATGGCGCGCGCAGCCTGACAGAGCTCCATCCCACCCATCCGCGGCATCAC
>MEKI01000043.1:36775-36969 GCA_001766905.1 Acidobacteria bacterium RBG_13_68_16
GGGCCGCGACTGCGGGAAGGTAGACGGAGAAGGTGCAACCGTTCCCGGGCCGGTTCTCGGCGTAGACGAAGCCTCCGTGCTGCTTGACGATGCCGTAGACGGTTGAAAGCCCGAGGCCTGTCCCTTTACTCCGCTCCTTGGTTGTGAAGAAGGGCTCGAATATGTGCGCCACGTCCTCCGGGTCGATCCCGGTG
>MEKI01000043.1:37117-37304 GCA_001766905.1 Acidobacteria bacterium RBG_13_68_16
TCATCAGGATCTGCGTCAGCTGCCCTCGGTCCGCCCTCACAGTGTTCAGGCCGCCTCCGGCCCGGAAGTCGATCCGGATGTTCTCGGGAATCAACCGGCGCAGCATGGGCAAGGCCTCGGAGATGAAACCGTTGAAGTCGAGGTTGATCGGCTCGAGCACCTGGCGGCGGGCAAACGCCAGCAGGCC
>MEKI01000043.1:37322-48755 GCA_001766905.1 Acidobacteria bacterium RBG_13_68_16
AGCTGCTTGCTGGCGGTGAGGTCGGTGATCGCCCCCACCAAGCGGACCGCCTTTCCATCGGGGCCGCGGAGGATGAGGCCACGGTCCAGGAGGGCGGCGGACTCGCCGGTCTTCCTACGGATGCGGTACTCGCTGGAGAAGACTTCGCCATGGCCCACTGCCGCGGCGAGCTCCCGGCGCACCCGGGCCGCATCG
Source organism: Acidobacteria bacterium RBG_13_68_16 (assembly GCA_001766905.1). Taxonomy (GTDB): domain Bacteria; phylum Acidobacteriota; class Thermoanaerobaculia; order Thermoanaerobaculales; family Thermoanaerobaculaceae; genus RBG-13-68-16. The sequence continues at coordinate 37,518 of MEKI01000043.1, forward strand.
TCCGGATGGACCCGGCCGAGCCAGCGTTCGAGCGAGCCGCCCATCTCCTCCGGTTTGTAGCCGAGCATGCTGGTCAGGTTGGGGTTCCAGAACACCGTGTCGTTGGCGATGTCCCAGTCGTACATGATCTCCTGGGTAGCCTGCAGGGCCAGGCGGTAGCGTTCCTCGCTCTGACGGAGCGCTTCCTCCGCTTTCGTGCGCTCGCTGATGTCGGAGATGAAACCTTCGAGCGCCAGCAGCTCGTCCTTGGGGGAGAACACCCCGCGGCCCCGTTCCCACACCCACTTGTGGTCACCGTTTGCGGTCCGGATGCGGTAGCTCATTTCGAAGGGGCGCCTGTGTGCGATGGCGTCCTCGACGGTCCGGCGCACGGCATCGCGGTCCGCGGAATCCATGATCTCTTCGTACGCCACGGTTCGGTTGGCAACTAGGTCTGCGGGGTGGTAGCCGGTGAGGTGGAAGCAACCCTCGCTCACGAACTCCATGGTCCAGTGCTCGTCGTTCGCGCACCGGTACGCCATGCCCGGCAGGTTGCCCATGAGCGTGAACAGCTTGCGCTGGCTCTCGCGGAGAGCCTGCTCGGCACGCTTGCGCTCGATGGCCTGGGCCGCCTGCATCGAGACGTAGCTCAGGATCTCGCGATCCGCCTCGCCGTAACGCACGGTGCCCGTGTAGCTCTGCACGGCCAGCACCCCGATCGTCCGGTCCCTCACCTTGAGAGGAACGCCGAGCCAGTCGACCGACGGTGCCCCAACTGACTCGACCTCCCTCTCGAGGCAGAGATCATCGAAGACCTTGGGCGTTGCGAGAAGCGGGCTTCCGGTGCGAAGCACATACTCCGTCAAGCCCTTGCCGAACGGCTGCGGCGCGTCGGGCCTCGCGTCGACCTCGTCCACGAAGTAGGGGAAAGAGAGCGTGGCCGTCTCGGGGTCGTGGAGGGCGATGTAGAAGTTGGTCGCCGGCATGAGCCGGCCGACGATCCGGTGGAGGGAGGAAAACAGCTCGTCGAGGCTCTCGGCGGACTGTGCGGCCTCCGAGATCTCGTAGATGGCCGTTTGAACCTCCTGGCTGTGGCGACGCTCCGTGATGTCCGAGTAGGCGGCCAGGATGGCGGGCCTGCCATCGAGCGCGATCACCGCCACCGAGCACTCGACCCAGCGCTCGGCCCGCTGTTTCGTGATGATCTTGAACTCGTAGTGCTCGGGGATGCCGTCGTCGCCAGCCAGTCTGTGTCGGGATCGCCCGCGAACCAGCTTGATGTGGTCCGGGTGCACCAGTTGCCACGGGGAGGCGTCCAACACCTCGTCGGCGCCGTACCCGCTCAGCTCGGTGGCTGCCCGGTTGGCGTACACGATGCGCTCGTCCTGGAAGATGATGATCGCGAAAGGCACCAGGTCGGCCAGGGCGCGGAAGCGCGACTCGCCCTCCTGCAGCGTCTCGTTCACCCGCGGCGGCTCGGCGGAGTTGGGGCGGAGGAGGGCGGTGAACCTGTGAAATGTCCTGGTGAGCGCCCGCCCTGCGGAGTTGAGAACACCCAGTTTCATCCCACCTTCTACGCTAACACAGCGCGGAACCTCCTCTCCTTACACACCTTACGCATCTCAGGCACAGTCGGGCAGTCCCCGGGCCAGCACCCTGACCCGACCGCGCGGTACCGGGGGCGCGGGCGGGCCCGGCGGCCGCAATGAGCCCTTTGAGGGGCCTCGTCTCAACTCAGGCTATTATTCTTTCCTCTAGAAGGGCGATGTGACGCAAGAACTGCTGGTCCTGGGTGCCGAGACGCCACCGTTACGCCAGGTGATGCCAATCCTGCGACGCGTTGACTTTCAGGTTCTCCGCCTCGCGCGCGGGGATCAGGCGCTGGACCTGCTGCAAGGCACCCGCTTCGACCTGATCATCGCCCGTTACCCGATGGGGGGTCTTCCCCTCGAGGAGCTTGTGCAGGCGGTCCGCGCGAAGGAGTCTCCCTGCCGGGACGCCGGGCTCTTGGTGCTGACGCACGAGGATTCTCTCGAAGAAGTCGGGGGCTTCCTGCGACGGGGCGTCAATCGGATCGTGAGCGTGGATGCCCCGCCCGACCGGCTGTTGGACGCCATCGCGGACTTGGTTGGCGTGGCGCCCCGGCACAGCCTGCGCACTGTTGTCCAGTTCGAGCTCTGGGTGGAGCAAGGGGCCCAACGCCTGCTCACGGTCACGGAAAACCTCTCCGCCACCGGGATGCTGGTCCGCGGCGGGCGAGAGTTCCCGGTCGGTACCTGCCTGCGCTTCAGGCTCGTCCTTCCCGGCCAGGTGCCGCCGATCGCCGGGGACGTGGAGGTGGCGCGCCACACCGACCGGGCACGGGAGCAGGTCGAGGGCTTCGGTGGGAAAATCCTCTCGTTCGTCGACGACGGCCAGCAGCGCCTGCGCGCGTTGCTCGAGGGGAAGCAGACCGCAGTCGCCTCCTGAGGTACCCTGTCCGTCCACAGACGTTTGGGGCTCTGCCGCCAGAAAGGTCGCACCATGGAAGGGCAAGACGAGTTCTCAACGTACCCGCCCCCCGGCCGGCGGATCTACTGCAATCGCACGTTGAACCTGCGCGCGGTGCGCGCCATCGGCTACGACATGGACTACACCCTGGTGCACTACCGCGTCGAGCCCTGGGAGCGGCGTGCCTACGAGCACCTGAAGGTGAAGCTGTCGGACCTCGGCCTGCCCACCGCCGACCTCGAGTTCGACCCGACGCTCGTGACGCGGGGCCTGATCATCGATACCGAACTCGGAAACCTCGTCAAGGCCAACCGATTCGGATACGTCACGCGGGCCTGCCACGGCACGGTGCCGCTGGAGTTCGAGCGGCAGCGCGAGACCTACGGGCGAACGCTGGTCTATCTGTCTGAGGAGCGCTACGTGTTCCTCAACACCCTTTTTTCGCTCTCCGAGGCCTGCATGTACGCGCAGCTCGTGGATCGTCTCGACCAACGGGGAATGCCAGGGGCCCTTGGCTACGGGGACCTCTACCGCCAGGTTCGACAGGCAATTGACGAGGCGCACCTGGAGGGCGAGTTGAAGGCGGACATCACCGCCGATCCTGACCGGTACGCGGAGCGCGACCCGGAAATGGCGCTGGCGCTGCTCGATCAGCGGGAGGCAGGGAAGAAGCTGCTGCTGATCACGAACTCCGACTGGGCGTACACGAGCCGGATGATGGCGCACGCCATCGACCCGTTCCTGCCGAAGAGGGGAAGCTGGCGCGACCTCTTCGAGATCGTGATCCTCTCCGCGCGCAAGCCGGACTTCTTTACCCAGCAGATGCCTCTCTTCGAGCTGGCAACCGAGGAGGGGCTGCTGCGGCCGTGCCCGACCGGAATCCGAAGGCCTGGGATCTACGTCGGGGGCGACGCCGCGCAGGTGCAGGAGTACCTGGGCGTCTCCGGGGAGGAGATCTTGTATGTGGGCGACCACATCTTCGTTGACGTGCACGTGTCAAAGGCCGTGATGCGCTGGCGCACCGCGCTGGTCCTGCGCGAACTGGAGGATGAGCTCGCAGCCCTCGAGGGTTTTCGGTCCCAGCAGCGAGAGCTGGCCCGCATGATGGAGGAGAAGGTGCGGCTGGAGTTCGCCCTCTCGCAGGCGCGGCTCCAACTGCAACGCCGCCAGGGTGGCTACGGACCGCAACCGGCCGTCCCCTCGCAAGAACTGCGGGAGTCCGTGGCGGATCTGCGCGCTCGGCTGGTGACGCTGGACGAGCGCATCGCGCCGATTGCCAGACAGAGCGGGGAGATCCTGAATCAACGTTGGGGGCTGCTGCTGCGGGCAGGGAACGACAAGAGCCACCTGGCGCGGCAGGTGGAGCGCTATGCCGACGTCTACACGTCCCGGGTCTCGAATTTCCTCTTCGAGACCCCATTTGTCTACCTGCGGGCCCCGCGGGGAAGCCTCCCGCACGACGACGCTCAGGTACTCGCCTGAGCCTGGGAAGCACCAGCGCCTCCGACGTGTTTGGCTGGAACGACGCGGTTATGTTTTCTCCTGGAGGTTTGATGAGCGCGCTGTTCCCACCGCTTGAGTTGGACGATGCGACGTTCGGCCACACGAGGCCGGCGACGGGGAGGGGATGATGCCTGCCCTCGTGCGGCGCCAGCGCACCGGCTCGGTCGTTTGCCCCTCGTGCGGCAAGCTCGTCGGCGTCAACGACGAGAAGTGCCTCAACTGCGGAAGGCGAAACCCGGGGATGTGGGGTTTCGCGCCGGCGTTCCGGCGGCTGGGCCAGGATTTCGGCTTCACCACCGCGGTGATCGGCGGGTGCGTCGCGCTCTTCGTGACGTCGCTCCTGCTCGACCCGTCGGGGATCGGGAGGGGCGGAGTGTTCTCGCTGCTGGCTCCCACCACCAGGAGCCTCTTTGTCCTTGGCGCCAGCGGTGCGGTTCCCGTGTTCGAGCTCGGGCGGTGGTGGACGGTTCTTTCCGCCGCATGGCTGCACGGCGGCGTACTGCACATCCTGTTCAACATGCTGTGGGTTCGCCAGCTCGCGCCCGAGACCGCGGAGGCGTACGGCCCCGCCCGGATGGTCATTATCTACACCGTTTCCGGCGTGTGCGGGTTTCTCGCGAGCTCGCTGGTCGGGCACTACATGTTCTTCCTGCCTCGGTTTCTTGGAGGGGCATCGTTCACGGTGGGTGCCTCGGCGCCGATCTTCGGACTGCTGGGCGCCATCGTCCATTACGGCCGCCGCAGGGGCTCCAGTGCCTTGGGGCGTCAGGCTCTCACGTACGCCGTGGTTCTCGGTCTGTTCGGGTTCGTGATGCGGGACATCGACAACTGGGCGCACCTGGGCGGCTTCCTCGGTGGGTACCTGGCCGCCAAGTGGCTGGACCCGTGGCTGCCGGAGCGCGTGGACCATGTGGTCGGAGCCTTCGCGTGCCTCGCGGCGACCGTGGCGGCGATCGTGGCCTCCGTGCTGACGGGGCTGCCGGCGCTCGCGCAACGTTGAAAGCCAAGCGTTCGTGACCTACCATTAGCGGTTCGGAGCCATGCCATGAATGCCCGCTCGCCGCTCGTCGTTCCCGTTCTGGCCATTGTGGCCGGCGCCCTCGCCCTGTCCGCCTGTTCGCCGAAGACCATGATCGTCAATTCGGTCGGGAACGCGCTGGCGGGCGAGTCATCGAGCTGGGGACGCGACGACGACCCGGACCTCGTGAGGGATGCCGCTCCGTTCGCGCTCAAGACGATCGAGAGCCTGATCGAGCAGTCTCCGAACCACACGGGGCTTCTGCTGGCGGCCTCCAGCGGCTTCGCCGAGTACTCGTACGCGTTTGTCGAATCCGATGCAGACTACATCGAGGGGACCGACCTGGCCGCCGCCACGGCTCTCCGCGCCCGGGCGCGAAAGCTGTACCGCCGAGCGCGCGAGTACGGCCTGCGAGGGCTCGAGGTGGGCAGCCCCGGCTTCCGGTCGACGCTGCGGGCGGATCCGGCGCAGGCCGTGGCGGCCGTGAGGTCGAAAGCCGACGTACCGCTGCTGTACTGGACCGCCGCTTCGTGGGCCTTAGAGATCTCGCTCGCCAAGCAGGACGCGGAGCTGACCGCGGACCTGCCCCTCACCGGGATGATGATCCACCGTGCCCTCGAGCTTGACGAAGGGTACGGCAGTGGGGCGCTTTACGATTTCCTGATCGCGTACGACGGCGGGCGCCCTGCTTCGGCGGGCGGCTCGGTGGCGCTGGCGCGATCGGACTTCGAGAAGGCCCTCGCGTTTGCCAGCGGGACGAGGGCGGCGCCCTACGTGGCCTTTGCGGAAACGGTCTCGGTGGCGACACAGAACCGCGCCGAGTTCGTCAAGCTGTTGAACGAGGCGCTGGCGGTGGACCCGAACCGCGCGCCGGCGCAGCGCCTCGCCAACCTGATCGCCCAAAAGCGGGCACGCTGGCTGCTCGAGCGTGCCGACGAGCTGTTCATCGAGTGAGCCTGGAGGAGACGACGTGAACGTCCGAACAGAACGCCCCGCCGTTGTGCGTGTGCTGGTTGCCTGCGTTTGCCTCGGCCTGACGCTGGCCTCGGCCGCCGGCGCGCAGAACACAGCCATCAAGATGGCGACGCTAGTTCCGCAGGGCTCGGGCTGGTACACCACCCTGCAGGAGATGGGGCAGCAGTGGCAGACCGCTTCGAACGGCCGCGTCACGCTGCGGCTCTACCCGGGAGGGGTTGCGGGGGACGACAGCGACGTGGTGCGGAAGATTCGCCTGGGTACCCTGGATGCCGGGGTGCTCACCTCTGTGGGGCTGGCGGACGTCGACCGCTCGATCCTCGCCCTCGAGCTCCCAATGGGGTATACCGATTACGACGAGTTCGACGCGGTCCTTGGCAAGATGAGCCCGCAGCTCGAGAAGGTATACGCAGATAAGGGCTTCGTCGTGCTGGCGTGGGCCGACGCCGGCTGGGTGCACTTCTTCACTAAGTCGCCGGTACGCACCCCGGATGACCTGAAGGCTCTCAAGCTCTTCGCCTGGGCCGGCGACGACTTCGCGGTGGAGTTGTGGAAGTCCGCCGGGTTCAACCCGGTTCCCCTTCCTTCCACCGAGATCTCGACCGCGCTGCAGACCGGCCTGGTGTCCGCGCTGCCGACCACCCCCCAGGCCGCGGTCCTGCTGCAGTGGTACGCCCACGCCAGGTACATGACCGAGGTCAACTGGGCCGTACTCCTGGGCGGTATCGTCGTGTCGAAGGTCGTCTGGGACAGGATCCCCGCCGACCTCAGGCCTGCGCTCCTGAAGGCGGCGCAGGAGGCGGGCGCCAAGGCGCGCGCCCAGACAAGGGGGTCGCTAACAGGCGACGTCGAAGCGATGGAGAAGCGGGGTCTCACGGTGGTCCACCTTGATGGGGCCGCCCTGGAGGCCTGGCGACGCGCCGCCGAGGGGGCGTACCCAGGCCTGCGAGGGAAGTATGTGCCCGCGTTGGCGTTCGACGAGGCGTTGAAGCTCCGCGATGAGTACCGCAAGAGCGCGGCTGGAAAGGCCTCGCGTTGACCTGGAACGACGCAGCGGCGAAGCTCGAGAAAGGCGCCCTCGTCGGGGCGTTCCTGCTCGCCATTGTGCTTCCGCTTGTGGACGCCGTGGGGCGTCCGCTCGGTGGACTGCACATCACTGGGTCCGCGTCGTACCTGCAGCAGCTCACGCTCTGGCTTGCCTTCCTGGGCGGCCTGCTGGCGGTGCGCGAGGGGAAGCACCTCACGCTCTCGACCGTGGAGCTGTTTCCCGAAGGGAGCCGGCGTCGGCGAGCCGTGCGGGTCTTCGCGTACGCGGTGGCAGCCGCCGTGACCGCGGTGCTCGCCTACGGGAGCTTCAAAGTGGTGATGGCGGACCGTCAGCAGGGCCAGATGCTGCCGATCGGCCTCCCCGTCTGGGTGAGCGAGTGCGTGATGCCCCTCGCGTTCGCGCTCATGGCGCTTCGCTTTGTCCTGCGGGCGTCGCCTCGCATGCGGGGTCGGTTGTTGGCGGTGGCGGCCGTGCTGTCGGTCTTTGCCCTCGGGCAGGCGGTGCGGCCGGCCGGCGTCACGGTCTGGCTGCTGGCCGCGCTGATCGTGCTGGCCGTGCTGCTGGGTGCCCCTGTATTCGTGGCGATGGCGGGCGGGGCGATGCTGCTCTTCTTCGTCAGCGGGACCCCGGTTTCCGCCGCCCCGGCCGAGATCTACCGTCTGATCGGCTCGCCCACACTGCCGGCGATCCCCTTACTTACCGCGTGCGGTTATGTACTTGCGGAGTCGCGCGCCGCGCACCGATTGGTGCGCTTCTTCCGAGCCCTCTCGGGGTGGATGACGGGGGGTACCGCCGTGCTGGTCGCAGGCGTGTGCGCGCTCTTCACGAGCTTCACCGGCGGTTCCGGCATCACGATCATCGCCCTTGGCGGCCTCGTCTACCCGATCCTGCGCGAGGACGGCTACCCGGAGAGCTTCTCGCTCGGCCTCGTGACCGCGGCGGGGAGTCTCGGCCTGCTGTTCCCGCCCAGCCTCCCGGTGATCCTCTACAGCGTGGTGGCCAATGTCCCCGCCGACCTCCTGTACCTGGGCGGCCTGCTGCCGGGGCTTCTCCTCGTTGTGCTGGTGGCCGGCTACGGGATACTGACGGGCCGCAGAGCGAAGACGGCGACGGCGCCGTTCTCGTGGCGGGAGGTAGGGTCGGCGACCTGGGAGGCCAAGTGGGAGCTCTCGATTCCGGTGCTGGTGATCGCGCTCTTCGCCAGCGGCTTCGCGTCGCTGGTGGAGGCCTCGGCAGCGGCGGCCGCCTACGCCGTTGTCGTGGAGTGCTTCATCACGAAAGACATTCACGTCGTTCGTGACCTCCCGAGAGTACTGCTGAACGGCGGCGCGCTGATGGGCGGCGTGCTGATCCTGCTCTCGAGCGCCATGGGGCTCACCTCCTACCTTGTGGACGCCCAGATCCCGGACCAGCTCTTGAACATCGTGAAGGCCCATGTTCACTCGCAAGTGGTGTTCCTTCTTGTTCTCAACGTGCTGCTCCTGGTGCTGGGCAGCGTGCTGGAGATCTACTCCGCGATCGTGGTGCTGGCTCCGCTTGTGGTTCCCCTCGGATTGGCGTTCGGCATTCACCCGGTGCACCTTGGCGTAATCTTCCTGGCCAACCTGGAGCTCGGCTTCCTGTTCCCGCCGGTGGGGCTCAACCTCTTCCTGTCGGCTTCCCGCTTCGGCACGCCGATCACGCGCCTTTACCGCCACGTGGTGCCGTTCCTCATCATCCGCGGGGCGGGCGTGCTGCTGATCACCTACGTTCCCATCATGTCCCTCGGCTTCCTGAAGCTCGTCGGGAGGTAAGGCGCTGCAACGAGCCTCGGGTGCGCCTGCCCTGGATGGCTCGGCCCCGTTACCCGAGTATGCGGCGGCGGTGAGACGGCGCGCCAACCGCGCGGTGCTCGGTGTCGCAATCGTGGCGCTGCTCCTCTGGTCCGTGCTGCTGGCCGTGGTCGCGCAGGGGAAGTTCGGTGGCGACCCACGGGGCTTTCTCTTCCTTGGAGAGACGCTTTACCACCCCGACACCTTCGCGGGGATTCCCCGCTGCGGCCGGTACGGCTACGACGGGCAGTTCTACGCGGCCCTGGCGACCGACCCGCTCCTCCGCTCGCCTGACACGCTCAAGGCCCTGGATGCCCCGGGGTACAGGGCCTCGCGCATCTTGGTCCCGATGCTCGCCTGGTGCGCGGCCCTGGGCAACGCGCGGGGCGCCATCGTCGCGTACCAGGTGATTTCCTGGACACTGTCGGTCCTGGCCGTCGTGGTGGTCGCCCTCTGGCTGCGGGACGACAAACGATCACCGTGGTGGAGCCTCGCACTCGTCGCCAACGCCGGGCTGGTCACCGCGATCTTCCGCAGCACGCAGGACGGGGCCGCCGTGTTTCTCATCGTGGCGACGCTCTGGCTGGCATGGCGCCACGCTCACGGCAGGGCGCTCGGTGCCGGCTCGGCCGCCAATCTGTGCCGGGAAACCGGCTACCTCGCCACACTCGCCGTCGGTCTTCACGAGTTCCTCGCGAGGAGGTACCACCGGGCCCTCCTGTACGTGCTCGTACCTCTCGTGCCGCAACTCGCGTGGCAGGCGTACCTGCAGGTCACCTGGCATCCCAACCTCCGTTTTCCCGCGTCCGTCTCGATTCCGCTGGTAGCCCTGGCAGGGAAGGTGGCGGCGGTCGTCGCGGCCCGGCAGGGCCTGCTCTCGCAGGAGCTCTGGGGGACGCTGGGCGCCTGCCTGACGGTTGTAGCAGGTCTCGCGGTGGCGTTCGGGAGGAAGCGGCTCGAGCCGCCACGGCTCGTGTTCATCGCCTTCGCGGCGCTTGCCGTGTTCCTTGCCCCGAGGGCGTACGCCGACGTGTACGGCTTCTCCCGCCACCTGTTGCCCGCGCCGCTTCTGGCGGTCGTGTTGGCGGCTCGCGAGGAGAGCCCTCCAGTGAGGATCCTGCTGATCTCGGTGGTGGCGGCGTTCTCGGTGGCAGGGCTGTTGATGATCGCGGGCGACCTGAGGCCGTGGATCGTCGGCCCATGGCCTCGGTGAGCGGTCACCGGCGCGTTCAGCCGCTTCGGAAGAGCACGACGTCCTGCATCGGCCTGCGCTCCCTCGCGGTCGCCGTCTCCAGCGGGTGCCCCACGGGAACCAGAGCCACCGGCCGCCACGCCGGCGACAATCCGAGGGCCGTGGCCGCGGCACGCTCCTCGAACGCGCCGACCCAGCAGCTGCCGAGCCCAAGCTCGGCGGCCGCCAGCAGGATGTTCTGGGTGGCGGCGGCGGTGTCCTGGAGGCTGTAGAGCGATCGCCCGCGCTCGCCGTAGCGGCGGGCCGACTCACCGGGAACGGCGCAAACCACGATCACAACGGGGGCCTCCGCCACGAACTCCTGGTGCGCGGCGGCGGCGAGCCGTTCTTTTAGCTCGTCGGAGGTCACGACGATGAAACGCCAGGGCTGAAGGTTCCCGGCGGAGGGCGCCCAGACGGCGGCCTCGAGGACCTGCTCGAGCATCGTCCGGTGCAGCGTCGTTCGTGCGAAGCGGCGGCAGGAGTATCGGCGCCTGAACACCGGCGTGTCGGCCATGGCCCACCTCCACGCCACAGCCTGCTCCGGGCGGCGACCGCGGTCAAGGGCAAGCGCGGGCGGAAAAGGGGCCAGAGCATGCGCTCCGGCCCCGTGCGTACCCCGTTGGCGCCGCTCAGGCCGTAGCCGCGCGAGCGGGCCGCAGCGTCAGCAGGTGCTTCACGACGAGGAGCACCCCGGCGAGCACCACGAGGCCGTGGACCCCCACCACGAACATCCAGAACCTGATCGGCTGCTGGGCCACCATGTACGGCTGCCCCTGGACCCGTTCCAGGTAGGTCTGGAGCACGCCCGCCACTGCGAACGCCAGGCTCATCCCCATCACGCCCAGGGTGGTGAGCCAGAACCCCCAGTGCCCGCCCTTTTCCTCGTAGGACGCCCCGGGGAACTTCTTGATCCGGGGGATCGCGAAGTAGAAGAACGTCAGGTTGAGGAGCACGTAGGCCCCGTAGAACGACAGGTGCCCGTGCGACACGGTCACCTGGCTGCCGTGGGTGTAGTAGTTGATCATCGGCAGGGTGTGCGCGAATCCGAACATCCCTGCCCCGATGAAGTGGATGATCACCATGCCGATCATGTACACCCAGGTGAGGCGCGGCAGCAGCGGCTGCGTGCGATGCTTCACGTCCCGCCAGGTGTCGTAGACCATCAGGAGAATCGGGAGGG
>MEKI01000044.1:0-9136 GCA_001766905.1 Acidobacteria bacterium RBG_13_68_16
AGCCTCAGCTGACGATCACCTCGGCGGAACACGTGGAATACCAGAGGGACTTCGTGGAAGGGGACATCGTCTACCTTTCGGGCGGCGACGCCGAGGGCGTGCAGGCAGGGCAGGAGTTCTTCATCACCTTGCCCGTCCGCAAGCTGCGCCACCCAGCCACTGGTGCCGTGCTCGGCACGGTCGTGCGCTACTTGGGGCATTTACGTGTCCTGTGTACCCAGGATCACACCGCGACCGCGGAGATCCTCACCTCCTGCGATGCGATTCCTCTGGGGTCGGCGCTGAAGCCTTTCGAGCCGATCCCGATCCCGATGACTGTCCTCACTCCGCCGGCCACGCACTGCGACCCAACGGGCACCAAACCGAAGGGGTACATGGTCTACGTGAAGGACGACATCGTGACCTTTGGCAAGGACGATGTGGTGCTGATCGACCTTGGTGAGGCCGACCAGGTCGCACCCGGGACTTTGTGCCTCATCTATCGCGACAACCCGGTCGCCGGGACACCACGTTTGCTGCTCGGCGAACTGGCCGTGCTGACCACCGGGAATCACTGGGCCACCGCAAGGGTCATCCGCTCCGCCATGCCGATGCACGTCGGGGACCGGATCGAGTTGAAGTGAGCCCAACCAACGTCGAGGAACGCCGCGCTGCGCTGCGCGCACTGGGTGATGCCCTCGGCAACGTTGCCGATGCCCTGCTCGACCGCGGGCTGCAGCTGGACGAGGCCCTGAACGTCTTCGAGGTGCGGTACGTACGCTCCGCCGTCGCCCGTCATCGTGGCAACTTGTCGCAGGCGGCCGCGGCGCTCGGAATCCACCGCAACACGTTGCGGAGCAAGCTGCAACGCAATGGGCAACGCACTCGGAAGGGCGCCTAGCCGGTAGGTTCATGTTCGGTGGCCGTCAGACCGTCGCGGTTTGGGGTAGCTTTGCTCTGGGCTGCCTCCTGGCCGCGCTGATGCAGCGGCCCGAGAAGGCCCAACGGCACGTCTCCGCGTGGGTCGAGGACGCCCAGCGCATGTCGATCTCGCTCGAGACCAGCCCATTCGCGGGTCCCACACCGCTCGAGCAACGGGTAATAGAGGTTGCCACCCGCGAAGGGCTCGACCCCGCGCTCGTTCTCGCGGTCATCGAGGCCGAGTCCGGTCAGGTTGCCAACGCGGTCTCGCCCAAGGGCGCCGTGGGGTTGATGCAGGTCCTACCGGAGACCGCCGCCGAGATCGGGTACCCGGACGCAGCGGACCCCGCCAGCAACCTCGAGGCCGGCTGCAGGTACCTGGCGGCGCTCCTGGAAGGCTTCGGGGGCGACGTTGAGCTTGCCCTGGCGGCGTACAACGCCGGCCCCGGGGCGGTCCGTCGCTGGGGAACCGTGCCCCCCTACCGGGAAACCAAGACTTTTGTCGCGAAAGTTGCTGCGGAATACGAACGGTTGACCGGTCTGGACCTCGCGGGTGCGACGCGCTTCTCGTACGCTCCCTCAGCTGTCCTTTGACCCGTCGTTGCCCTTTGAGGCGCCGTCCTTGGGGGCGCCCTCCCCCTTCAGGGAGTTCCTGAAGTTCTTGATGCCCTCACCGATCCCCTTGCCCAGTTGGGGCAGCTTCCCGGCACCGAAGATGATGATCACGATCAGCAGGATCAGAAGCAGCTCAGGAACACCCAGCGAGCCAAACATGTGGCTTCCCTCCGCGCGCGATTATAGCCCCTGTCCGTCCGACGGGCCGGCAACCGCCCGGCACAGCGCCTCCGGCGCGCCCAGAGCCTCGAGCGCCTCCAGCGAGCGCTCGCGCACCGCAGGTAGCCACCGGAGGTAGTCGGCGCGCCCCGAGTCGGCCAGGCGGAGGAACGTGCCAATGACCTTGAGTCCCCGCTGAGCCGCGCACTCCATGTACCGGCGCTCCCACCCCGGCACCCAGCCGAACCGGGACGCCGCGCGCCCACGCGTTCCCGCCTCGTCGGCGAGCGCCGCCCCGCCCCGCTCCCGCAGCAGCGAGGCCAGGTCGTAGGTGTCTGGCCCCCCTCGCATGTCCTGGTAGTCCACTGCCCACACCTTGCCTTGGCTCAGGAACAGGTTGTTGGCGTGGAAGTCGCGGTGCGCCAGCCGATAGGGGTGGGCGGCCAGCGACTGGGCGAGGCGGTCGAGGAACAGCGAGACCTCGCGCCGCGTGCGGACCTCCGTCGCCAGCGCCAGATCCTCGAAGATCCCAAGCTCTCTCCGGAAAAAGGCGGCGTCGAACGGAGGGGTGGGCAGATCCTGACGGTCGCAGACTTGGAACGCGCCAAGGGCCTCGAGCGCGGGATCGAGAACACCTTCACCCCTCACGGTTATGGCCCTGTCGAGGTCCTCGTCTCCGACATCCTGGCTCGCCACGACCACGCCGTGCCTCCCCAGCGGCCGGGGAATGGGCAGGCCGCGCCGCCAGCCCCACACTTGCACCTCGTGGTCGCGGTCGGCTTGCGCCTCCAGAACGGCAGGGTACAGCGCAGCCACGACGGTCGCCCCCCTGGCCAGCGAGACGCGGAAGAAACGACGGCGGGAGGCATCACCGGCGAGTTCCGTCACCGCCAGCGGCGCAATGTCGAGGGCCGCCAGGCCCGCTTCGAGGGTCCCCACGGGTCTGCATGGTAGCGGAAATTGCGCGGCGGGCGGCGTGGTTTCCCGAAGCGTGAAGACGCGAGGATCGACCCCGAACGGAAACGCTCTGCTGCTCTCGCTCGTCGAGGCGCTCCAGAAACGTCTCGACTCGGACACCGCGTTACAGGCCGTCTGTGCGAGCCTGAGGCGCGACGGACTCTCCGCTCTCGTGTCCGTCGAGCTCGTGCCCGGCACCGAAGGGCCACGCGTGGCGGCCGCCGGCGACGGCGTGCCACAATGGAGCGAGAAGGACGTCGAGCTCCTCCGCTCCGTCGGGATCGCGAGCGAGCCGGGCACTAATGCAGACTCAGACCTCTCCCAACCTCGTCGGCGCCAGCCGCGCTGAGATCGCAGCGCTCGTTGGCGACCTCGATCCTCGCCCCTACCGTGCCGCGCAGGTCTACCGGTGGGTCGCCCGCCGGCTCGCGGGCAGCCTCGACGAGATGACCAACCTCCCCAAGTCGCTTCGGGAGTCGCTGGCCCGTAGCGTGGTCATCCGCGATCCGGAGATCGTGGAGGTACGGCGCGGCGATGAGGGCACCGCAAAGTTCGCCCTCGCTCACTCGGACGGTGCGGTGGTGGAAGCCGTCGCGATGCCGATGGAGGGACACACCACCTTGTGCCTCTCCTCACAGGCAGGGTGTGCTGTGGGGTGCGTGTTCTGCGTGACCGGCATCCTGGGCGCCGGGCGCAATCTTTCTGGCGGGGAGATCTTCGGGCAGTATCGGGCGATCATGCGCCACCAGGGGCTGGTCGGCGCCCCCGTCAACGTCGTGTTCATGGGCATGGGCGAACCGCTGCTCAACCTGCCAGGCGTCACGCGCGCGGTGGAGTTGCTCTCGGAAACCGTGAGCCCCAGACGGATCACCGTCTCGACCAGCGGCATCGTGCCCGGACTCGCCAAGCTCGCCGCCCTCGATCGCCGACCCAAGCTCGCGGTGTCGCTCAACGCCACCACCCAGGAGCAGCGGGAGCGGCTGATGCCGATCGCGGCACGTTGGCCTCTCGACGAGCTGCTCGCCGCCCTGCGCGCGTTCCCGCTCGAGCGCGGCCGTCGCATAACGTTCGAGTACGTCATGATGGCCGGCGTCAACGACACGCTTGAGGATGCCCGCCGCCTCCCCCGCCTGCTGCGCGGCATCCCGTGCAAGGTCAACCTGATCCCGCTCAACCCCGACGCACGGTACCTCGCCGGGCTGGCCGCCCCGGACGAGGAGACGATCAGCGCGTTCGCCGGCGTCCTCGCCGCAGCCCACGTCAACGTCACCGTGCGCTGGAGCAAGGGGCGTGACGTCGCGGCGGCCTGCGGCCAGCTCCGCGGACAGGTCATTGGGGAGCGTGCCGCTCCCTAGGCCCACGCAGCGATTTACGCTTTTGTTCCACTCCGTGGAGGTTTCCTTTTGCCCCGCGGGCCTGGAGCGGTCCCTTTGTATTCTCTCACTGCGTGAGGCTCTTGTTTTGCTGGTGCCACGGCGGCCGGTGTGCGGCTTTGCGTCTCCCCAGCCGCTGCGGCCGCACGCTCCGGAGCCCGCGACCGGACAGCCCGATCCGCGCCGGGGCCCCACGGCGTTCGCAAAAGGCCGTGCCGCCGTCTCCCCGGCACGCCTCGCGCGTCCGGTGCCCGCGAGCTCCGGAGTAATCGGCCACCCGCGGCACCAGCGGATTGAATGCCCCCCTGCCGGACCACGTTCCTCCCCGTGGGAGCGGCTTCCAGCCGCGACCGTACCGTCCGCACCCGCCGGGCAAACAATTCCGCAAGCGCTGCGTGAGACACCATCAAGAGACGCCGGATTCCTGCGCCGGTGTGCAGTGCCAGAGACTGCCGCGGACCATCACGAGCCACGTGGCCGCCGCGTACACCAGCAGGTTTCCCGGGGAACTCGGCGCTGTACCGGTGGACCTTCGTCGGCGCCTTAGTCCTGGCCATCGTGACGCTCCTCAACCATGAGGTCAGAGTGTCTACTTTATCGGGCCAACTTCCGCGCCCGCTGCAAGCGCTGGTTAGGTGGCTCACCGGTAGACATCTTTGCGATGCCCAACCTTGACCACGACGACAAGCAGTTCCTTGTCGAAAATTGAATACACAACGCGGTAGGTGCCTTGGCGGACTCGGTATCGATCGTGGTGGCCGGAGAGCTTTTCGCAGCCTGCGGGCCTGGGTTCGTCGGCCAAGGCACGGATTCGCGCCACCACCCGCTGCCGGGCTTTCTTGTTCGGGAGGGCCTCGAGCTCTTTGGCTGCTGACTGCTTGATAAGAACCCTATACCTTGCCACGCTTCCTCAGGTCCTTGACCACACTCTCGAAGTCGAGACTCCGTTCGGCCGCACGCGCCTCGAAGGCTGCCAGGTCGTCGGCGTCTTCCGCCAAGCTCTCGCGCACCGCGTCGTTGACGATGTCGGACACAGGCCGGTCGGTGGCAGCTGCCTTGAGCCGTAGGGCCCGGTGAAGTTCGGGGTCGAAGTAGATGGTTGCCCGCTTGCTCGCGCTCATACTGGCATTGTAGCGTCTAAACGTTTTGACGTCAAGAGCCACCTAACGCCCCGCGTAAGCAGCGAAGGCCGCGGTTCGTGTTGCCAGCGCGGAATTCGTCTGCTTCACGCGGTTGTTAGGCCGTCCCTCACTTACGCAGTCGTAGTCGCGGCCAAGGCGCGCTTCAGCAGCGCGATCTGGCCAGCATGATACAAGTTGTGCTGAGTGACGCCGATGAACTGCGTGTACGCGGTGTAGGGAGCCTCGGGTACGAGGGGGTCATCCAGCCGTTCGTCCGGAAAGTCCCGCACTGCCTGCCGCAGCTTCTTGTTCAGTAGCTTGAGCTCCTGCACCGTCTGCTGCCAGTTCTCCTCGGTTGATGCCGGACATGCAGGCCAATCTTCAGCCGCCGTAAGCTGGCGCCCATCGCCCGCCAATCTCCGGAGTACCAGGTCATAGTCACTGCGAAGGTGAAGCACGAGTTCCCAGATGCTATGCGCACCAGCGATGGGATGGATGGCCGCTTGCGCCGCCGAAAGGCCGGCCAGCGACTCGAGTACCGAGGGCCCGTGCCACGCCTCGCCCTCAAGCGCTCGCCTGAGCTGCTCCTCCAGTCGGTTGACTTCCGCGGTCATTCGCTCCACCCACCTCTCTATCGGCCTAACGCCGATTAGGCCTACTAACGGAAAAGACGAATGCGAACGCGCCGTTCCCCCAACAAGGTCAGCCAGACCCGTGCCGTCGTTCGCTACCATCTCTTCTTCCAATGTCATCCACGCCATCATTGCACGCCTGCACTCTGACAACGACTCCACGTGAGGTTCACCTAACCCCCGGTCAATGCGGCGTCGGGGTGGGGTCGTCTGGTCGCCGACTCCATTCTTGGCCGCCATCTCTTGGTCGTCAAGGTGCGATCCTGCAGGGACGGGTATTAAATCCGCCGGTGCCGCGGGAGGTGATTCCTTCTCTTCTGGGTGGGGGATTCAATGCGCCAAGCGGGTGTCAGCGGCCATGTCTCCCGAGACCGCGGGGAACCAGCGCGCGGGCCGGTACGCAAGGGCTTCTCATTCCCAGCTTCAAGGTCTCTAGCCGAAGGGTGGTGGGTTGATATCGCCCGGCGGGTGCGGACGGGACGGTCGCGGCTGGAAGCCGCTCCCACGGGTAAGAACGTGGTCCGGGAGGGGAGCATTAAGTCCGCCTGACGGGTGGAGCGGCCGTCTCTCCGGAGACTGTAGGGACCTCGGTGCAGTACAACTCCGCCCCGCGGGCCACGGGAGCAATTGCGCCGGAGCGTGCGGGACCCGAGCGGGCGTCTCGCGGTGGGGTGTCGCTGGCGTGGTTTCATACGAACAGCGAGGGGCCCCACCGCGGGACGTCCCTGCTCGGTCGCATGCGTAGGTGGGTCGGAGGGCTGGGCTCGATGCCCAGCCCGAGCGACCGCTCCACGCTCGCGGGGCAAGAAGAAAGCCTCCACGCAGTGGAAAGCGAGAAAAGGGCCACCTACCCGCCGGCCAAACAAAGCCTCACGCAGTGAAACGGAAGAAGGCGGCCGCTCCAGGCCCGCGGGGCAAGAAGAATTCGAACCGGCAGGTTCAACGAATCAGAGATTCAGGGGTGGAGGGGCGGCGCCCCTCCGTCAGAACGATCGCGCTCCACTGCCGGCCGGCATCCTTCCCGTCGCGCCGGTAGGAGTGATACGAGGGTGAGCACGCGGTACAGCCGGGTAGCACCTGGACCGCCTCCGATCGGACCCCGAGGGCGAGAAGGCGGCCGCCGGCCCAGCGCGCGAGGTCGACCGAACCATCACCGCGCCAGTCGTCTCCCCTCACCGCGTGCCGAAGGAGGGCGGTGGCCACCTCCTCGCCGACCCGGTAGTGGCACGGACCCACGCCGACTCCGATCACCGCACGCACCTCGGCCGGCGGCACGCCGAACTCCGACCGCATGCGCGCAACAACGGTGCCCAGCATATCTGCCGCGAGCCCACGCCACCCCGCATGCACCATGGCGACGACCCCTCCGCCGGAGAGCGCGATGGGGAGGCAGTCGGCAGTGCGGACGGTGAGGGCCGTCCAGGGTTCGGCGGTGAGCAGCGCGTCGCAGGTCCCGATCAAGTGGGGACCGGACGGCAGCAGCTCGGCTGCGCTGAAGCTGAACGCCAGGTGGGTGTGCTCCTGGCGCGCGTACAGAACCGGAACCGCCCGCCCGGTGTGCCACTCGACGGCGTCCCCGGCCGCCGCCGCAAGCGCGCGGGAGTCGAGACCGCGTGGCGTGCCCGTCGCGTCGCCGAAGAGCGCGAGGGAGTCACCGAGTTCGACGGAGACGAGGCCGCTCCCAGCGGTCGTTTCGGCCATGCCGCTATGCTACACTGCAGCGTCGGAGGCCTCGGTGGAGTCCAGACCAACGAAGCGGGTCGAGGTCTACGCACGCATGATGACCACGAGCCGGACAGGGGGCCCGCGGTCCCCTGTCTCCCGCGCCACCAGTAACACCGCCGCCTACCCAGCCTCGCCAGCATGATCCAGCTCGAAGACATCACCAAGAGCTACAACGGCCGGCCGGCCCTGCGCGGGATCACCGCCAAGGTGGAGAGGGGCGAGTTCCTTTACCTCTCTGGCCCGTCCGGCGCCGGAAAGAGCACGTTCCTGCGCCTTCTCTACCGGGCGGAGCTGCCCGACGCGGGGTACATCGTCGTCAACGGCGCGGATCTCCTTACGATGCGTCGCCGGGACGTCGCCGAGTTCAGGCGCCGCCTCGGCGTGATCTTCCAGGATTTCAAGCTGCTGCGCCGCCGCACAGTGGTGGAGAACGTCACCTTCGTGGCGTCCCTGCTGAACCTCCCCGAGAAGGACCAGCAGCGCCGCGCCTACTTGGTCTTGAAACAAATGGGGCTGCAGAACCGCATGAACGCTTTTCCCGACGAGCTCTCCGGAGGAGAGCAGCAGCGCGTGGCGATCGCGCGCGCCCTCGTGCTGCAACCGGACCTCATTCTGGCCGACGAGCCGACCGGCAACCTCGATCCGGAGCGCTCGCACGAGCTGTTCGAGCTTTTCAAGACAATCAACTACCAGGGGACGACGGTAGTGGTGGCGACCCATGACCGAGGGCTCATCGAGGCCCACCCCGCGCGCACCTTGTTCCTCGACCGCGGCAGCGTGGTCAAGGACAGCTGGGGATCGGTGTCGTGAACCGCCACTCCTGGCGCGAGGTGAAGCGACAGCTGCGCGAGGCCGGCCCGGCTGGCCTGGTGGCGGTCGTGCTGGTGATGGTTGCGAGCGCGTGGGGCGGCGTTTTGTGGAGTGTTCGCGAGTGGGTGCGGGTCGAGCTCCTCGCACGCGACCGGCAGACCATGGTGGTGGCCGTGGCGCGCGGCCCGGCCGAGGCAGCGGCTCTGAGCGAGGCCTTGCGCGCGCGCTTCCCCTCGCTCGCCACCGTCTCCCTCACCCCCCGCAAGGTTCAGGAGGAGCTCGCGAGCTGGTTTCCCGAGCTTTCCACGCTGCTTCTCACGCTCGACGAGCACAGCTTTCCGCCGATCGTCCAGGTCGAGGTGACGCCGGACCAGGAGGAGGGGGTCACATCCTTTCTTCGGGCCCGGCCGGAGGTCACCCTGGCGGAGAGCTCGCGCGGCTGGCAAGCCCGCCTTGAACAGGCGGTTTCGCGATTCCTCTTCGCGGGGCTCGTGCTGGCGCTCACCCTGTTGGTCGGGTGTTGGGCGGTGGTGCTGCTCGTGGTGCGCCTCCTGGTGCTGAACCACGCCGACGAGATTGCCATCATGAGGCTCATCGGCGCTCACGAAGGCGACATCCGGAGGCCGTACCTCATCAGCGGGTCGCTCCTCGGGGCGGCGGGCGGCGTGCTAGGCGCGGCGCTGCTCCTTTCGCTGCAGTTGGCCCTGCGCACGGCCCTGCCCGCCCTCGCCATCCAGGGTTGGGTGTTGGCAGCGTTGCCTCCGGCGGGTGGGCTGACCGCGATCGCAGGCGCGGCCCTCGGTCTCGCTTCCCTCCCGCGAGAACCATAATTGCGGGGGGCTTT
>MEKI01000044.1:9240-26145 GCA_001766905.1 Acidobacteria bacterium RBG_13_68_16
GCTCGCTCGTCCCCCCACCGCAGAAGTGTCCCTCGAACCCCCCACGCTCCGGCTAAGTGAATTCGCCTCCGCTTGAACCCGTATCTCGAGGAACTCGCGGCGCTCCGCCCTCGCGCCTCCTGCCTTTGACTAGGGTTGCAGGAGGGGATGCACCTTGCGGAGGAACTCACCAGCTCTGTCGCCGCCCTCCAGCAGGGAGATGGCGCGGGCGAGACGGTCGACGAGCGCCTGGACGGCGGGCAGGCCTTTGCCCGCCTCGATGTCGACGCGGGCGACGCGGTACTGCTTCTCCACCGCGATGGAGCCCGAGAGACCCACGCAGTCGTCGGCCACCTTGCGTACGTTGTCAGCCAGTGCGAACAGAGAGCGCGGCGAGAGCCCGGACGATAGACCCTGCGGGGGTCTCTGCTCAGCAGTCTGCGGCGACGGCGTAAGTGGCGGACCCTGGGCGGGCATTTCCTTCCAGTCGTCGACCACGCGCATGGAGAGCAACCCGGATGTCACGAGGCCGTACAGCACCTTGCAGACATCGAATGCTGGCAGGCCGGTGGCCTCCTCGAGCTGCTTGATCGAAAGCTGGCCATCGACCTTCGTCACGATCGCCCACTCCTGCGGGGAGAGCGTGATCTGGTCCTGGCCGGGCTCCCGGGGCAGGAAGTACGGGATCGCATCCATGGAAGGGATCTTGCGCTGCAGCACGCGAAACTCGTCGAACCGGCGCGCCGCTTCCATCATGAGGTTCGTGTTCGACTTCGTCACCGTGACGCGCTCGGGCTGGATGTTCACCGTGAAGATGAACTGACCCTTGCGCCACGTGGCCATCTCGTAGACGGCCAACTCGCCGGTCAGCTTGCCCGCGGACGCGTCGGTGATCTGCCCATCCTTGAGAAAGATCTTCCCGTCGACACCCTCGCTGGACAGGGTGAACACGCCCGTCTTACCCGACACGCTCACAAGCTGGATCACGTCGGGTAACGAGATGTCGGAAAGAGAACCGTGAAGAGCCATTTGCGTTCAGCGTGGTGCCGGTGCGGCGAGGCTCACGGCCCTTTCGTCCCTTCGCCTCGGTCGCGAATGTCGTGGTGTGCCCTTACCGTCGCCACGCCGCAAAAAACCTAACACAGGCACGCCACGAGCGTCAAGGCAAAACGCTGCGCAGGTGACAGAGGGCGAGGGCCAGCGCGTCGGCCGCGTCGGGCGGGGGCTCCGCGCGAAGCCCCAGGGCGTGACGCACAACATAGGCGACCTGCTGCTTCTCCGCGCGCCCGTGACCTACCACCGCCGCCTTCACACGCGCCGGCTCGATCTCCACGATCTCGCCTCCCCAACGGCCGAGCGCCACGAGCAGGGCGCCGCGCGTCTCCGCAAGGGCGAGGGCAGCCTGCGGAAAGCGGCCGGTGAACGGTGTCTCGATGACCACCACGTCAGGTGTCAGGCGACCAAGAAGCTCCCCGAGGTGCTCCGTGAGTGAGGCCAGTGCGGCCGGGCGTGAGAGGTTTCGACTGGGGAGCAGTCGGCCGAACTCGACGGCAGTGACGGTACGGGTGTCGCCGTCGAGGAGGCCCCACCCCGTCACGCGCGTTCCCGGGTCCAAACCGAGCACCCGCGCCAGCTCAGCTGACCTCGAGCAGCTTGGCGTCGATGTCGAAGTTCGCCCAGACGTTCTGCACGTCGTCGTGATCCTCGAAGGCCTCCATGAGCCGAACCATCTGCTCGGCGCGCTTGTCCTCCAACCGAACCTGGGTCGTGGGCACCATGTCGACCTTGCCCTGCTCGACGACGAGGCCGTGGGCCTCGAGCCCCGTCTTCACCTTGTGGAGGTCCTCCGGGGCGGTGTAGATCTCATAGAGCTCCGGGTCATCCGAGAAGAAGTCCTCGGCGCCCACCTCCAGCGCGGCTTCCATGACCTTGTCCTCGTCGCCGGCGCTCTTTGGGACGATGATGTAGCCCTGCTTTTTGAACAGGAACGAGACGCAGCCGGACTCGCCCAGGTTGCCGCCGTGCTTGCCGAACAGATGCCGGATCTCGGCCGTCGTGCGGTTTCGGTTGTCGGTCAAGACCTGGAGCATTATCGCGACACCGCCGGGCCCGTAGCCCTCATATGTGACCTCCTCGTAGGCCACGCCGGGGAGCTCTCCGGTGCCTCGCTGAATCGCCTTGTTCATCGTGTCGCCGGGCATGTTCGCGCTCTTCGCGGCCACGATCGCCGCTCGCAGGCGCGGGTTCCCTTCCGCATCTCCCCCGCCCTCGCGTGCCGCTGTCGTCAGCTCTCGGATGACCTTCGTGAAGAGCTTGCCGCGTTTGGCGTCCAGCTTGCCCTTTTTGTGCTTAATCGTGCTCCACTTGTTGTGGCCCGACATACGAGACCCCCGCTGGACCCCACGGTCCGCTCTCGGGATTGTACACCGCAACAACAACGCCGCCCCAAGCCAGAGACCCCTGCAAACTATTGACTTGCCATGGATGCACCCCGACAATGAATTCGAGGCTTGCTGACACTACGGCAAAAGCATGACCCAAGCGATACTTCTCCTCGACTACGAGCCCCGTACCGCGGTACGGGTTACCGAGGCGCTCGCCCCCCTCGGGTGCCAGGTGGTTACCGCCAGAGACGTCGACACGGCGGTCGCTGCGTGTGCGAAGGCCGAACCGCAGGTCGTCCTGACAACGTCCGTGCTTCCCCGGCTCAAGGTCGAGGACGCCATTATGCAACTGCGGGCACGCGCCGGACTGCGCAACACCCCGTTCGTGGTGCTCATGAGCGGCTACACCGGCCAGGATCCGATCGCCGACGCTCACAAGCTCGGCGCGCAGGACATTGTCGCCAAACCCTTCTCCAACGACGAGCTGCTGGCCCACGTGAGGGCGGTGATGGCCCAGCGCCCCGAAGCGCACGTGCGCGCCGACACGCGCGCCGAGGTGCTGGAGGCGCTGAAGCGAGCCGGCGGCGCCCGGGATGCCGGAACCGTAACCTCCAAGGATCTTTTTGCCGACCTTCTCGCCGAGGAGCAGGCTCACGCGAGGCGGACCAAGGCCCTGGCTGCGGCCGGCGCCGATGGCAAGTCTTTGCCGGACGCGCCGTTGAGCCAGGCGACGATTGCCGAGGTTGACGCGGTCGTGGAGCAAGCCCTGGCGAGCACGCTGGCCGAGGCACAAAAGGCGCCGCCCAAGGTGCGCAGGGATTCCGGGGAGGTCTCGGTCGACAAGCTGCTGGAGGACACCCTCTCCGGCCTCGAGATCTCCAAGCCGAAGGCCCCCGCACGGCCCGCACCGCCGTCCCCGGCACAACCGTCGGAGCCAGCGGCGGCGCCCCGCGAAGTGACACCCCGGCCACCCGAGGCCCCGCCCAGGCCGGCGTCCGCCCCGGGGGTGACTGCGCCGGAGGTCGAGCGAGTCTCGGGCCCGCTCCCCAGCGGGACGCCGTTCGGGCAGTATGAGCTGATCGAGCCCATCGCGACAGGCGGGATGGCCGAGGTCTATCGGGCTCGCATGCGCGGCGTCGAGGGTTTTCAGAAGATCGTCGCGATCAAGCGCATTCTGCCCCACCTCACCGACAACCACGAGTTCCTCACGATGTTTGTCGACGAAGCTAAGCTCGCCGCTCAGCTCCAGCATCCAAACATCGTCCACATCTACGACCTTGGGAAGATCGAGCGCTCCTACTACATCGCGATGGAGTACATCGACGGCAGGGACCTGCGCTCGTTTCTGCGGACGTTGGAGGAGAAGCAGGCCCGCCTGCCTCTGGGCCTTGCTATGTTCATCACGTCACGCCTCGCAGCCGGGCTCGATTACGCCCACCACAAGCACGACCTGCAGGGCACCGCGATGGCGCTCGTGCACCGCGACGTGTCACCGCAAAACGTGCTGATCTCCTACGACGGCGACATCAAACTGTGCGATTTCGGCATCGCGAAGGCCGCTTCCAAGGCTTCCCACACCCGGTCCGGCGCCCTCAAGGGCAAGCTGCAGTACATGTCGCCCGAGCAGGCCTGGGGCAAGGACATCGACAGCCGCTCCGACATTTTCTCGGTCGGTCTAGTGCTCTACGAGATGCTGACCGGGCGCAAAGGGTTTGCCGGTGACTCCGAGCTCTCGATCCTGGAGCAGGTGCGCTCTCCGCGTCTGATCCCGCCGCGCGAGCTTGACCCGGCCATCCCTCCCGAGGTCGAGCGTGTGGTGATGAAGGCGCTCAAGGAAAACCGGGAGGACCGTTACCAGACCGCGGCGGAGCTGGCGTCGGATCTCGGGAACATACTCCAGGTGCTCCGCCCGACCCCTGGGGCGGCCGAGCTGGGCGCTTTTCTTTCGGAGCTCGTGGGGCACGAGCGCCCGGTGAGCTCGACAGCCGTTCCAACCGCGCGCCCGGCGGTGACCCCCCCAGCCCGCCAGGCGGCGCCGCCCGCCGCCCAGCCTCCGAAGCCCAAGCCCGCCCCACGTCCGCCGGTGGCGGATCACGTCCGCCTCGAGACCCCGCCGGTGCTCACCGTTCCGCGCCAGAGCCGCGTCGGGCTGATCGCCACCATCGGAGTGATAGCGCTGGCAGCGGTAGCCGGCATCCTCTACGTCACAAAGTTCAGGCATGCGGGCCAGGGCGTGGTCGCCGAGGCCACGCCCGCTCCGGAGACCGTGGAGATGGCACGGGAGGTTGCGGAGCAGGAGGTGGCCAAGCAGACGCAGGCGCTGCGGGAGCGCCTGAGCAACGAGATACTGAGCCCATCGCCGGTGCCTGCGGGCCGTCGGCCGGCCGCACCGCCACCCGGCGCTGCCGCGGTCGTGGCCCCGACGGCTGGAGGGCCGCCGACTGGCGCTCCGGCCGCAGCGGAGGTCCAGCCGCAGGCGGCTCCGCCAACGCCGACACAGGAGCCGAGTCCGGTACCCGCGGCGGTCCTGCAGACCGAGGTGCCGCCGACACCTACCGCCGAGCCGGCACCTGCCCCAGAGCAACCCGTGGCACTGCAGCCCGAGGTGAGGGAGGGCGACCTGGTCGAGCTGGGGGGCGACGTCATCCCGCCACAGCCGATCTACAACCCGAGGCCTGCCTACCCGCCGGTTGCCGAACGCCAGCGCGTTGCTGGGACGGTGTTCCTGGAAGTGCTGGTGGACGAGAACGGCGCCGTGCGAGACGTCAGGGTGCTGCGCGGGGTCAAGCCGGACTTTGGCCTCGACGCGGCGGCGGCCAACGCCGTGCGCACCTGGAGGTACAAGCCGGCTACCAAGGGCGGCGTGCGCGTCAAGGTGCGTTTCACCCAGCCAATTGTGTTCAGATTCTGAGATGGAGGAGGCATTCATGTCGGTTCTCAACGATCAGCAGCGCAAGTTCTACGAAGACACCCGCAAGGTGACGAGACAGGAGATCGCCGACCTTGAGAACCAGATCCAGGAGGAGCTTCAGCGGGTCAAGCAGCGCATCGCCGAATTGCAGACGGCTCAAAAGGCGGCTCGCCAGATGTACGACGCGGCTTGCCAGCGCCTGGGGGTCCCCAACGACCTGGAAGAGCAGGGCAGCGAATAGCCCGGGGCGCCGAGTCACCGACCGCAGGAGAACCCACACCGGGTGGTGTGGGTTCGTTGCTCTGGCGCTTCAGCTTGCCTGCACCTCACCACCTCCCGGGCGTGTGATCGACCAGATCGGGGAGCCGGTGCCGCCGGGCCCGGTCCGCCGCGTCGTGCCGCTGGCCCCCGACGTGACCGAGATGGCCTTTGCCGTCGGCGCCGGGGGCCTGATCGTGGCGGTCCCTCCCGCGGCTGACTTTCCCCCGGACGTGACCCGGCTCCCGCGCGTGGCGCCCAACGACGCCGAGGCAATCCTTGCCCTCAGGCCCGACCTCGTGTTCGCCACCACCGCCGGGAACGACCCGCGCGTCGTGCAGCGCCTTCGGCGGTTGGGCATCAGGGTCTGCAGCATGGACGTCACATCGTTCGCGCGTCTTGCCGGGGCGTGCCGCCTTGCCGGTGGCGTGCTCGGCCTTCCGGCGCAAGGTGACCGACTGGCGCGGGAGGTGGACGGCCGATCCGCGCGCGCCACCGAGCGGGCCCGGGCGCTGCCCCACCGCAACGCCCTGTACGTAGTGTGGTGGGAACCACTGATCGTCGCGGCTCCCGGGACCTTCCACGACGACCTGCTGCGCCGCGCGGGACTCGCCAACCTGGCCCCCGCCTCGGCGGGCCGTTACCCGCGCGTGGACCCCGAGCTGCTGCTGGACCCCCGCCTGGAGGTCGCGGTCGTGCCCGCCGAGCGCGATCTGCGGGAGGGCTTCGCGCGCATGACCGGCTCGGCAGCCGGTGCCGCGCTGGCCTCAGCGGCGGTTCGGGTGATCTGGCTCCCCGCGGACCTCGCCAACCGGCCGGGACCACGGTTGCCCGGCGCCCTGGAGGCGCTGATCGCGGCGCGGGAGGCGAACCCGTGAGGGGAACCGCCGACCTAGCACTGGTCGCGGCGCTCCTGCTGGCTGCGGGTGCCGCGCTTGTGCTCGGCGGGCCAGCGGCCTCCCCGCGCGAGGCGCTCGCGGCGCTTTCGGGAGGTGGGGCCCCCGAGGTTCGGACGATCGTCTTTGGTCTTCGGCTGCCTCGCCTCGCCCTCGCGCTGGTCGTGGGGGCGTCACTCGCGCTCGCTGGCGCGGCTCTTCAGGCGCTCTTATCCAACCCTCTCGCCGATCCGTTCCTGCTCGGCATTTCCGGTGGCGGGGCCGCTGCCGCGACCGCCGCGTACGTGGTTCTGCCCGCGGCCGCGCTCGGCGTCGTGCCCGCGGCTGCCATGGCGGGGGCCGCGGCGGCAACCAGCCTTGTCTGGTGGCTGGCCCGCGGCCCCCTCGGGCCCTCGCCCACGCGCATGATCCTCGCCGGCATCGCGGTCAACGCCGCCACCTCGGCGGCAATCCTGACCATGCTGGCGCTGGCCCCTTCGCCCCGCCTGCCCGGAGTCATCGCAGTCACTATGGGCTCGTTCGCATCGGCCTCTGCGGGCCAGGTCGCGTGGCTCGCTCCGTACGTGCTCGTTCCCGCCTTCGTGCTGCTCCTGCACGGGCGCGACCTGGGTTTGCTCGCCACCGGGGAGGAGTCGGCGGCCGCCCTCGGGGTCGAGGTTGCCATCGTCCGCCGGAGGGTGTTCCTGGCCGCCGCGGCGCTGTGCGGAGGCGCGGTGGCGTTCGCCGGGGTAATCGGCTTCGTGGGGTTGGTCACACCGCACCTCTGCCGGCTGGTGTGGGGAGGGAGCACCCGTCGCCTGCTGCCACGCGCTGCGCTCGCCGGCGCGGCGCTCACGGCGCTGGGAGACCTGGTTGCGCGGCGGGCGCTCGCCCCGGCGGAGCTCCCCGTGGGGGTGGTGACCGCGCTGTTGGGCGTGCCGTTTTTCGTCGCGCTCCTGAGACGGTCGGCATGACGACGCTGCTTTACGCCAACGCGCTTTCCGGCGGGTACGGAGGCGACGACGTCGTTCGCGGGGTCGACCTCTCGGTCGGCGAGGGCGAGTGCGTGGCCGTGCTCGGACCCAATGGGGCTGGCAAGAGCACTCTGCTGCGTCTGCTCGCCGGCATCCTGCCTGCAAGCTCCGGGTCCGTCGAGCTCCGAGGAAAGAGCCTCCAGGCCTGGCGGCGGCGCGAGGTGGCGCGCCAGGTGGGCTTCGTTCCCCAGATCGTCAACTTCGCCTTCCCGGTAACCGTGACCGAGGTGGTGCAGCAGGGCCGGGCTCCACACCTGGGAGCCTGGCGCCCGCCGTCGCCTCACGACCACGCCGCTGCAGCCGCCGCCCTCGCGCGCGTCGGGCTCGCGGGACGCGGCGGAGCTGCCATCCAACACCTCTCGGGAGGCGAGAGGCAGCTGGTTCTGCTCGCCAGGACTCTCGCAAGCGAGCCGCGCCTGCTCCTCCTGGACGAACCCACGGCTGCCCTGGACGTGCGTCACCAGCTCGAGTTCGCCGACATCCTGGGCCAGCTCGTCTCGGAGGGCGTGGGAGCCGTGCTCGTGGCGCACGACTGGAACTTCGCGCTCCGGCTGGCACACCGCCTGGTTGTGTTGCACCACGGCCGCGTACGAGCGGCCGGCCAGCCGGACCAGATCCTGTGCCCCGAGCTCTTCGGCGAGGTGTTCGGGGTGGAGGTCGAGTTCCTGCGGAGGAACGGTGGCCCCCTGACGGTGCTGCCCCAAAGGCTCGCGAGGAGGGGAGAGGGGAGCGTCGAGAGTTGAGAGTTTGCGATCTCACCGGGTATATGGGTGTCCTTTCCTCCCCAACTCTCCACCCTCACCCCTGAGCTCTTCACTCTTCTCTAAGCTCTTAACTCTCAACTCTTAACTCGTGCGTACGCGCATGTTTTCTTGCGTACCCCCGGGGTGGATGCTAGATTCGGGGGTCCATGGTGTGGTTCCGCCGCTCCGAGCAGGCCGCGCGCCCAACCAGCAAGGTCCCCGAGGGCCTGTGGGTGAAGTGCGAGGGGTGCCGCGAGACCCTCTACCGCAAGGAGCTGGAGCGCAGTCTCTTCGTCTGCCCCCGCTGCGGTCATCATCACCGCGTCTCTGCGCGCACGCGACTGTCCCAGCTCTTCGACGGTGGCGCCTGGAAGGAGGTTTTCGGGAACATCTTCTCCACCGATCCCCTGGAGTTCACGGACTCGAAACCCTACGCGCAGCGCCTGCGCGACCTGCGGGACAAGGGCGTCCGCTGCGACGCCGTGCTCGTCGGAGTGGGAAGACTCACGGGAATCCGCACCGTGATCGGCGCCATGGAATACGCGTTCATGGGCGGCTCGATGGGCTCGGCCGTGGGGGAAAAGCTGACTCGCGCGATCGAGCGCTGCCTCAAGGGCCGATTGCCGTTGATCGTGGTTTCGTGCTCAGGCGGCGCCCGCATGCAGGAGGGGATCCTCTCGCTGATGCAGATGGCCAAGATCTCCACCGCCCTCGCGCGGATGAACGCGATGCGGCTGCCCTACATCTCGGTGCTCACCGATCCCACGACGGGTGGTGTCACGGCCTCGTACGCGATGTTGGGCGACTTCAACATCGGCGAGCCGGGAGCGCTCATCGGCTTTGCCGGGCCTCGGGTGATCGAGCAGACAATCAGGCAGAAGCTCCCCGAGGGTTTCCAGCGCGCCGAATTCCTCCTCGAACACGGGATGCTCGACATGGTGGTCCCCCGACAAGAGCTCAAGGAGACGCTGGCACGGTGTCTTTCCCACATGCTCTAGCGGCCGGCGCCGAGGCGTTGCTTGCCCCACGCCTGGAGCAGCGGATCCTTCCGGGCCTCGAGCGGATGCAACGGGCGCTCGACGCCCTCGGACGCCCCGAGAGGGCTTTCACATCGGTCCTGGTGCTGGGCACCAACGGAAAAGGTTCGACAGCGGCGCTTCTCTCCGGCATCCTCCAGGCGCACGGCATTCGGGTCGGGCTGTACACCTCGCCTCATTTGATGGCGCTGGAGGAGCGCATTCAGACCGACGGCGCGACGATCGCCCGTGGCCGCCTCGCGGACCTGGTGGCAAAACTCAACACCTCCCCCGAACTCTCGTACTTCGAGGTTCTCACGTGCGCGGCGGTGCTGGAGTTCGCCGAGCGTAAGGTCGACGTTGCGGTGATGGAGGCGGGTCTTGGAGGCCGGTGGGACGCGAGCAACGCCGTGGATCCGGCGGTGGCGCTGCTGACGAACGTGGGTACCGATCACCAGAGGTGGCTCGGCGAGTCCCGCACCGCGATTGCGGCTGAGAA
Organism: Acidobacteria bacterium RBG_13_68_16; assembly: GCA_001766905.1. GTDB lineage: Bacteria > Acidobacteriota > Thermoanaerobaculia > Thermoanaerobaculales > Thermoanaerobaculaceae > RBG-13-68-16. The sequence goes on from MEKI01000044.1 coordinate 18,940, forward strand.
GGCTGCCGCTTTGCGCGGCCGCGCCGCGATCGTGGGCGCCTGGGATTCCGAGGTGGAGACCGTTATTCGCGCGGCGGCCGATCCGCGTACCCCGCTGTCGTTGGCGTCGGAGTGGGCGGTGGTGAGCGGGGTCCGGGGTCCGGGGTCCGGGTTCCGCGAACAGGCCCAGGGCGCGAGGTTCGCGATTGGGGATACCGAAGGCAAGGCGGACCTGCCGCTTGCCGGAGCGCATCAACTCGCCAATCTGGAGCTGGCGCTGGCGGGGTTCGCCGCGCTTGCGAGGTTCGACCTCGCCCCCCCGCCGTCCGCCGACGCGGTACGGCGCGGCATCGAGGGCGTTTCGTGGCCGGGGCGCCTGCAGTGGTGCACCCTCGGCGCACGGCCGCTGCTGCTGGACAGTGCCCACAACCGCGAGGCGACCGCCGCCCTTGCCGGCGCGCTCGACGAGATGGGGCTTTCCGGCAAACTGCACCTGCTGTTCTCCTGCCTCGACGACAAGCCGCTCGAGAGCATGGCGGCGCTGCTGCGGCCGCGGGTGGTCGGGGTGACCGTCGTACCCATTCGCTCGCCCCGAGCCCGCACGCTCGATGACCTCGCGGCCGCCTTTCCGGGGTGCCGCCGGGCAACGAGCGTCACCGACGCCCTGCTCGATCTGCGGCCGGGGCACCCGACCCTGGTGACCGGATCGTTCCGCCTCGTCGGCGAGGTACTTGCCGGAATCGGAGATACCGATGGCCGAGCTTGAGATCCGCCCGCGCGCGCGCCTCGAGGGGGCGGAGGACGTCGCGCTCGCTTTCTGCGCCACCCGTTCCGGCGAGGCCACCCGCCGCCACCCCCTCCCGAGCGAGGGCCGGCAGTTTGACTATCGCACCGCCTTCCAGCGCGACCGCGATCGCATCCTGCACTCGCGCGCCTTCCGGCGGCTCAAGCACAAGACCCAGGTGTACGTCCCCTACACTGGCGACCATCCTCGCACCCGACTCACGCACACGCTGGAGGTGGCGCAGGTCGGGCGCACGCTGGCGCGCGCCCTCGGCCTCAACGAGGACCTCGCGGAGGCGATCGGTCTGGCGCACGACCTCGGGCACACCCCGTTCGGCCACTCCGGCGAACGGAGCCTCGTGCAGATCCTCGCCGGCGAGATGCCGGGCTGTCGGCTGCCCGAGCGCGTTGTGCGTGAGGTCGGCACTTTCAAGCACAACTACCAGTCGATGCGGGTCGTGGACCTCCTGGAGCGCAGATACGACCACCCCGGCCTCAACCTCACCGACCAGGTGCGCGAGGGGATCATCAAGCACACGACCTGGAAGGTGCGCTTCCCGTTTCCCCTTCCGACCGGCGAGGGGCTGCGCCTCTCCAAACCCTGCCACCTCGAGGGCCAGGCGGTGGCCCTGGCGGACGAGATCGCCCAGCAGACCCACGATCTCGAGGACGGTCTCTACGCCGAGGCCGTCTCGCTCGACGAGATCGAGAAGCTGGAGGCCGCCGCTACCGTGATCGAGCGGGCGGGCGAAGCGTACCGCCGCGAGCGCAGGCGTTGGCGCAAGGCCGCGATGCTCCAGCGGGGGCTCATCCACCTGTTCGTCACCGACGCCGTCCAGGCGAGCGCGCGCAACGTGAACAGGCTGACTGCCAAGCACACGGTCGGCGATCACACCGGGTGGTTAGAGATTGCAGACGGGATCCCCGCCACGACCGTGGCCTTCTCGCGCCGCGTCGCCACGATCTTCGCCGAGCTGAAAGCGTTCATCTACCGCTTCATCATCAACCATCAGGAGGTCAACCGACAGGACCACCGGGCGCACCTCGTGATGAGCGGGCTTTTCCGCGCCTACTACGGAAATCCGCTCACCCTGCCTACCTACGTGCTGCTGCGCGTCCACGAGGAGACGGGCCGCCCCTACCTGCGAGACCTCTCCATCAAGCAGATCCCGAACGAGGTGGACAAGCGCTACCACACCGACCCGCGTTTCGTCCGGATCATCGTGGACCACCTGGCGGGGATGAGCGACCGCTACGCCATCGACGAGTACAAGGCGTTGTACGATCCCAGTTCAGGACTGGCCCCGGCCGGGGCCGGGAGGCTGTGACCGTGAAGATCCTGATGGCTTCCGACCACGCCGGCTTCGAGTTGAAGGAGCTTCTGGCCGAGCGCGCCAGAGAGAGCGGCCACGAGGTGGTTGATCTCGGACCGGCCAGCGAGGACCCCGTGGACTACCCCGACTTCGCCCACGACCTCGCGCGTCGCATCTCCGCCGGCGAGGCCGAGCGCGGAGTGCTCATCTGCGGGACCGGCATTGGCATGGCGATCGTTGCCAACCGACACCCGGGCGTTCGTGCGGCGCTCTGCCACGATGCCTTCACCGCGGAGCTGGCACGGCGGCACAACAACGCCAACGTCCTGTGCATGGGCGGGCGCACCACCGGCTCTGGCGTGGCGATCCAGATGTTCGACATCTTTCTCGCGACGCCCTTCGACGGCGGGCGTCACGGTCTACGGGTCCAAAAGGTCGAACCTCACAAGGAGCACTAACGATGAACCAGCACGAGCGCACCGCATTTTTTTCGATTCTCGAGACTGCCGTTCGCCAGGCAGACCCCGAGGTTGCCGCGGCTCTCGGCAACGAGCGCCGGCGCGAGAATGACGGCCTGGAGCTGATCGCCTCGGAAAATTTCGTCTCGCCCGCGGTTCTGGCGGCAATGGGCTCGGTGATGACCAACAAGTACGCCGAGGGCTACCCCGCCAAGCGCTACTACGGAGGGTGCGAGTTCGTGGACGTGGCGGAGGAGTTGGCGCGGAACCGGGCCAAGCAGCTCTTTGGCTGCGACCACGCCAACGTTCAGCCGCACTCCGGCGCGCAGGCCAACATGTCTGTGTACCTCGCAACCTGCCAGCCGGGCGACGTGATCTTCGGAATGGACCTCTCCCACGGTGGCCACCTCACCCACGGCCACCCGCTCAACTACTCCGGCAAGACGTTCAAGGTAGTCCCGTACCTGGTGCGGCAGGACACCGAGACCATCGACTACGACGCGCTCCGCGACCTCGCCAAGCAGCACAGGCCCAAGCTGATCGTGTGCGGTGCCTCGGCCTACCCTCGCACCATCGACTTCACGCTCATCGCCGATATCGCCCACGAGTCGGGAGCCATGGTGATGGCCGACATCGCCCACATCGCGGGGATGGTCGCGGTCGGGATGCACCCATCACCGGTGCCCCACTGCGAGTACGTGACAACCACCACGCACAAGACGCTGCGCGGCCCGCGCGGCGGCATGGTCATGTGCAAGAGCGAGCTCGCCGAGGCGCTCGACAAGGCGGTGTTCCCCGGCGTGCAGGGCGGCCCGCTCATGCACATCATCGCGGCGAAGGCCGTGGCGTTTGCCGAGGCGCTGCAGCCCTCCTACCGCGAGTACATCGCGAAGCTCCTCGAGAACGCAAAGGTCCTGTGCGCCTCGCTGCAGGAGCTCGGCTGGCGCATGGTCTCCGGCGGCACCGACACGCACCTGATGCTCATCAACCTGGGCGCGGACGGGATCTCCGGCAAGAAGGCCGAGGATCGCCTTGGAAAGGCCGGTATCACGGTCAACAAGAACACCGTGCCGTTCGACACGCGGAAACCCTACATCGGCTCCGGCGTCCGCATCGGGACGCCCGCCGTCACCACCCGCGGCATGGGCCCGAACGAGATGAAGGCGATCGCCAAGCTCATCGACCGAGTGCTGCGCACCGAGGACGAGACGGTGTGGGCCCAGGTGAAGGGCGAGGTCGAAGCGCTGGCGAAGGCGTTCCCACTGTACGGGTAGGCGTAGAGACCGGGGTCAGGGGTCAGGGATCCGGGGCTCGACCACAACCACCTTGTCGCCTACGGCAAGCTCACCGGTGCCTTCGTGAATGAGGTTCTGCCCGAACATCACTTGGTTCCCGACGCGCCGGTAGCTAGCGAGCGTCGCGAGCGGCTCCCTGCCCCGCTCTCCCGTGGTCTGGTCCACCGTGGTCGTCGTGCAACGGCTGCAAGGCTTGACCACATGAAACACGATCCCCGCGATCGTGATTCGCCGCCATTCGTCCTCGGCATACGGCGAGCACCCCCGGACGACCAGGTTCGGGCGAAAACGGTTCATCGGCAACGGGTGTTCGAGGCGGCGGTTGAGGTCCGCGAGCGAGCCCTCCGATATCAGGAGAAACGGGAAGGCATCCGCAAAGCCGATGTCCGCGGCCGGTTCGGCGCCACGGGCCGCCACCGCGCGGTGAGAGATCTCGGGCATGTAGACCAGCTCGCACGCCACGCCGACCACTCGTGAGAGCCAGCCAGCCGGCTCGTCCCCTGCCGGAACCGCGTCACACACGTCGTGCCACACCCGCACTCGGACGACCGGCGCGCCGGGGCTCGGCACGGACACCGCAAGGGCGGGCACTTGCGGCGCGGTGAGGATCACTCCCTCGGGCGCAATGGCCACTGACACGAGCGCCAGGCGCGGGTGCGTCCGCTGGGTGAGGAACGTGCGGTTCTCATCCACCACCATCCAGCGCCGGTCGCCGGCGAGACCGCGGGCGTCCACCCGCGCCGTGGAAAGGACAATCCCCGCCGCCGACTTCACCGGGTACACGTTGATACCGGAGAGTGTTATTGCAGCCATGGCCCGCGCTCAGCGGCCGGTCCACAGCCACCAGCGGATGCGCAGGGCGTCGCGCAGCATCTGCATACCGTGGCGAAGCGGGCGCACCCGTGATGACTCCATGTGGTACCAACGAACCGGCACCTCGGCGATGGTGACACCGGACCGCTGGGCTCTCGCGAGCAACTCGACATCGAAGGCGAAGCCGTCCAGACGCAGCTCGCCCGCGAGCCGACGCGCTAGTTGCCCCTCCAGCAGCTTGAAGCCGCACTGGGTGTCGCGCAGGCTTGTGAGCCCGAGGACGCGCAGTCCGAGGTTGAAGAGGCGGCCGAGTGTGTCACGCGGAAGCGGCTGGCGCCGGACGATGAGCTCCCGCTTGACGCCGCGCGAGCCCACGGCGAGCGCAGCACCGCTCGCGACCAGCGCGCCGAGCTCCTCGATCGGCGTGGCGAGGTCGGCGTCGGAAACCAGCACCCACGCACCCGTGCTTGCCGCAAGTCCCGCCCGCACGGCCGCGCCCTTACCGCGGTTGCGCCCGAGGCGCACGACCCGGACCAAGAGACCCGCGGGCGCCGCAAAGCTCTCGGCGACGCGCACGGTCCCGTCGGTGGAACCGTCGTCCACGACGATCACCTCCGCGGGCAGCAGGTGCGCCTGTGCCGAAAGATGTCCCGCGATGCAATCGAGCGTCGCGGGCAGGCGGCCCTCCTCGTTGAACGCCGGAATCACGACGGAGAGGCGGAATTCGCTAGGCACGGCGCGCTTTCTCGATGGTACACTCCGGCAAGCAACAACGACGTGAACAACGCCGGCGGAGCGGGGAGGCTGGCATGGCGCGCATCCTTTGGGAGTACAAGATTCTCAACATCCGTTCGGAGAACTACCAGCTCGACCCGAAGTACGAGCCGCAGCTCAATAGCCTCGGGGCGGACGGGTGGGAGCTGGTCGGCATCACGGCAATCAACTTCAAGACCGGAGCGACGGACCACATTGGCATGGTCTTCAAGCGCCCTCGGGAAGCGAGCGGAAGCTGAGGGCACCGCCGGCCAGGCTCTCCGCCACGCTTTCCCCCCGACGCCGGAGCAGCAGTGGAACCCCAGCGACCAACAGCGACAGCAGCCAGCACATCCAGAGCCGGCATACCCGCCCCCATGGGATCGGTCGCGCGAAGCAGACCCCGACCACCAGCATGCCGGGGGTTGCGCGCCACCCCCACAGGCAGCCCACTGCGACCACGCTCGCCGTCTCGAGTCCCGCCAACCCGGCCAGCACCAGCTGAGGGCCGGCCAGCCCGGTTCCCACAGCCGCTGCGACGCCCCAGCCGCTCGCTGCAAACAACATCAGGATTCCGACATCAGCGAGCGCGCTGAGCCAGAGGCGCCAGGTCGCCCCGAACGACGTGGGCCTGATTGGAGCGCGTGCTGGTTCCTCGCGATCCGCGGGAGGGCGCTCCTGACCGTGCTCCCAGACCAGAGGAATGTCCAGTTGGCCTGGGGGCGGCGTGCGTGGCGGCATCACTCCAGCGTCCGTAACTCGACGTTTGCCACGAAGATCTTGTAGCGCGGGTCGGCCGGCCGGGAGAGGTAGCTCTTGGCGAGCTCCTCGAGGCGCAAGATATCGGGGTCCGGGCTCCGTCTGGCGAGCTCCACCAGCAGGTCGTGCCCCTGTGCCACCTGGTACTTGCGCAACTGCACCACCGCGGCGTTGAAGGTCGCCCCAGCCCAGATCTGCTGCACCTCGGGGTCATCCGGGCGATCCTTCAGCACCTGAGCCGCGAGGTTGCGAATGTTCTCCCATCCGCGGGTTGCCATCGCGTCCGCCAGCGCCGGGATCGTGGGCGAGTACAAGGTGATCTCCGACTGCAGCTTGAGCAGCTCGGGATCACCCGGGATCTTCGCGAGCCCTTCGCGCAGCAGTCGCATCGCCTTCACCCGACGTCCGCCAGCCAGCGCATCGGCGACGATCTTGCTGTCCGCCACCGGCTGAGGCGCAGCCTTCGCCTTGATCCTGCGCCGGTACTCGAGGACGCGCTGGTTAATCTGGTTGGCCTGTTCGCCCTCCGCCTGGCCCTGGAGGCTCTGCAGCAGCTGGACCGCCTCCTGCAGCTGCCCCTGCCTCGCAAGCTGCTCCGACTCGACGAGCGCCTCCGCCACGGCGCCGCCACCCGAGAACACCTTGCCCCGCAGCAGAAACCCTCCAATCAGGAGGAGCACGACCACGGCGAGGCCGATGCCCAGCCAGGGCAGCGGGATGGAAGGCAGCGCCATCCTGGCGCCCGGCGCTCGGGCGGGACGCTCCGCTTCACGCGGCGGCGCGGCGACCGGACCCGCGTAGGGTAGTGCGGCTCCTCCTGCCGGGGGCGCCAGGGTCGCGGGCACGAAGTCGTCGCGAAAGAGGTCATCCTCTCCGGCCAGGGCGGGCGCTGACGGCGGCGGGGGCGGGGCCGCAGGGGTCTTGAGGCGTTGCAGCAGATCATGGGCCTCGAGGTGTTGCGGCTGCAGGTTGAGCACCTTCTGGCACAGCGCTCGGGCATCGTCAAGCCGCTTCTGCTCGAACGCCTCGCGTGCCTCGTAAAAGTGCTGCTCC
>MEKI01000044.1:26169-26473 GCA_001766905.1 Acidobacteria bacterium RBG_13_68_16
CGCCGGCGTGCCTGCCCGATGCGCCGTTCGGCTTCGGCGTGCTGCGCGTCTATCAGGTAGATCCGGGACCAACTGTCGATCGCCGACTGGAAGTCACCGCGGTCGAACTCTTCCTGGCCCTGGTCGAGCAGAGCCTGGATCCGCACCGCCGATTCCTCCGGCTCGCTTGCCGCCTCGGCCTCGGCGCCGAACTCTTCGCCGAACCCCGGGTGAAACTCCATTGCGGAGCCTCCCCCGGCCTCGTCGAATTGCATCCCGGGCCCGGCCCGTGGCGGGGCGGCTGCAGGGGGTGGAGGGGGCGCCG
>MEKI01000045.1:0-2121 GCA_001766905.1 Acidobacteria bacterium RBG_13_68_16
CCCTCGCCGAACGCTTCCCCACCCTCTACACCACCGTCGCCAACAAGTACTACGTGGACGAGATCTACGGGGCGACCGTGGTGGCCGGAACGCTCAACCTGGCGAAGGGCTCGTACGAGTTCGACGCCCGCGTCGTGGACGGTGCTGTCAACGGGACGCGCCACCTCACGGTGGGGACGTCGTTCCTCTCCGGACTGTTCGACCTCAACGTCGTGGACGGCCTCGTCAACTGGGTGGCGGATGCCTATGGCTGGGCGAGCCGGGTCCTGCGGCGTGTGCAGTGGGGCGTGGTGCAAGGGTACGCGCTCGTCATGGCTGTGGGCTTTGTGCTGATGGTCGCGGCGGCGCTGTGGCTGGGCCGCTGAGGGGGATGCGATGGGTTTCGTGACCAACCTGCTGAACATCATCTGCTACGTGCCGCTCGTCGGCGCATTCGTGATCATCTTCCTGCTTCGTCGTGGACAGTCCGCGGCGATCAAGACTGTCGCAACCGTCACGGCAGGCCTGGACTTCGTCCTCTCCCTGCCCCTCTGGTTCCTCTACGTGCCGGACGGGCCGGCGTTCCAGTTCGCCTACGTGCACGAGTGGATCCCGTCGGTGGGGGCCAAGTACCACTTCGGGGTGGACGGGATCTCGATCCTCCTGATCCTGCTGACGACGCTGCTGGGCTTCATATCGGTGTACTCCTCGTTCTCGGCGATCACCCATCGGGAGAAGGAGTACTACGTCTTCCTGCTGGTGCTGCAGACCGGAATGCTGGGCGTGTTCATGTCGCTCGACTTCGTCCTGTTCTACGTGTTCTGGGAGGTCATGCTGGTCCCGATGTACTTCCTCATCGGGGTCTGGGGCGGGCCGCGCAAGCTTTACGCCGCGATCAAGTTTTTCTTGTTCACCCTGGTTGGCTCCGTGCTGATGCTGGTCGGTATCCTGGCTCTCTACTTCTACAACTCGACCGGCCTGAAGGCGATCGGCATTTCGGGCCTGGGCAACGCGCCGACCTTCGACGTGACGGAACTGTTCAAGATCGCGCCGTTCATACCCGCCAACCTCCAGTTCTGGGTGTTCCTGGCGTTCTTCGTCGGGTTCGCGATCAAGGTGCCGATGTTCCCGTTCCACACCTGGTTGCCGGATGCACACGTGGAGGCGCCGACGGCGGGCTCGGTGATCCTGGCCGGTGTCCTCCTGAAGATGGGGACGTACGGCTTCATCCGCTTCTCACTGCCGCTGCTGCCGAACGCCACTCGTAACGCGGTCCCGTGGATGGCGGCGCTGGCGATCATCGGGATCATCTACGGCGCGCTGGTGGCGATGGCGCAAAAGGATATGAAGAAGTTGGTGGCGTACTCCTCGGTCTCGCACCTCGGGTTCGTGATGCTGGGAATGTTCGCGTTGAACCATCAGGGACTGACCGGCTCGGTGCTGCAGATGATCAACCATGGGCTCTCCACGGGCGGACTGTTCTTACTCGTGGGGATCATCTACGAGCGTCGGCACACGCGCATGCTCTCGGACTACGGCGGCCTCGCGAAGGTCATGCCGATCTACGCGACGCTATTCATGATCATCACCATGGCCTCGCTCGGGCTGCCGACGCTCAACGGGTTCATCGGCGAGTTCACGATTCTGGTCGGAGCGTTCAACCGCTCCACGACGTGGGCGGTCCTAGGCGCCACGGGCATCGTGCTGGGCGCGGCGTACATGCTCTGGATGTACCAGCAGGCGTTCTTCGGCGAGATTACGCACGAGGAGAACAAGGTCCTGAAGGACGTCAACTTGCGCGAGCAGTGGACGCTGATTCCGTTGATCATCCTGTGCTTCTGGATCGGGCTGTACCCCAAGCCGTTCTTCCGCATCCTGGAGCCCTCGATCAAGCGTGTTGAGCAGGTGGTAAACGCCGACTACGCCAATCGCCCGATTGCACAGCTCGCGTCGCCGAGCGCGCAGGCTCCGGAGCGCTGAGCGATGCGAGCCGACCTCGTCGCCCTGCTCCCGGAGCTCGTGTTGGCCGCGCTCGCTATGGCAGTGCTGCTTGCCGGGCTGGCAACCGGCAAGAGATGGAACCGTACCCTCGGGGGCGGCGCGGTGGCGTCGCTCGTCGCGACCGGCGTTGCGCTCTGGTTC
>MEKI01000045.1:2153-7989 GCA_001766905.1 Acidobacteria bacterium RBG_13_68_16
ACGATTTACGTCGGGCTGGAGCTGATGGCGCTGTCGACCTACGTCCTGGCAGGGTACTTCCGCCGTGAGGTCAAGTCGCACGAGGCGGCGGCCAAGTACTTCGTGCTCGGCGCGCTCTCCTCGGGGATCCTGCTCTACGGGCTATCGCTCGTGTACGGCACAACCGGAACCCTGGACCTGGCCGTCCTGGCCAACACGTTGAGGACCGGTGGCGCGCCGACGGCGACGCTGGTGGGCGTGGCCCTGCTCGCGTGCGGGTTCCTCTTCAAGGTGGCGGCGGTGCCGTTCCACGTGTGGACGCCGGACGTCTACGAGGGAGCCCCCACCCCCATCACGGCGTTCATGTCCGTTGGTCCCAAGGCGGCCGCATTCGCGATGTTCCTGCGGGTGTTTCTCGGCGGTTTTGCACCGCTCGACGACCAGTGGCGGTGGTTCGTGGGCGCCGCGGCCGCCCTCACCATGGTGTGGGGAAACATTGCGGCGCTCACCCAGGACAACGTGAAACGCATGCTGGCCTACTCGTCGATTGCACACGCGGGGTACGCGCTGGTGGGCCTGGTGGCCGGCGGGCCGGGTGGAGTCCAGAGCGTCCTGTTCTACATGCTGGTCTACACGGTGACCAACATGGGTGCGTTCGGTTTCGTAGTCATGCTCGAGTCGCGCGGCTACGCGGGCGAGACGGTGCAGGACTATGCGGGACTCGCGCGCAAGCACCCGCTGGCAGCGTTCGGAATGCTCCTGTTCATGCTCTCCCTCGGCGGCATCCCGCCGACGGCCGGGTTCATGGGAAAGCTCTACCTCTTCGCCGCGGCCGTGAATGCAGGCTACGTCTGGCTGGTGGTCGTGGCGGTGCTGATGTCGGCTGTGTCCCTCTACTACTACTTCCGCATCGTCTTGCAGATGTACCTGCGTGACGGCGAGGAGGCACAGCCTGCCTCGCTGGTCGAGGCGCCGTGGACAGAGCGGGTGATCTGGGCGTGCGGCCTCGCGGTGCTGATCATCGGCGTGCTGCCGGCCCCGTTCCTTGATGCGGCCAGGGCCACGGTGGGGGTGCTGGGAGGACCGTGAACGGGCAGCGGCGCAGGCGCTCATCGGCCGCAATCCGCCGCATCGCCGATGCTTCTTCGATTGGCCTCGCCTTTCCGATCGCGATCGTTATCGGTTACTTCTTCGGGCAGTGGCTGGACGGGATGTTCGGGACCGCCCCCTGGATGATGGCGATCTTCACAATCTTCGGGATCGTCGCCGGTTTCCTGAACGCGCTCCGCACCGCGATCCGGATCGGCCGCGAGGAGGACCAGGAGAGCGCGCAGCCCGGGCAGCGCGGGGGTCCCCCGAGCGAGGAGCGGTGAGGTGATCGCCCGACGGGCCCTCGCCTCGGGCGCGGTGCTGACGCTGGCGACCGCTTCGCTGGTCGCCTGGCTCGGCAAACCCTGGAGCGCGCTCGCCTTGACCGTCACGTCGGCCGTCGGTATGATCAACGGGCTCTGGCTCGAGGGGCTGCTCGTCGGCATCCTTCAACCGGGCAAGGCGCGGGTGGGCCGGGGTGCCGTCGCGTTGCTGATCGGCCGCTGGGCCCTCTGGGCCCTGCTGTTCGGTTTCCTGTACCTGATTCGGAGTCGTATCGAGCCGTGGTCCGTGATAGCGGGGGTCGGGTGCTTCCTGACCGCCCTCGCGGGCGCGGGGATGACGGCCGCCAAGCGGGCTGGCCGGGAGGAGTAGGGAGCAGTGCACCACGAGGTCTCGTTCCTCTTCCACCGACTGAACGCCCTGCTGGTGGCGCTGCTTGGCGCGCCCCCTGCCGGCTGGCAGCGGGCGGTGGGTCTCGAGGGGGAGCCCGGGATCTGGCTTCCCGACCACGTGATCATGGCAATGCTGGTGGTGGTCGTGGTGGCGGTGCTCCTGTGGAGCGCTCGGCGCCGTTACTCCGTGGAGCACCCCTCGACGCTGCAACAGGTCCTGGAGTTGCTCCTCTCGGGCCTCCGCAACCTCACCGAGGAGGTCATCGGCCACGGCCGCGGGAGGGACTTCGTCCCGTTCATCGCGGCCCTAACGTTCTTCATTTTCCTGTCCAACTTCTTCGGCTTGATCTTCTTCCTGCAGCCCCCCACCGCCAACACCAGCACCACCTTTGCCCTCTCGCTGACCGCGTTTCTGTTCTACAACATCGTCGGGATCCGCCGGAGGGGAGCGATCGGCTACGCCAAGCACTTCGCGGGGCCGGTGTGGTGGCTGTTCCCGCTCATGGTCCCGATCGAGATCATCTCGCACCTGGCACGCATCCTCTCCCTGGCGTTGCGCCTCTTCGGCAACATCTTCGGCGAGCACACCGCCACCGTCATGTTTCTCGGCATCCTTCCGTTCTTCGTGCCGGCGATGATGGGTTTGGGGATTCTGGGTGCGATCATCCAGACGTTTATCTTCATCATGCTCACCGCGGTCTACGTTTCCGGGGCCGTGGCGGAAGAACACTAGAGTGCGAATATCGCGAAGGAGGAACGGTAGATGAGGAAGCGGATGGCGGTTGCGGTTCTCGGGGTGGTGCTGTTGGCCCTGGCAGCTCCGGCGTTTGCCGCAGAGGAGGGTGGCACCGCGGCTCCGGTCACGCGTGACGTGTGGAAGTTCATTGCCGCGGCGTTCGTCCTCGGCGTGGCAGCGTTCGCCGGCGCGTTCGGGCAGGCGAGGGCAGTTGCCTCGGCGTGCACCAGCATGGGGCGAAATCCAGGTGCGGCCGGGCCGGTGCGCATCACGATGCTGCTCGGTATCGCATTCATCGAGTCGCTGGTGATCTACGCGCTGGTCATCGCGTTCATGATCCTGGGCAAGTGACACCGCATCACGCGGGCGCGTGGCGGCCCTAACCCGACCCCGAGCAAGTCGGGGTGGAAACACCTCGGTGCCCTCAGGCGGTCTCACTCGTTCCCCTTCGGACCCTCACTAACCCGACCCGTCGAAGCCGGCGGGGCGGCGTCGTTTCGTCTTTTTTGTGCGATGGGGCCCGGTCCGGAGGCGGCCCCGTGATGGCTCCGCAGGCTGTCGCCGTGGCCTGAACGACGGCCTGACCCGCGGAGTCGAAGCAAAGACCTGGCAAGTATTTGGGAGACATGAGGCGTGGTTTTGCGCCTGGGAAACGGGTTCCGGGTGCGAACGCGTCCAGGTTTTCCTGGGGTATTGACATTGCAACTTCGACTCATTTACAATTCTTCCCGCTGGAGGCGAGCATGAACGGCCAGACGTCCTGGGACTTCAAGAATGCCGAGCTTCCGTTTCGCGACCAGCTGTACAAGACCGCGGTGCGACTGACGCGCAGCGCGGAGGATGCCGAGGACCTCCTCCAAGAAACCTACCTCAAGGCGTACAGGCACTACGCATCGTTCGAACCCGGCACCAACCTCAAGGCGTGGCTCTTCAAGATCCTCAAGAACACCTTCATCAACGAGTACCGCCGCCGGAAGCAACTTCCGGCCCAGGTGGACTTCGCGGAGTTCGAGGAGACGTTTGAGTCGGCGCTCGTCGCAACCGACGCCCGCGTAACCCGGAGTCCCGAAGAAGAGCTGTTGGAGGCCTCGCTCGACGCGGAGGTGCGCACCTCACTGACGGCGCTGCCGCACAACTACAAGGTGGTGGTGCTGCTGGCCGACATCGAGGGGTACGCGTACAAGGAAATCGCCGACATCCTTGCGATCCCGGTCGGCACGGTGATGTCGCGGCTGTACCGTGGACGGCGGTTGCTCGAGAAGGCACTCCTCTCATTCGGTGTGCGGTACAACTACCTCCATCACCGCCCTCACCGACTGCGCTCGGAGAACCTGGACGTCGAGAATCTGTTCGGCAAGGGCGCAGCGGCACCCGCCCACACGCGCGTTCACTGAACATCGGGTGGCGTCCCTTGGCGGGACCAACGGGAGCGTCGCCGGAGCGAGGCCGCGCGCCTGTTTGGTAGGATAGGCACGTGAAAGGCCTGGTAGCCGTACTGCTCCTCACCGGCGCCGTTTCAGGAGGGGACGCAGACCTCAAGACCGTCTCGGGGGCGCCGTTTTCCGTCTCGGAGCTCCTTGCGCGCGGCCCGGTCGTGCTGGTCTTCTGGAACTCCTGGCTTCCCCGGTCGCAGGAGTTCCTCGCGTTGCTGCCCGAAGTGGAGGCGGCCGCCGAACGCTATGGCTGGCCCGGGGCGCTGATCGTGTTCCAGGACACCAGCCCGGAGGCAGCAGGAAAGCTTTCGGGCGGCGCGACCAGGTTCCCCGGGGTCCTCGATCGCCGCGGTGAGTTGGTGCGGCGATTCCAGGTGACGCGGGCACCTGCCGTGCTTCTGGTCGAAGCCAGCGGCGCTGTCCGGGCGCGAGCCGGTCCTGCACCGGACGAGGTGCGTGAGCTCCTGCGGGGGATGGCAAACCGGTGAGGCTCGGCGACCGCTGCCTGGCCGCCCTCGCACTGGGTGTCCTCCTGCTGTGCCGGTGGAGCGCCTCGGCCGACGGGACCCAGATGTTCGCTGCGCGTCCCCTCCTCAAGGTGGCACCCCTGCCGTTGCCGACCTTCGTCCGGCAGGAGGTGCTGCACAGCGGTGAGACGCTGGGTGAGCTCGCGGGGCGGGTTGGGCTCCCGGCCAGTGAGGCGGCAGACTGGCTCTCCGCAGCGCGGCGCGTACTCGACCCCCACACCCTGCCGGTCGGCCTCGTGGCCGAAGCGGTGATCGACGTGCACGGCTCGGTCGAGGCGCTGCGCCTGACCCCGGATTGGCGGGCCACGGTCGTCGTGGAGCGGCGCGGGGGCGGGATCGTGGCGCGACAGGAAGCCCGTCCGGTCGAGCGCGACCTCGTGGTCGTGGACGGCACCGTACGATCGAGTCTCTTCGACGCCATGGGCGCCACCGGCGAGAGCGAGAGCCTCGCCCTCGAGCTCGCCGACCTGTTCCAGTGGGACATCGACTTCCACCGCGAGGTGCGCGAGGGGGACACGTTCGCGCTCCTGGTGGAGCGGGTGCGCAGCGAAGGCACGACGGTGGCGTACGGACCCGTGGTCGCCGCCACCTACACGAACCGCGGCAAGCGATACACCGCGGTCCGCTACGCATTCGGTGGCGCAAAGGAGAGCTACTACGACGAGCACGGCTCTCCCCTGCGCAAGCAGTTTCTGAGGGCGCCGCTGCGTTTCTCGCGCCTGACGTCGCGCTTCTCCTTCTCGCGGATGCATCCGGTCCTGGGCCGGCGACTGCCCCACTGGGGGGTCGACTACGCCGCGCCGGTGGGCACACCGGTCATGACCACGGCGGACGGAGTGGTAACGTTTACCGGCTGGAAGGGAGGCGGCGGAAGGACCGTGGAGATCAGGCACGCGGGAGCGTTCCTGACGGCCTACCTTCACCTCTCGCGGTTTGGTTCCGGGATCCGCCCCGGGGTGCGGGTGTCCCAGGGGCAGGTGGTCGGCTACGTCGGCACCACCGGGATGTCCACCGGGCCGCACCTCGACTACCGGGTCACCCAGAACGGCCGCTACCTCAACCCGCTCGGTGTCGGCAGGGATCCGGCGCCGCCGCTCCCGAAGGCTGAGCTGCCCCGGTTCACCGGCTGGGCCGGTCGGGTGCTGCCGCTGCTCGGCCAGCCGGGGACGGTTCCGCCGACGAGCGTAGGCGCGCTTCAGGCCGCTTCCCCGGTTCGGTTCGATGGTTGAGGTGCTCGCGCCCGCGCGGGCCGACCTCGCGGGGGGCACCCTCGACCTGTGGCCGCTGTACTGTTTTCACCCGGGTTCGATCACGGTCAACGTGGCGCTGCGTCGGGGCGTTCGGATGCGACTGGTGCCCGGCGGCGCCCCTCAGGGGCGAATCCGGCACACGTCGCCG
>MEKI01000045.1:7999-8192 GCA_001766905.1 Acidobacteria bacterium RBG_13_68_16
CGCTGGAGCTGGGCCCCGAGGATGCGCCGCGCCACCTCACGGCCGCGGTCGGGTTTCATTTCCTTCCAAAGGGCGGCTTCGCGGTGGATGTCCTGGAGCAGCCGCCTGTCGGATCCGGCCTCGGCGCGTCCTCGGCGTTTGCGGTGGCAGTCGCCAGGGCGTGCCTCTCGATCGGCGGCCGGCGCATGCCGGC
>MEKI01000045.1:8214-22932 GCA_001766905.1 Acidobacteria bacterium RBG_13_68_16
ATTGTCAACTGGGAGGCCTACCGGGCGAGGGTTGACGGCGACGCACGGGTCGCGACAGCCCTCCATGAGATCGCCCGAGCGGCCGCCGAGTGCCGGCAGGGGCTGCTGGCGGCCGATGGGGAGGCCGTGGGACGAGCGGTGGCGGCCGAGTGGGGAGCCAGGAGGCGCCTGGCGCCCGCGGTCGCCAACCCCGCCCTCGACGCGATCCTGTCGGCAGGACTCACTGCCGGCGCCTGGGCCGGGAAGGCGTGCGGTGCCGGCGGGGGCGGCAGCCTTCTCTTCTGGGTCCCGCCGGAGCGGAGCGGCGCGGTAAGCGCGGCGGCGCTCGCTGCAGCCCCGGCGGGGGCGTTCGAGTTTACGAGCTCCCTGGCCGCGAGGGGAGCGACCGTGCAAACGGGACGCGCTAGGATGGAGCGGCGCCGAGCCTGAGGCCCGGCATCGGGAGGCGAAACATGGCACAGCCTCGCACGGTGCGTGCGCCGCGGGGCAGCGAGCTCTCCTGCAAAGGCTGGGGACAGGAAGCTGCCCTCCGCATGCTGATGAACAACCTCGACCCCGAGGTGGCCGAGCGCCCCCAGGACCTCGTGGTCTACGGAGGCAGCGGCAAGGCCGCACGCAACTGGGAGTGCTTCGAGGCGCTGGTGGCGAGCCTGAAACAACTCGCCGACGACGAGACGCTGCTGGTGGCCTCGGGCAAACCCGTCGGGGTCTTCCGTACCCACGCCGACGCTCCGCGCGTGCTCATCGCCAACGCCAACCTGGTGCCGCACTGGGCGACATCCGACGAGTTCCGCCGCCTGGAGGGGCTCGGGCTGACGATGTACGGCCAGATGACCGCGGGGTCCTGGATCTACATCGGGACGCAGGGGATCCTGCAAGGAACCTACGAGTGCTTCGCCGCCGCTGCCCGTAAGCACTTCGGCGGCACCCTGCGCGAGCGTCTTGTGGTGACCGCCGGCCTCGGAGGCATGGGTGGCGCGCAGCCGCTCGCCGCAACGATGAACGAAGGGACCTTCCTGGCGGCCGACGTGGACGAGACACGCATCGACAAGCGCCTGGCCACCGGTTACCTGGATGAGAAGTTCACGGACCTCGATGTGGCGATCGACGGCGCGCTGGCGCTCAAGGCGGAGGGCGCCGCGCGCTCCCTGGGCGTGGTGGCCAATGCGGCCGACCTGTTGGCCCGGCTGCTCGAGCGCCAGATCGTTCCGGACGTCTTGACCGACCAGACCTCCGCCCACGACGAGCTCAACGGGTACGTGCCAAACCGGATGACGCTCGCCGAGGCCCTGAAGGTGCGCCGGGAGAACCCCGAGAGATACAAGGCGGAGTCGTACCGCACGATGGCCGAGCACATGCGCTCGATGCTCGAATTGCAGCGCCGCGGCGCGGTGACCTTCGACTACGGCAACAACCTGCGGGGACAGGCGATCAAGGCCGGCGTGACCGAGGCCTTCCAGGTGATCGGATTCGTGCCGCTCTACATTCGCCCGCTCTTCTGCGCGGGCAAGGGCCCGTTCCGCTGGGCGGCGCTCTCGGGCCGGGCCGAGGACATTCACCGCACCGATCGGGCGGTCCTCGAGACGTTCCCGGAGGACGAAGCACTCTGCCGCTGGATCCGCCTGGCTCAGCAGCGCGTGCGCTTCCAGGGACTTCCCGCCCGCATCTGCTGGCTCGGGTACGGTGAGCGCGCACGCCTCGGGCTGATCTTCAACGACCTTGTCGCACGGGGCGAGATCTCGGCACCGATCGTGATCGGCCGTGACCACCTTGACTCGGGATCGGTCGCATCGCCGAACCGCGAGACCGAGGGAATGCGCGACGGCTCCGACGCGATCTCGGACTGGCCGCTGCTCAACGCACTGCTCAACACCGCCGCCGGTGCCACCTGGGTCTCCTTCCATCACGGCGGAGGCGTGGGGATCGGCTACTCGCAGCACGCGGGCATGGTCGTGGTCGCCGACGGCACCCCGGAGGCCGCACGGCGGCTCGAGCGCGTGCTCACCACCGACCCGGGCACAGGCGTGATGCGACACGCGGACGCCGGGTACGAGGAGGCGATCGACTGCGCACGACGCACGGGAATTTGCATCCCGATGTTGCCCGGCGGCCCTGGCGCGCGCTGAGCGTTCCGGGAGTCGCCGCCGCACTGGTCGCCGCGCTCGCGGCGGGGCCGTGGCCGCAGTTTGCCCCGGCCACCCTTCTCTGGCGCATCCCGCTGGCCCTGGCCGCGCTGGCGTTCGGATGGCGCAAGCTGCCCCGCCGTGGACCCATCGTGGCTGCGGTGGTGCTGACGGTGCTCGCGCTCGACGCGACCGTTCCCACTGCACGCAGCGCTCCGGAGTTCGCGAAGCGGGTCAACATCCGGGCCGCGGAGCTGCAGCGGCGCCTAGGTGCCCTCGCGGAGGACGCGAGGCTCCGGCGCCTGCTCTACCCCGGCGGAGGTGAAGCGGAGCCGGAGGCCCCGTTCGAACTGATCGAGAAGTCGTTGCGCACACTGCCTGTCCGGGTGGACGCACTCGTGCTGGTGGACGAGCACGGGCTGCCGGTGGCGTGGGCGGGACCGTCCGCCCGCCTCCCGGTGCACCTGCGCCCGCTCGGGGAACGGACGGTGGTTGCCGAGCCGGGCGTGGGTTCCACTTGGCTGTGGTGGCGGGAGAGCGTCTTCGAGAGCGGTCGCCAGATGGGTGCCGTGCTCGCCGGGGTCGAGCTGCCCGAAGCGGGCAGCCGTACCGCACTTGGAGTGTGGGCGGGACGGGCGGCGCTGGCGACCGCGCACCTCGACAGGGGCAGCGAAGGCCTCGCCCCCGGACCGACGCCCTCGGTAAGTTTCGACCTGCACCGCACGCGGCCGGTGGTGTGGAGCGCACAGGGGGCCGCGCTGCTCGCGGTGCTGCTGGTGCTCGTGGTCGGGGGCCCGCCGCTCGCCCTCGCCCTGTTCGCAATTGGGACACTCGTGGCGCTTCCGCTCCTGGGCTGGCTCGAGCGCGGCTGGTGGCTGGTCGCTGCGGTGGCGCTCGGCGGGCTGGTGGCCGCGCGCCTTCCTCGAGCGTGGGGGATGGCGGCCTTCAAAGCGGCCGCGGTGGGTGCCGTGGCGTGGGCCCTCCCGGGACTGTTGGAACTCCTCCACATCGACCTGATGTCCGGGACCCTGCTGTGGCCCGGGGTGATGCGGTGGGCTCTGGTTGCTGCGCTGGCGGTGCTGCTGCGCAACGCAGGCGGTGGAGGCCCCCATGTGCCCTGGCCGTTCCGCCTCGCGAGCTGGCTGCCGTTGGCGGCGGGTGTGATGCGGGCGGACGAGGTGCTGCTCGGAGTCGGCGCCGCCTCGGTCGCGCTGCTGGGCCTGCCGGGACGGGGCCTGATGCTGCCAGCTCTTCTGGCGGCCGGCCTGCTGGTCGGGGGTGACGACGCCGCACACCGAACCGGCCTGGTGGCCACCACCGAGTCCACCCTGGCCCGCCTCGAAAGCGGAGGGCCCCCGGCGAGGGCGCTGCTGGGCTCCCTTCCCGAGCAGGCCCTCGCGCGCATGGTGCGCCTCGAGCCGTGGGAGCGACTTGTGGTTCTCGGTCGTCTCGCCACCTGGGTCGGCCTCGGTGAGACCCTGCCCGGAACCTCGCTGGTGCTGACCGACCCGGGCGGGGAGCCGGCGGGGAGCTGGGGGGAGAGCGCGATCGAGGCAGAGGGTGCGCCGCGAATCCTGGCTTCGCGAGCCCTCTCCAACGGCTGGGGAGTGGCGGTCCTGGCGCCTCCGTTGCCCAACGATCTGCTCGCCGGCCTCGGGACCGCCGGTGTGCAGGTCCCAGTGGCTGTGTTCGACCGCTCGGGCGCGCCGACCAGCCGGGGGGCGACGTTTCGCCCGCTGTCGCCGGCCCGGGTCGGGAGGGCACTGGCGGAGGGGCGCAGCTGGGGGCGGGTGGGCGTCGGAGAACGGGAGTTCGTGGGGTACTTCCGCGCCCACCACGACGCGGTGTTGGTGGTGCCCTGGGTACGCCCGCCACTCGCGGAGGCGGGTCTGCTGCTGGCGGCGCTCACGCTCTGGGCCGTGTTCCCGCTCACGGTCTGGGAGAACCGGCGCCGCTGGGAGAACTGGTGGAGGCAACGCCGCACGTTCGGCGGCCGCGTTCGGGTGCTCGCCGTGGCCACCGCCGTGCTGCCGGTGCTGCTCCTCGGCCAGCTCCTCCCGAACCAGTGGAACCGGCAGCAGGCGAAGGCCCGCCTTGAACTGGGCCGGGCGGTGAGTCAGTTGCTGGCCTCCGCAAGGGGGGATCAGGGGTTCTCCTGGCTTGTGCGCGAGCTCGGGGGGGCGGTGGCCGTCTACCGATCCGGAAGGCTGGTCTCCTCGACGCGCGCGGACCTGGCGGTGCTGGGTACGGTCCCGTGGCTGCCTCCGCCCGAGGCGTACGTTCGCTCGGTGCGCGGGTGGCAGGAGCCGGTCGTCCTCGCCGGCGACGAGACCGATGTTTTCGCGCCGATGCGGGGGGAGGAACCCGTCGTTGTCGGGGTGGTCGGACTCAAGACCCAGGCCCTCGGCCGTAGCCCGTCACCGGGAGAGTGGTTCCTGGTAACCGGGATTCTGGCGATGGCGCTCGCCCTGACCACGGCCGAGCGGCTTGGGGAACGCCTCGGGCGCCCGCTCCGCCGGCTGGTGGGCGCCGCCCACCGGCTTGAGCGCGGTGAGCCGTTTGAGGAGTTTGAGACCGGCGGCGACGAGGACGTCCGGGCGCTTGGGCGTGCCTTCGAGACCATGGCCCACGAGGTGCATCGGCGGGAGGAGGAGCTCCGGCGGGAGCGTGACCTGCTCGAGAGGGTGCTTGGAACGCTCTCGGCGGCGGTTGTGGTGGCAGACGCCGGCGGCCGCGTCGAGCTGGCCAACCCGGCGGCCCGCGCGCTCCTGTCGCGCGAGGAGGTGCTCGATGACCTCTCCCGGCGCTTCGGCGCGGTGATCGGATCCCTGATCGCGCGCGCCGCAGCGGGCGAGCGGAGCGAGGAGACCGTACGGCCAGCGGCATCGCCCGAGGCGCTGTGGCGGGTGACCGTGCTGCCCCTTCCGAGGAGCGCGGGACGCGTATTGCTGGTGATGGAGGACCTCTCCGAGCTGGCACGGGCCGAGCGGCTGTCGTCGTTCGCCGAGCTGGCCCGCATCGCCGCTCATGAGGTCAAGAACCCTCTGACCCCGATCCGGCTGTGGGCCGAAGAGCTGCGGGCAGCGCTTGCGCGCGGGCCCGACCAGTTGGCGGCCGTGGCGAAGGTGGCTGCCGAACAGATCCTGGAGCGCGTCGAACACCTGCGTGAGGTGGCGCAGGGTTTCTCCAACCTCGTCGCCCTCGAGCACTGGGAACCCGAAGCCATCCGGCTCCTGCAGCTGGCGGGCGAGGTGGCCGCCGAGTACGAGGTGCTGCGCCAGCGCGGCGTCTCGGTGCGAGTGATCGGCGAGGAGGCGGAGATCATTGCCGACGCCCGGTGGACTCGCCGGGCCCTCCGCCACCTGCTCGAAAACAGCGCCCGTGTCCTCGCCGGCCGCGCGGGGGAGATCGTAGTCACGGTGCGGCGCCTGGAGCGCCAGGTTGTGCTTTCGGTGCGCGACACCGGTGGCGGGGTCGCCAGCGAGCTGCTGGGGCGCCTGTTCGAGCCCCACTTCTCGACCACCAGCGAGGGGAGCGGGCTGGGACTCGCTGTCGTTCAGCGCGTGGCCACAAACGCCGGAGGCACCGTCGAGGCGCGCAACGTGGACGGCGGCCTGGAGGTGCGCCTGCTGTTCCCGCTGAGGGCGTGAGGCTGGTACGATGACCGGAATGGTGAGGAGATCGCTGGTCGTTGCGGCCGTTGCCCTGTTGTTTGCTGGGGGAATCCGCGCCGAGGTCGGCCGTTCGCTCAAGCATCGGGTCTGGCTGCTGGGTGGGCTCCCCGATGAGGCGACGCTCACGGCGCTGAGGGCCGCGGGTGTGGACGGTCTGGTGCTCCCGGTGGGACAAGTGGAGCTCACCGATGGCGCGTCGCGCTTCACACTTTCGCCGCTACCCGATCTCAAACCGCTCGCCGGCTGGGACGTGACCGCCCTGGTCTGGGTCGAGGGGAGCGGCAAGGCGAGCGGCGAACCCGGCACGTTTGCAGCGCAATTCGCACCGGTGCAGAGGTCCCTCCCCGGCGGGGGCGGATTGCTGCTAGCTTCGAGACGGTTCTTTCCAGGGGTGGTGGAGTTCGCCGCCGGCGCCGCCAGAAAGATGCGGCAAGACGTGGAGCTGGCCCTCCCCGCCCCCGAGCTGGCTCTTCACGTGCCATGGGGAGGTTGGGAGGCCGTGCGGGCCGTGCCCGTCGCCTTCGGCAACCCCCCGGCGCTTTCCTTCCCGCCCTCGACGCTGCAGGACGATCTGATGGCACTCGAAAGCCTGGATTCGGCCCGTCTGTCCTACCGCGTGGCAATAGTGGTTGCCCCGCGCGCGACGCCGGCCCCGGGACCGGCCGGCGCATCGCTCGCCGCCATCGTGATCGGTGAGACATCCATCTACCGTCCCGGCGAGCGCGGCGATGACTTCCTCTTGCGCAAGCCTGTGAGCTGGGGGGGCGTGCCGGTCGAGGCCAACCAGACCATCACCGTCGAGCTTGTCGATGCCGCCCGCTACAACCGCGATCTCGGTCTGCTCCTCCGCCCGGTCCGTACCGGGTTGGACGGCTGGGACACCGTCGGGCTGCCCGTCCCCGAACCCGCGCTCGGCATGAGCCGGGAGGCTTTTCTCGACTACCTGCAGGGCGGCGACCCTTACCCGAAGCCGGAGATCACGGTCGAGTGGTCCGGACCGGCCGTGATGACCGTCTCCCTGGCCAACCCCACGCCGCACGCGAGCGCGTTCGCGAGAACCGGCAACTGGGCGGAGCTGAGCTTCGAGGGCACAGAGGTGCGGGACGTGGAACTGGGCGACTTCTCCGGGATGGAGTACGGGCGTCCGGAAAAAGGCGTCTGGCACCCTACGGTCGCCCGCGACGCCACGGCGCTTCGTTTCTACTCGACGTTCCTGGCCCCACGGGCCAAGGTGACGGGTTGCCTGGTGACGTTCCTCGCGCGCCCGCGTTCGGTGACGGCCCGCTGGGGGCTGCGCCTGGGCGATGGCGGCGAGGTGAACGGCGTACCGGAGCCGGTTCCCCTCACGACGCGGTGAGAGAGCTCACCAGCTCCACCACCGCCCCGCCCCCGACCCGCAGTCCGTCCGCGAGCAGCCACGCCGTCACGCAGGGCCCCTGAACCCGCAGGTCGCCGCAGATCACGCCGTCTCGCGCGGCGGCCTCGGCCGCGCTGACGGTCTCGTTCCGGCGCGCAAGCCGCAAGCCCGGCGTCGCGCGCAGCAGCGCACGGGCCCGCTCCAGCGGGACGTCCCCGGCGCAACGCAGCAGCGCCGTCGCCAGCGTCCCGTGGAACACCCCGGTGTCGATGACGTGAAGGCCGGGTCTAACGGCGGGGAACAGCTCCGCGACCTGGGCCTCGAGCGCCTCGGAGCGCTCGGCCTGCGCCAGCGCGAGGTCGAAGGCGAGAACTGCGGGGAGATGGGCGGGTCGGCGCGTCGCTCGCCCGGCGAGACGGGCCGTCCCTTGCGAGGCAAGCTCATCGATCGCTTCGGCGCCGAAGCCGGAGGCGGGGCACAGGAGCGTCGCGTGGAAGGCCTCGGGGGCCAGCGGCAGCAGAGCTCTGAGCCAGCGCACGGGCGCTGCCAGCGAAGGATCCACGAGGTGGTACCAGGGAAGGTCGCGCCGCACGGCGGGGATCGAATCGAGCACACACGACGCCTCGGCCCCTGCAACACCGGGTTGTGTGCAGTCGAGGAGCGCAACCGAGGGGTTGGCGCGCAGCCACGTGAGCAGCCGTCCGCTGACCTGGGCCGTGAGAGAGTTGGTGAGGATCACGGCGATGCTGCCGTCCAGTTCGTCGGGGTCAAGGAGGGGCCCCACGATCGTCGCCCCGCTCGACACCTCCGCGATCAGATGCTCCGGGTCGGCGCCGGTGTGGAAGAGACGCCGGGGTACGTCCGGGAACGCCCGCACGATCCCTTCGGTGACCTCGCGGCCAACCAACGAGGTGGGGTCAAGGATGCTCAGGGTCCGGTGGGGTTGAAGCACTGGTCACCTGGAAAGGCCGCGTCTGTTGGGGCGTGGCCGCCGGCCTGTGGCTCACCTTTCGGATGAGCATCTCGGCGGGTCCTCCCACGAGGTAGGCAGCGCACAGCAACGCCATGGCTGGGAGCGGCGTGAACACGAACACCGCCAGGATCAACGCGAACAAGAAAAACGCAGTCGCCGGCAGGCGGCGGCGCAGATCCCACTCCTTGAAGGAGCGGTAACGGATGGTGGAAACCATCAGCACGGACACCAGGAACACGAAAAACGACGCCGCGATCGCCAGCGGCTTGTCCACCAGGGGCTCGGGGTCCACGAGCACCATCAGGGTGAGCGCTCCTGCACCGGCCGGGATCGGGAGGCCGACGAAGAAGCGCCGGTCCTCCAGGCCGCCCTTCACGTTGAAGCGAGCGAGGCGGACCGAGCCCGCGACGAGGAAGAGGAACGTGGCCGCCCACCCCCACCTCCCCGCCTCGTGTAGCCCCCACTGGTAGACGAGAACCGCGGGGGCGATGCCGAAGCTCACGACATCGGCGAGGGAGTCGTACTCCCGACCGAACTCCGAGCTGGAGCCGGTGAGGCGCGCGATTCGCCCGTCCAGACCGTCCAGGAGGCCGGCGAGCAGGATCAGCCAGCACGCGCGCTCGAGCTGGCCGTGGATCGCGTACAGCACCGCGGCGAAGCCGCACAGCATGTTGCCGACCGTGAACAGCGACGGCAGCAGATAGATCCCTCGCCGAAGCGAGTACCGCTCGGAGCGCCGCTGGCCGGGCAGGCGGCGAATCCTCCGGACCCTCATGCAGGCCCCCCGGGGGAGAGGCGCGCGACGGCGGTGATGCCCGCCCTCGTACGCTGACCGGGGCTCACATCGACCGCAGCGTGCCCCGGAAGGAAAAGGTCAACGCGCGAGCCGAACTTGATCAAGCCGACGCGCTCGCCCCGGGAGACGGTTTGGCCGGGCGAAAGGTCACACACGACCCTGCGCGCCAGCGAGCCTGCGATCTGCTTGTACGCCACGGTTCCTAGCGCGCCCTCGAGGAGCACGAAGCTGTGCTCGTTGAGCTCCGAGGCCTTGTCGCGGAAGGCGGGCAGCTTGGCACCTGCGGTGTAACGGGCCTCGCGCACGGTGCCGGAGATCGGGGCGCGATTCACGTGCACGTTCGCCGGGGACATGAAGATCGAGATCTGCTGCGGGAGCCCGATCCCGGTCATCGCAGCGGGAGCGCTGCCGACGGAGAGAACCTTGCCATCGGCAGGGGCGAGCACCACCTCCGGCGGCGCGGCCGAAACCCGGGCGGGGTCACGGAAGAAAGCGACGCAGGCGAGCATCGCAACCCAACAGACCGCCGCCACTGCCGGGGCGCCAAAAGCCCAGACAACGATCCCGGCTAGGGCCGGGACCAACACGAAAGGGTAGCCTTCGGGGGCGAACGGCAACATCGGGCGTCAGCCGCGGCTGCGCAGGCGGGCTTCCATCTGATCCTTGAGCTGCAGCTTCTCCTTCTTCAGGCGTTTCTCCTCCTGCTCCTCCTCGGTGGTCAGCCAGCCCTTGCGGCCAAGCTCCTCCAACCGCTTCACGCGCTTGCCGTGCTCTGCCAGGAGCCGACGGTACTCGGGGTCCTGCTCCGCCATCTGTGCGCGCAGCTCTTGCGACGGGGTCATGAACACCTCCGAGGTTGTCCGGGAACCAGCCGCATCCCACGGCATGCTAGCACACTAGAATCGCGCCGATGGGGGAGCTGTGCTTTGCCTGCGACGCCATGCTCGGGCGCCTCGCCCGGTGGCTGCGGTTCGCGGGTTTCGACACCACGTTCCTCCCCGACGTCCCCGATCCCACCGTGGCGGGGCAGGCGCGGGCCGAGGGCCGCTGGCTGCTCACCCGCGACCGCAGGCTGGCGGCATCCACAGGGCCGCGCGTCGTGCTCCTGCGCGCCCGGACGGTCGGCGAGCAGGTGGCCGAGTTGAGGGCGCGGCTTCCGCTGGTGGCGCGCCCCGAGCTCTTCTTCACGCGCTGCTCCTGCTGCAACGGTTCCCTCGTGGAGCTGCCGCGGGAGGCCGTGCGCGACCGCGTGCCCCCGTACGTTGCAGTGCATGCCAGCCGCTTCTTCTCCTGCCCGGGGTGCCGGAGAGTCTACTGGCCGGGCACCCACCCGGAACGCATCACACGCAAGCTCCTCCTATGGTTCTGCTCGTGAAGAGTTTCACAAAAATCAAAAGCGGCGGCCCGCCCGCTCAGGGCGCGGTGAGGACCAACGCCACCGACGAGCCCCCCCCGGCGAGACCTGGGACGAGCGCCGAGCGCGTCCGTGCCGCGGCCGCCGGAAAACCTGCGGCGGCCAGGTGGGGCGGGGGCTCCCACGCCACTCGGACGGTGCCGGCCACGGCGAGGGCGGCGATGAGCGCCCGCAGCGCGCCACCGACAGCCCCCTCCCCGAGCCGATCCGTGGTGGCGACCACCGGAGGCCGGTGCGTTCCCAAGAGGGTCTCCAGCGCCCTCCGTTCCAGATCCGCGAGGCCCGGGATCCCGTTGGCGACGCTGAGCACCAGCCCGACCTCGGCGGGTGCGAGGCCGGCACGCTGCAGGGCCTGGCGGCAGGCCAGCACCAGCGGCGCGGGGTCCGTCGGATAGCGACACGGCGCCGTCGGGGCGGAGGCCGACCCCCACCCCGCGAGCACCGCGAGCGGCGCCGGTCCGGGCTCGCATGCGAGCGCCAGCACCGCTGCACCCTCGGCCAGCACCATACCCGGGCGGGACGAGGTGCGCAGCGTCCGCAGCCGGTCGTACACCTCGGCGTTGAGCCACTCGGCCTCGTCCACGGCACCGGCCAGCACGAGGTCGGCCCGCCCGTGAGACAGGTGCCGGCACGCCTCAGCGAGAGCCCGCAGGCCGCCGACCTGCTTTTCCGCGAACGTCAGGTTGGGTCCACCGAGTTTCTCCAGGATGCCCAACTGGCTGGCCGGGGCGTTTGCCACGGTTGACGGGAACTGGGCGGGTGGCGCCTCCTCGGGCGAGGCGAGAAACACGGCGCGCAGCACCTCCAGGAGGGCCGAGGTCCCGGCGTTCCAGGTGCCAGCGCACACGCCTACCCGGTCACGTGGCCAGGGGAGCGGGTCGCCGAGCGGATGCAGCGCCTCACGGGCGGCCACCGCGAGGAGGCGTGCCGGGCGGTCGAGACGCCGTGCCACCAGGGGCGGCAGCACGTCGCGGGTGGAGAACTCGCGGCACGTGGCGACCGGCAGGGACGGTGCGTCGGGGCGCTCGATCCCCAGCCGAGGCCGCCAGGCGGGATCGGCAAGCGCCTGCGCCAGAGCCGCTACGCCGGTGCCGGCGGAACTCACGCACCCGGTCGAGCACACGTAAACCCTCGCGGCACTCACGCACACCTCCCGAGCACCAGCACGGACGAGTTACCACCGAAGGCGAACGAGGAGGAGAGCGCCACGTCCGGCGTGCCGGGCCGCCCGATCCCGGGCACCGCGTCCACGTCGCATGCGGGGTCGGCCTCGGCAAACCCGACGGTCGGCGGGAGCGTGGCGCGCGCGATGGCAAGGGCCGTGATCGCCGCCTCGATCCCACCCGCCGCGCACAGGCAGTGGCCGAGGGCGCCCTTCACCGAGGAGACCGGCACGGTGGCGAGCCTGGCGCCAAACACGCGGAGGTAGGCGGCACACTCGGCCGAGTCGTTCTGCTCGGTCGCGGTGCCGTGGCCGTTGATGTACCCGACCTCCGAGAGGGCCACCCCGGCGTCGGCGATCGCGGCCCGCACCGTTCGCTCCCAGGCGGCGCCAGAGGGTTCCGGCTGCGTCATGTGGAAGGCGTCGTTGGTGACCCCGTACCCGAGGACGCGAGCGTAGGGGCGCACGCCTCGCCGGCGGGCGTGGTCCGCCTCCTCGATGACCAGCAGCGCCGCCCCTTCGCCGAGTGACAGGCCCTTACGGCGGCGGTCGAAAGGCTTCGCCGGCTCAGGGTCCACCGCGTGGAGGGAGTTGAAGCCCGCGTAGGTGAGACGGCAGAGGGCATCGGAGCCGCCGGCGAGGGCGACCTCGACCTCCCCGTCGCGGACGAGTTCCGCGGCGGTCCCCACGGCGATGGTGGAGGAGGAGCAGGCCGTGGTGATGGTGATCCGTGGCCCGGTGAGGGCGAGGCAGTGGGCGACCCTGTCGGCGGGGGAGTCTTGTGGGACCTCCACCAGCTCACCGAGGCCGCGGGTCCGCGCCCCACCACGCAGGCGTCGCTCCACGAAACCCTCGGCTTCGTAGAGGCCCGCGGTGCCCCCACCCACCACCAGCGCCCACCCTCGCCCTTCGCCGCTGGCGGGCAGATCGGCATCGGCCAGCGCCTCGGCGGCGGCAACCAGCGCGAAGTGGCTGGCCCGCGTGACGTGGCGGCCGGGGCTTCGAGGCAAGCCAGCCAGGCGGAGCGCGACGTCGTCGATCTGGGCCGCCAGGTGGGTGCGGTAGCCGGCGGTGTCAAAGAGGGTGAGCTGGCGGATGCCCGTCTCACCCGCCAGGAGCCGTCGCCAGGTTGTCTCGCGGTCCGGCCCCAGGGCGGTCAGCAGCCCGATGCCGGTGATCCAGGCCTCACGCATGCACGGGGAGTATAGCGAAGCGGGAACGGTACACTGGCGCCATGCCCCGTACCCTTCTCACGAGGATGGGCCTCGCGGCCGGTGCCGGTGTGCTCGCTTCCGTCTCACTCGTCGGAGGCCTGGCGTGGCGCGGCGAACTGGTCAGCGCCGACCTCCGGCAGCGGCTCCTGCCCGCCCGGCTGCGCTCGGCGTCGCGCGTGTTCGTCATTGCGATCGACGATGATTCCGTGCGGGCCGCGGTCGCCGAGCCCCGGATCCGGAACTGGCCGTGGCCACGGTGGACGTACGCCCGCATGCTCGACGTCCTGGCTCTGGCGAAGCCGGCCGCGATCGGCATCGACATCCTCTTCCCGGAGCCGAGGGACGGAGACGACGAGCTTGCGGGCAAGCTCAAAGAAACGCCGGCAGTGCTGGCATGCGACTCCGGGGCCAACGGCGGCCCGGGCGGCATTTCGGTTCCGGGTCCCCCGCCGGCGGAGGCGCCGGACCGGGGAGTGGTGAGTCGTCCCGTCTCGGCACTCGCCGCTGTCGCTCCGTACGCCGCGATTCACGTCGAGGCCGACGCCGACGGCATCACGAGAGCGTTTCCGCTGGTGAGCCGGTGTGACGGGACGGCTCTGGCCTCGTTGCCGCTGGCACTCGCCGTGCGGGCCGGCGCCAGTGTGGAGTCCAGGCATGACGGCGTGTGGGTGAACGGACGACGCGTCACCGGCGCGGACGGCACGCTCTGGCTGCGCTTCGCCAGCCTCGGCACGGTCAGGTACATCCCGGCCTGGCAGGTGCTCGAGGCGTGGCAATCCATGTTTGACGGCGATGACCCGGCCAGAGTCACCGCCTTTCTCGCCGGGCTGGAGGGAGGAGTTGTGATCGTCAGCGCCACGGCGACGGGGGCGTTCGACCTGCGACCCACGCCGGTGGCCGCACTCTCGCCGGGCAGCGAGGTACAGGCGACCGCGGTCGCCGATCTGCTGGACGGGCGCCGGCTGCGCCCACCGTCGGTCTGGCTGCAGACGGCAGCCGCAGCCGGCATGGCCCTGCTCGTGGGTGTTCTCTCGCTTCTGGTTCGTCGCCCCGCCCTGCTGACGCTTTCGGGGCTCGCGCTGGTCGCCGGCTGGTGTGTGGTGGCGGGCGCCGCCTGGGCGAAGGCGGACGCCTGGGTTCCCGTCTGCCTGCCGGTCCTCGGGGGTGTCCTCGCCATCCCCACCCTGTTGGTCGAGGGGTGGTGGCGGGAGGGGATGGAGCGCCGACGGGTGCAGGGGATATTCGGGCGCTACGTGGCGCCGGACATCCTGCGGGTGCTGCTCGAGCACCCCGAGGCGGCGCGCCTGGGGGGCGAGCGGCGGCGCATCACGGTTCTGTTCTCCGACATCCGCTCCTACACGACCCTTTCCGAGAAGATGCCCCCCGAGGAGGTCGTGGGCTGGCTGAACGAGTACTTCTCGGAGCAAGTCGCGGTGATCCACGCCCATCGAGGCACCGTCGACAAGTTCATCGGCGACGCCGTGATGGCATTCTGGGGGGCGCCGCTCCCCGAGGCGGAGCAGGAGCGCCTCGCGGCCAGGTGCGCCGAGGAGATGATCCGGACCTCTCGCCGGCTCGGCGAGGAGTGGCGCGAGCGCGGCGGGCCGCCTCTCGCGATCGGCGTCGGGATCGCGACCGGGGACGCGGTTGTCGGCAACGTGGGCGCCGAGCAGCTGCGCGCCTACACCGCGATCGGAGACACGGTCAACCTCGCCTCACGCCTGGAGGGCAAGACCAAGGACCTGGCCGTCCCGGTGGTGTTGGACGAGGCCACCGCGTCGGCGTGCGGTCTTCTCGTGCGGGCGGTGGGCGAGGTCACGGTCAAGGGGAGGGCGGCCGCGGTGAAGGTCTTCGCCCTGCCCGCACTTGACGTATAATCCGCGCGACTCAAACCCTAAGGAGGGGCTCAAAATGTTCAAGGAGTTCAAAGAGTTTGCCATGCGCGGCAACGTCGTGGACATGGCAGTTGGGATCATCATCGGTGCCGCGTTCGGGCGCATCATCT
>MEKI01000046.1:0-4017 GCA_001766905.1 Acidobacteria bacterium RBG_13_68_16
GAAGGCGACGCTGGATTCACTGGCGCAGTCTCCGGTGGGGCCAGAGATTGCGAGGCCCGCGGACTACCCGTTGAACGCGAGGCAGAAGAAAAGCCCACCGACCCGGGTACGCCAGCGAACGAACATCATCGCGGACGACTGCCAGGTGGTGAGCTTGCACGTGGACAAGGTGCCCGCGTTGGAGGAGCCTTTCATCGACGTGACGCTACTTGCGACCCTCAAGCGGTCGCAGGTGTACAGGTACGCGCTCCCGGTGGTGGCGGAGCGCATGGAGGCGCTCGCGAGGCACTGGGAGTCGCAGGGGCTTTGAGTGCCACCACGGAAAGAGCCCCGGACCTGCCGCACACAAGCAGACCTTTCCAACGTTGCCACGGAAAGAGCCCCGGACCTGCCGCACACAAGCAGGCCCGGGGCTTCGTTGTTGTTGGCTCACCGCGTGGACCATCCCACGTGGCGTGGGCAGTGTACCGCGTCAGACCCAGGTGTCGCCGTCGGGGTGGATGATGATGGCCCAGTCGTGGGGATCGCCTTTGGGGTAGGCAGGCTTGGGGGTGTCGCACGTGGCGTCGGTCGCCGTGGGCTTGGTGTGGCGGCGGAACCGGAGGTCCGCCAGGATCCGAGCGGCGAGGAAGTAGGCGAGGGCTCCGGTGGTCCGCTTGACGACGAAGCGTGCGGCTTCGATCACGCCGGGTGATGCGTTGGGGTCTGCGATGATGTTGGCGACGTGCCGGATGAGGTGCGGGCGGTCGGGTTTGGAGTTTCCGTGGTAGTAGGCGGGCTCGAGCGCGCGGAGGAGGACCTCGGGGGCGAGGGTCTTGTGCAGGTACAGGCCCACGGACTCCACGTGGTAGGAAAACGTGGTGGACAGTCGCCGCAAGGTCTTTTCCATGCGGTAGGCGTGGTCTGCGATGTCATCGACTTCGTTGAAGTAGGCTTTGAGGGTTGCGCGGATCTGTTCGGGGTCGAGGTCTGTGTTTGCTTTGGTCTTGGCGTCACGGTGTTCGCGGAGTGCGTTCCACTCAGCGGTGATCGCGGCTTCCAGGGCTTCGGTTGTCTCGTGGACGAGGATGGATCTTGTGGGTGGTGTGCCGTCGGCGGGGCTGAAGGTCAGGAGGGTCAGGGCGCGGAGGGCGGAGGGTTCGTCGGTGCGGACGAGGGTGAAGAATCGGATGCCGCCTTGGTAGTGCACGACGTAGTGGATCTGTTGATCCTCAAGGTCACCCCCCTCAAGCCCTTTGAGGGTGCGAGAGTCGCCGTTGACGCTTCGGATGGCGAACGAGGGCACGCCGAGCTTGCCCATGAGGGGGAGGGGGTCCCACAGGGGGTTGGGGGGAACGTGGAGGATGTGGCGGGGGCTTGCGGGGTCGAGGATGTTGAGGGTCATGGTGTGGGCTCCTTGGAATGCAGTCCGGGTTGAGTGACGGTGAAGATGGTTGCGCCCGTGATGCGGTCGTACACTGTGGCGGTGTTCCATGTGACGCCGAGTTCCGGGGGAGGGCCGCGGTCGACGAAGATCCGGGCGCAGTGCTTGGCGGCTGCGAGTGTGCGGTAGGTGTCGCGCCGGAGGTCGGTGGTGGATCCGTTGGCGTTGTGATGGCGGACGACCACGAGGAACGGGCGAGCAACGGAGGTCATGTTGCGCCCTCGGTCTTCGCCTTCAAGGTCCGCCCGTAGGCTCGGATCTTCGCGTGGGCGGCTTCGTCGAAGACTTCGCTCCATATGTCATCGAACGCTTGGTCGATGTTGAGCTCAAGGGTCTTGACGGTGTAGAGGTCCACGGGCCAGTGAGGGATGAGGGGCGAGAGTTTGAACGGGTCGTTCATGCGCACGAGTTGGATTGCGCGCATGGCGGCGCAGTGTAGGCGCATGTGGTGCTCGTAGACGGCGATGATGGAGGGGGTACGGCGAGGCATGGTGTGTGCTCCTTGGGTTGCTTCAGTCTTCGAGGTCGAGGTCTGCGAGGCCGTAGTAGTCTCGGGCGGCGCTAAACAGGCGCTCGCGGGTGATGCGGGGTTGATCGGTGTCGCGCAGGT
This sequence comes from Acidobacteria bacterium RBG_13_68_16, assembly GCA_001766905.1. GTDB lineage: Bacteria > Acidobacteriota > Thermoanaerobaculia > Thermoanaerobaculales > Thermoanaerobaculaceae > RBG-13-68-16. Next base: position 2,034 of record MEKI01000046.1, read on the forward strand.
GGAGTGCCATGGAGGCGATCCAGTAGCGCACGGCGCAGCGGGTGAGGTAGTCCTTGGCATCGCGCAGCGTCACTTCACGCTGGGCGATGCGGGTGCCCGCGCCGTCGCAGGCGGCGCAGAACATCGAGTACACGTCAGAGCTTGGCTCGTTGTGGATGGACACTTCGCCATGCCCGAGGCAGACGGTGCAGCGGTCATCGTGAGTCATCGTCGGGTGCTCCTACCGGGAAAGGCCCGACCCTTCGCAGGGTACGGGCCATGTTGGCGTCAAGGGTTTGGGTTCCTGATTCTGTCTGCGGCGGCGGTTGCGATACGTTCGGCGGTGATCGCGATGCGCGCTACCTCGGTCAGTCCATTACGAAGGTCGGCCACGGCATCGGCGAGTGCAACTACTACGTTGCGCGTGTCTTCGTCGATGTTTTCACGCAAGGCGAACCTTTCGGCGAGGTCTAGGGCTTTTTTCACTTTGGGTACCATTGTCGGGCGCTCTTGCCGGGAAAGGCCCGACCCTTCGCGGGGTACGGGCCGATCACCGGGTGGTGAGGGGTTAGGGGGTGCAAGCGGGAATCTTGCCGTTCCAGTGGGAGAGGGGACGCTTGCCGCACTTGACTTCGCAGGCGTTGCGATCGGTGGGGGATGCGGAGGTCTCGATGCACTCGTAGGCGCACTGGTACTTCGCTTCGGACTTGCACGAGGCTTCGTCGATGCCGGACTTCGCGCTTGCGGGCTCGGGGTCGGCGCGCTTGGCTTCCATGCAGCCGACGGCGAAGGAAGCGAGGAGGGCGAACAGGACGCCAGCGGAGGGAACGGCGAGGGAGGCGAGGAAGGCGAGGGCTTGCATGGTGGGTGCTTTCTTTCTTGCGTGCGGGAGGTCAGTCGCAGTCGGGGTTGGGGATGTTGCGGGTGCGGCAGTAGTGGGCGAGCACGGCTTTCCCGATCGGGGTGAGCTTGCCTGGGGTGAGGTCTTCGCCGCCGATGAAGACGCACCAGTAGGTGAAGTAGAGGTCGCAGGAGATGAAGGGGTGGCGCACGGCATCAAGCAGGAACGATGCGGCGGTGTCGGAGAGCTTGTCGGCGATGGTCTGGGCGATGGCGTTGAGGTCTTGGGGCTCGGTGGTCTCGAGGGTCATGGCGTGGGCTCCTTCCTGTGCGTGGTCACGGAGCGGAGCATGGACTCTGCGAGGGTCAGCGATTGAATCGCAGCGCGGAGGTGCTCGTGCGCATCCTTGGGGTCGGAACCCTCAAGTATGAGGGCTTCGGAGATGAGGTACGCTGCTTTTGAGGCAAGCCCGCAGGCTTGCGCGAGTGTGGTGGTGTGTTGGGCCATGGCGGGTGGTCCTTGGGGTCAGGGCGCGATGGTGAGGGTGCGGGGATCAAGGAAGGCGCGCCACGCGAGGTAGGCTTCGGCTTCCGGGTCTCCGATGGTCTTCGCCGTCTCCAACATCCTGCCGAGACGCCGCACGTCGGAGTCGGTGACGTTGTAGTGGCGGTCGATGGACCCGTCATAGAAGCGGAATCCTTCGCCGTACGGTTTGCCTTCCAGGTAGGAGAAGCCGAGTTCAAGGTGGTGATCGCGCAAGGCTGGGGTTGCCGGGGGCTCCTTGGGGATGGCTTCGGCGTCAAGCTCCGCGGCGAGTTGCTTGAGGCGCTCCAGGGCTTCTGGGATGGTGTCGGCGCGTACGGATCCGTGGCGGGTGGGGGTGTGGTAGTGGGCGACGATGCCGACGTGATCGCGGAGGATGGTGGCGGTGAACAGGATCTTGCGCATGGTGTGCTTGCCTTTCGTGGCGGGGTCGCCGAGTAGGGGTCAGGTGGTCAGGTGGTCATCGGGTCACCGGGTCATCTTGACGCGGAGGTCCATGAATCCTGGGCCGTGTGTGATGAGGTCGAAGGTGAACAGGGCTTGCGCGGCGTTCTCCATGTGGTTGCGCAGTGCCACGGCGAGGGAGTGCCAGGGGACTTGTTCAAGTTCGTCATCGGGGTC
>MEKI01000046.1:4034-4731 GCA_001766905.1 Acidobacteria bacterium RBG_13_68_16
GGGCGCCGTCATCGGTGCCGTAGTAGTCGACGCCGAGCACGCGGTCATTGACGTGCCAGGTGATGCAGCCGACCAGGTTCTCAAGGTTGGGGGTACTGGCTCGGTGGGGAGGTGGGAGGAGGTCGGGGGTGGTCATGGGCTGGGCTCTTTGGAGGCGAGGTATCGGGCGTGTGCCTCAAACACGAGGTCTTCGGCGAGGCGGGAGGGGATGAGGCTCTTGTGGCGCATGAGCCAGTCGTGGTCATCGAGCACGGCGCGCACGAGGTCGCGGGGGACTTTGAGGGAGTCGGCGAGGGACCACGGCACGCGGCGCAGTAGGTCACTCCGCCCGAGGATGGTGCCGCGGGCGGTGGTGATCCTGTAGGTGCGGCGGAAGGCTTCGTCGCGGGTCATGGCTTTCGGCTCAGTCGTAGAGGTGATCCAGCATGGCGGAGGTGAAGACTTCGATCTCTGCCAGGTGGTCAAGGAGGGCGAGGTGCTTAACGAGGGCGGGGACGATGGCATTTTCGCCTTGTGGGTAGTAGTCCCGCCCGTTGGGGGAGGCGTTGATCAGCGCGGACTTCAAGGCCCGGGCGGCGTTGGCTACCTCCTTCCAGTTGTCTTGCAGGGTCGTGCGCGAGGTGCCGTTGAGGTGGATGGTGGGTAGGACTGTGGGCTTCATGGCGGGGTGCTCCAGGGAGACAAGGTGCCTTCACTT
>MEKI01000046.1:4849-4975 GCA_001766905.1 Acidobacteria bacterium RBG_13_68_16
CAGGACCCGAGGCGCCCCAGGGTCTCGAGCGCGGCGAGTTTGCAGTGGTGCCGCTTCATGCGGAGCACAAGCTCGGGGAGGGTGAGGTGCGAGACACTCCACGAGGATCGGAAGGCGGGGAGGGTG
>MEKI01000046.1:5105-6323 GCA_001766905.1 Acidobacteria bacterium RBG_13_68_16
GGTGCCGTGGGCGAGTACGTACTGGGCCAGCCACGAGGAAGCGTCGCCGAGGTTGGCGGCCACAAGGGGACCGTCGGTTTCGCGCTGGTGTGCGGAGGTACGCCAGCCGCCATGCTCCCACGTGTCAGGCCACGCGGGGAGGTCGATGGCGGTGACGGTGACGTAGCACCACGCGCGACCATCCTTCAGCGGTTCGTTGAGACCGACAGTGACCAGGTAGGACCCGCGCTCGGCACACGCGAGGGTTTCGGCGCCGTAGCGTCGGCGCTTGTCAAAGTGCGGGTTCGTCGGGGAGTCGTGGTCAAGGTCGAGGAAGTAGGTGGTGCCTGGTGTGAGGTGCATGGCGTTGGCTCCTTACTTGGTCAGACGATCCTAGCGCCCCATTTATTCAGGCGCTAGGTTTTTTTTTCTACGCACTCAGGCTGCTACTCTCCGCATCACGTCAAGGTCAATAACCGGCGCGTCGGGGAACGCTTCGGCGATGAGGTTGCGTGCGCGGTGGACGAGTACGCCGCCGGTAGTGCAGACGCACTCGCGAGCGGTGTTATTGAGGTTCCCGCACCCACAGGGGTTCTCCAGGGTGATCAGGGTGAAGCGGGCGGGGAACGCCCAGCCTGGGGTGCCACGGGTGTGCTGGGTGGGTTCGGCGGTGGGGTTTTGGGCTTGCCGTTGCATAAGGTCCACGAGCTTGGCTTGAATGGGGGCTTGTAGTTCGTGGACTTCATCGAGGAGGAGCAGGCCGCCGTGGGCGAGGTGGATCTCGCCGGGGTAGACGCCGGATCCGAACATGCCGATCGCGCTCACGGTGAAGTGAGGTGCGCGGAGGGGGATCCATTGTTGCTTCGGGTGTGGGAACGCGCGAGGGGCTTCGTCGGGGGAGACGGGCGCTTCAAGCTCTGCCAGGCCCGCGATGCGACGGATCACGTTGATCTCGTGGAGGGTCGCGCGGTTGACGGGGCGGAGGCACTGGGCGACGCGGCGAGCGAGGAGGGTGCGCCCGGATCCGGGACTACCGACCACGCGCACGACGGCGGGAGTACCCTTGAGCGCGTCAAGGGTGTGGAGGGGCTTGACGGCGTGGAGCAGGGCTTCGGCGGCGCGTGCCAGGGGTGCGACGTCGGGGGAGGGGGAGACTTGGAGGTCGTCGAAGGGGTGCGTGGAGGTGGCGGTGTGCATCCAGGTCATGGTGGGGGCTCCTCAGTGGCTCGAGCCCGACCC
>MEKI01000046.1:6332-9731 GCA_001766905.1 Acidobacteria bacterium RBG_13_68_16
GAACGTTCGTGGACCAGCCGTTGCGTTCCAGGCGCTTGATCATGCGGAGGGTGGGTTCGGGGAGGAGGGTCATGGTGGTCTCCTTGTGTGTGGGGTGAGACGCTGAGAGTGCCTGATTTATTCAAGCGGCAGGTTTTTTTTTCTCACCATCCGTTCGCTCGCTGCTCCTCCAGAAGTTCGGCGGTGTAGGCTTCGGCGTGGACCACGCGAACCTTTCCGGACCCGTGGAACGCGCGCCGATCCTTGACAGAGGGGTGACGGCGCCACCATGCGGCGGTGGCTCGAGCGTCGTCGCGGGTGGGGTGGTAGGACTCGGGGGTTTCGTCGATGAGTACGATCCAGGGGCGGGTGTTGGCTGGCATTGGGCGGGCTCCTTGTGTGTAGGGTGAGACGCTGGAGGTGCTTGATTTATTCAAGCGGCAGGTTTTTTTTTCTCAGCGTGTGGTGGCGTGTTCGGCTGCGAGTGCGTTCCACGCTGCACCGTACTCTGCGCAGGTGCGGGCGTAGGATGGGGTCAGGAGGGAGGCGACTTCGCTAGCCAGCTCGGATCCTTCGCTTGGGTACAGGGCGAGGAGTGCCAGGGCGACACAATCAAGGTCCACGGGCCATGCGACATCCGGTCCGGTCTCGGCCGAGGCGGAGATGAAGACGTGGGCGATCTGCCCGCACACGACACGCAAGGCGGTGTCAAGGGTCGGCACGTGGAGGGTCGAGGTGTCGGTGGTGGTCATGGCGGATTCTCCCAGCACCTATTGCCCGACCCCTGGTGAGGGGTACGGGCGGAAGGTGCCGGGGGGCTCGAGGGTCAGTCGTCCGAGTCTTCGGAGAGTGACGCGACCCAGGCTAGGGAGTCTTCGTCGGCGTCTTCGTAGGACACCACGTTACCCTTTACGATCGTGCCGTTGCGTGGGTCGGTCGCCCAGGTGTTCGTGACCTTGTAGGTGCCGCAGTGGGCGCAGACTCGCTTGATGATCACGCCCCCACCATTCCCCCACACGCCGGGGTTTTCCTCGAGGCCGCCCAGGACTTCATGCGGGGCCTGCCAGTCGTGTTCGTGGCCGTCGGCGCACTCGGGCTCATCGGGCTCGATGGTGGTTTCGGCGTGGAGCTCGATTCCTTCGACGGCACCGTACGCGTCGACCAGTGTGACGGACGCGCTCCACGAGACGGTATAGCTTTCCTCCGAGGAGTCGTACCCGTTGCACGCCTCCAGATCGGCGAGCAGATCGTCATCCGTGGCGTCGAAGGGCAGGTCCAGGTCGAAGGGGCAGTCATCATCGTGGGCGCACCACTTGGCGCCACGCGGGGCGAGGTAGGGCTGACCCTCGCGCTCCACGTACGTGAGGCTGAGCAGCCCCGCGATCTGCGCCATGACGGGCGCGCCCATAGGGCCGCGTGGGCTCGCCTCGTCGATGGCTTCAGCGAGATCGCTGGCGTCGGAGGTGTCGCAGCACGCGAGCATGGCGGCGCCACGGGCGGTCAGGCCGAGGTCACGGAGGGCACGCGCGAGGGCGAGCTTGGGGGCGATGGATGGGGACTCGGTGGAGGTCTGCATGGTTGGCTCCTTGTGTGCAGGGTGAGACGCTGAGAGTGCCTGATTTATTCAGGCCGTGTGTTTTTTTTTTCGACCGTTGACAGGGGATCGGTGTTGCAGACGTGCATCACCGATCCCGCGTGAGCGGGCGATCACAGGTTCGCGAGGTAGTGAGCGCAAGCGGCCAGGGCATCGTGTCCGGGCTCGCTCATGGCGTACTCCCCCGCGAGGTGCGCCCATGCGATAGCGCGTGCTTGTGCGGTCTCGGTTAGTGATCTTGCAAGGAGGGCTTGCACGTCTACGGCTAGTGGGGTGGGAGACGTGCCGTAGAGGTGGACGATCTCCAGGGCGGCAGCCTCGAGGCCGGTGGGGTTCGGGTCGGCTCGGGTTACGGAGTCATCCCACCCGAACGAGATCTGGGCAGCGACGCACCGCAGGGCGGCATCTAGGCCGGAGTTGTAGCCTTGAGCCTCTGGGGTCATGGGGGTTCGTGGGGTCGTGGTCATGGCAGGTTCTCCCAGCACCCTATGCCCGACCCTTGAAGGGTACGGGCTGGGGCGCTCGAGGGGTGAGGGAGCGCGGGTTAGGCGGCGACGGTGACCCCGTGGCGCTCTGCGTGCTCAAAGTAGCGCTGGGCATCGTCGGGAGTCACGTAGACGTATTCCCCCTCCATCTCGATGCACACCATAGGCGCGCCCTTGGTTGCGTAGAGACGTGCGCGGAACGTGTCGGGGGACTCGGGCTCAGCATCACGTCCTACGATGGCGCGGAGGAGTTGGAGGTTCTCGCCGATCCGGCGCAGTGAGTCACCCAGTTTGATCCTGGGGGAACCGTATTCCCCCTCACGGTCCCGTAGGTGGATCCACTTCAGATCGATCTTGTTTGAGTAGGCGCTGAATGTTTCGCGATAGACGGGACTCAGTGCGCACGCTTGGAGCACCGCAAGCTGCCGTATGTATTGCTGTTTCCGGCTCCACGAGTCATCGCTCAGCGTGTACCTTGCGATCTCCGATCCAAGGTCGAACGGCATGATCTCACGCACGCTGATCTCGGTGTAGGTGTAATCCCCTTGACGGTAGGTGTGCTCGCGGAGGGTGTGCGTTGGGGTCTTGGTTTTGCGGGTCATTGGTTGGCTCCTTGCGTGTGAGTGAGACGCTAATCTAGCAGGTTTTATTCAGCCTGTCTAGTTTTTTTTTTTCGCTACCTTATTTTGCGCATCGTGCGCAGTTTTCGGCGGCTGTTACGTCTCGCTCGCCTAGGGATAGACGCTAGCCTAGCAGATTTATTCTGCCTGTCAAGAAAAAAAAAAACTACCCACACAGTATCCTACATGTAGGACAAGGTGTGTACTACCCTATCCTACATGTAGGACAAGGTGTGTACTACCTTATCCTACATGTAGGACAAGGTAGGATACTGTATGCCTAATCTTTTTTCTCCGACCGTAGAATAAATGACCCGCCCCGGCGTCTATCCTTACACGAGAGGCAAGGTTCCAGCGCAGACCGCGCACTACCTACCTCGGAGAAAAAAAAACTGGGGCGGTGAATAGATGACCCGCCCAGCACGTCTCACTCGACAAGGAGCCACGGACCATGGAAAACATCGACGCTGCCACCTACGCCCAGGAAGTGCAAGATCTCGCCCGCCAGATCCGCGATGAAGCTCGCGAGTATCGTCGCGACATTGAAGACGTGATCCACGAGACGATCGATGGTCACGCGTGGGTGATCTGGACGAATAAGGCGCTGCAAGTGATGCAGCACACGGATCACGACGATGCCATTGAGGATTATGGCGGGATCTCCATGGAGGGGGGATGGTCCGGGCTGGTGTCTCGCGCGGCGTATGCGGCGCTTGCCGCC
>MEKI01000046.1:9763-10694 GCA_001766905.1 Acidobacteria bacterium RBG_13_68_16
CGAGGAGGAGGAGGAGGAGGAGGAGGAGGAGGAGGAGACCGTCGACGCGGAGTGACCTACCGCGCCCAGCGCCTAGCGCCTAGCGCCAAGCCCGTACCCCGTGAGGGGTCGGGCAATAGGCGCTGGGAGCGAGCGCAAGCTCTACCGCGCCGGAAAAAAAAAAACACTCGGCGTGAATAAAGCTATCTCCCCCAGCGTCTTACACTACACAAGGAGCCGACGATGAAAAGACAATCAATCTACCAGGAGATCACGGATCGCGTGATCGGGATTCTGGAGTCGGGGCAGACTCCGCCATGGATGATGCCGTGGCGTGCGGAGTTCCCGGAGCCGATCTCGGGGAGCACGGGCAAGGTGTACCGTGGAATCAATCGCGTGGTGCTTGGGCTCGAGGCTCAGTTTCGGGCCTACAAAGGCGACGCGCGGTGGTTCACGTTCGCCCAGGCCAAGGCGCAAGCGGCGCGCGAGGCGATCCGTGCGGGTGTGGATCTGGAGGAGCGGACGAGTGCCAAGGGGGGAACGTACTGGGTCTATCAAGACACGGGGCGTGCCTTCATGGGCGGGGTCAGGAAGGGTGAGACTGGTACGCGTGTGGTCTGGCAGTCCAAGATCACGATCAAGGGTAAGGGCGAGACCGCCGATCCATCGGAGACTGGCGACGATGGGGAGGGGGGTCGATCGGTGTGGTGCGTGCGTCACTACACGGTCTTTCACGTGAGCCAGTGCGACGGGATCGCGCTCCGATCGGTGGAGGCTCCAACGGCGACGGTCGACCCGATCGGACACGCCGAAGATCTGGCGGCGGCGTACCTCGCTCAGCAGGGGATCAAGGTGTCGGTCGGGGGGAGTCGTGCTTGCTACTCGCCCGCGGAGGATCGGATCCGGATGCCTGAGCGTGACGCGTTCGACGACGCACCTAGGTACTACTCGA
>MEKI01000046.1:10710-12028 GCA_001766905.1 Acidobacteria bacterium RBG_13_68_16
GGGCGGCCAAGCTCCGCGACGATCCGAAGGTTCTCCCGATCGCGGCGGCTCAGGCGCAGAAGGCGGCGGACCTAGTGTTCGCCGCGCTCGGGGAGGTCGAAGGGGAGGAGCCGGAGGAGGGGGATGGGGAGACCGCCGCAGCTTGATCGCCACCTACCACGCACCCACGCCCGTACCCCCCAAGGGGTCGGGCATTAGGTGCTGAGGGGAGGCGACACTCCCCCGCGAAAAAAAAAACTAGGCGAGAGAATAAAACCCCTCCCTAGTGCGTCTCACAGACACACGGGCCACGCGCCCACTGCAAGGAGCCAGCATGAAGATGCACAATCCCGCAAGCGACAATAGCAACAGCGATTCCACGTTTCTCGCGCTTCCCACGTTCCCCGACCTGGAGTCGGGTTTCACGGATGCCACGATCAAGGCTGGCGGCAAGGCGTGGGGGGCGTTCGTGACCCCTGCGATGATCAAGGCGTTCCAGGTGAACGCGTCGACGGACGAGGTTCGTGTCGGGATCAATCAGGTGCGCATCGAGCATCACGCCGAGCGCACGATCCTGGTCGCGACGGACGGTCACCGGCTGGCGTGGCTGGATCTGGTGGTGCCGTTGACGGAGCGCGCGGAGCGTGCGCGCGTGTTCCCCTCGGGGCGACCGGATGTGGTCTACCACGTCAAGCGCGCGGATCTGGAGCGCGCGATCAAGTACGGGGATGCGGGGATCGCGTTCGGGGCGGATGGCAAGATCGTGCCGATCGCCAAGATCAAGGGGGAGAAGTCGCGTTTCCGCGTGGAGTCCCCGATCGCGTACCAGGCGACGGGAGCGGAGTTCCCGCCGTGGCTTCAGGTGGTGCCGTCGGGGTTCCGACCGGCGGACTGGGCGCACGACAAGAAGTTCGAGGGGGCGACGATCAAGGAGTACCGGATGCCTGAGCAGGCGACGGTGGAGGCGTGCGCGGAGTTGGGCGCGGTGCGCAAGCTCGCGGAGGAGTACGCCGACACGGACAAGGTGACGCACAAGCCCACGAAGGGAGTCGAGGTCAAGGTGACGGTCCGACCCGTGGCGTTCAGCGGCAACTACATGAGCCAGGCGTGCACGTTGGCGACCGCCATGTGCACGAGCAAGAGCAACACGGTGCGCTACGTGCCAGGGCTCACCCCGCTGGATCCGATGCTGATCATCGGTGGTGGTGACGCGGGGTTCGCGGTCACGATCCTCATGCCGATGCGGGTGTGAGGTAGGGTCCGGGGTTCGACCGGGGCCAGGGGTCGGGGTTCGCTCCCGATCCGTGGTCTCAGTCTCGACCCGGATCCGTGGGCCGGG
>MEKI01000046.1:12082-13045 GCA_001766905.1 Acidobacteria bacterium RBG_13_68_16
CCATGACCGATCCAACAACGATCCTCAAGCGCGCCGGGAAGGCGTGCGCTCACTTTCATTTCCCGATCCGGGTGATGCCCTACGAGGGCGACCCGAACGTGACCGCGGTGTACGTGGGCAAGGCCACGGATCCGTGCCTGGTGCCTGCGTGGGTTCTTCCCCACTATGCGCCGATGTTCACGCCAGACATTCAGCCGGGCCAGTTGACGCGATTCCTGCGCGCGGTGGAGACACACGCGCTCGCGTACTGGTCGCGCGGTCAAGAGCTTCCGCAGGGGGTGGTCCCGATCCCGCCGGGGATGCTTGGGCTGGGGAAGGAGCCGCCGAAGGCTCGAGCGCCGAAGGCCAAGGGTCCGAAGGCGCTACAGGCCGAGGCTCCCGCCGAGGTCAAGCCTGCCGCCGAGCCTGCCGAGGTCAAGCCTGCCGCCGAGCCTGCCGAGGTCATGCCTGCCAAGGGCGAGCCTGCCGAGGTCAAGCCTGCCGCCGAGGTCAAGGCGGCGAAGGTCGACGCTTCTCCCGCTCAGGTGTCGTTGTTCTAGGCCAGTCACAAGTTCCACGATCGCGCCCCGCGCACGTACCAGGATGGCTCCTTGGGTACGTGCGCGGGGCTTTTTTTTTTGTCTCTTTTTTCTTTTGCTCTAGCGGTCAGTCGGTGGAGTCTTCGCTGGAGTCGCCGTCGGAGTCGCCGTCGGAGTCGCCGTCATCGTCGGGGAGATCGTCGGTCGCTTGGCTCACGGACTCCCAGATCGCCATGACCCGTTGGGCGCGTTCGGCTCCGAGGAGTTCGATGAGCGCCGAGAGCTTCTCCATGTCTTCGCTCAGGATCGCGGTCAAGTCTTCCGTTGCGGCGGGGATCCACTGGTCGGGGTCCATCAGGCGGGCGGTGAGGTCGGACCCTAGGATCTCCGAGAGCTTGGCGAGGTCGTCGGGTGGGAGGTCTGCGAGGATGGCAGGGAGGGAGTC
>MEKI01000047.1:0-268 GCA_001766905.1 Acidobacteria bacterium RBG_13_68_16
CGCGTTCAAGTCACCGGGTGGCGTCATGACCGGCTCTATGCTCGCGCTCATCGCGCTCACCGCCGTAAGCGTCATCTTGGCCACGGTGCTCAAAGAATCACCCGTCGCCACCTCGAGCCGCTAGTCCCCGCCCCAAAACCATATCCCGGCGTTGGGCTCACTACCACATGCCAAGACTCGCCCCATCTGCCGAAGAATGTCGGCGGTTGTCGCCAGGGACGCGAACGCGTAGATCAAGCTAAGGGGAGTTGTCTTCTCACTGCGACCG
>MEKI01000047.1:320-15798 GCA_001766905.1 Acidobacteria bacterium RBG_13_68_16
CCGCCTCGCAGTGGCCCCTAAGTGCTTGATCTTGCTTGGTCGGGACGGCGGGATTCGAACCCGCGACCCCTTGAACCCCATTCAAGTGCGCTACCAGGCTGCGCCACGTCCCGACCGGGTTACTTCAACATCGAGAGGATGTCCTCCAGCTCGCGGCGCGTCTGCTTGAGCGCGCGGCGGAGGTTTTCTACTTGGCTCGACGGCTTGCTGTCAACCTTCGTCGCCTTCGGTGCCTGGCCGGCGAGCTCCTCTGAGAGCCGCTTCTTGGCGCCCGCGACGGTGAAGCGCTCCTCGTACAGCAGCTGCTTGATGCGCAGGATGAGCTGGACGTCGGCCCTGCTGTACGTGCGCTGCCCGCCGGCACCCTTCGCGGGCGCCAGCTCGGGAAACTCGGTCTCCCAGTAGCGAAGCACAAACGGCTTCACCCCCGCGACCTCGCAGACCTCGCCGATCTTGAACTCGTCCTTGTCGGGGATCGCGGCCTCACTCGGCATGCGTGTCCTCCTCGGGAATCAACGTCAGGCGGAGCTGGAGCGTCAGCCGCTTCCCGCCGGTCCACACCGCCGGGACGGGGACCTCGAGCTCCAGCTCCCGCACCTCCCCCACCTGCGCCAGCGCGCGCGGGACGACGCGTTGCACCAGCGCACCCTTTGCCTCCGGGGAGAGCTCGAGCGGGAGCGGAGCTTGGGCCGCGAACTCGAGCTCTGGCACGACTGCGGGTGGGGCGGGCGGAGCTGGCGGCTCGAGGTGGAAAACGTCGTCGCGGGCACCTCCGCCGGTCGGCGCCAGCTCCCCGAACGGGTCGGCGAGCACGGCCACCGCGACGGACGGCACACTGGCCGCGGAGGGCACCGCGTCGAACGCGGAAGGGGCTGGCGGCTCCTCGAGCGAAGCTGGGGGTGGGAGCACGACCTCATTGAACGGCTCCGGCAGTGGGAGATTCTTGCCGGGGCCTTCGGCCGCCGGTATCTCCTCGGGAAACGCCTCGAACGACGGTACGTCTTCTGGGGGCAGCACGAGCAGAGGTGGCTCTTCGGCGGTCGCCTCGCCCGCGGCCATCTCCTCGTCGGGCGTGCCGATCGCGGTCGGAAGCATGACCCTGCCGGTCTGGACCGGGACAGGCTCGGGCAGCGCCACCTCGAACACCTCCCCGCCCCCAACGGGCATCGGCTCCGCTGGCACCGGCTCCGGCACGGGAGCGGGATGACGCGGCGGGAGACCCCGCGCGGGCGGGGTCAATGGCGCTGGGGACGCGGCCAGGTCGAGCGACGGGGGTTCCGCGGCCGTCGGCGGCGGGGGCATGAACGAAGCGAGCGGGGGGACCTCGGTCAAAGGCGGTGGCTCGGCAGCTGCCGACCGCGGTGCAACTCTCACCGCCGGCGGCGCGGGTGGCGCCATGGGCATGGGCGGTGTGCTCAGATCCAGCGGCGGCGGGGCGGCCGGCGCCGGTGGTATGAGCTCCAACGGTGACGGCGGGGCGGTCCTCAGCGGCGGAGCCGGAGGCGGTACGGCAGTCGGCGCCACCGGAAGCGGCTCGACGATTTCGGCGCCCGCCGCCTCGGCCGGGATCTTGAACCGATCGCGCAGGGAGCGCGCCACGAGCTTCACGACCCCCTGCAGCGTCTCCTCGACTCCGACCCCGTTGGTGGCCACCGCCTCGTAAAACGGGGCGTTGAATTCGTTGAGCAGCTCGTCCATGTCGTCGATGCTGAGGACGTCCTGGAGGTCGCGCTTGTTGTACTGCAGCACGTGCGGCAGCTCGGTGAGCGAGAGCCCCTGCAGCGCGAGGTTCTCCTTGAGGTTCTCCCACGACTCGCGGTTGGCGCGCAGCAGCTCCTGCTGGGAATCGGCGACGAAGACCACTGCGTCCACTCCGCGCAGCACCACCTGCCTGGTGGCGTTGTAGTGCACCTGGCCGGGTACGGTGTAGAGTTGCACCCGCATCCGCATGCCACGAAGGGTGCCCGCGTCAACCGGGAGGAAGTCGAAGAAGATGGTCCGGTCCCCGCCCGCAGGCACCACGACCAGCTCGCCGCGCGTCCCGACGGGGTAGCCTGCGTAAAGCGCACGCAGATTCGTCGTCTTACCGCCCAGCGGGGGGCCGTAATAGACGACTTTGGCGATGATCTCGCGTGCTCGCGGTCGGAATTGGACCATCAACCGGCCCGATCTCGTTTCCCACGTATGTTAAACCGAATCGGGACTCCTGCCAACGGGAACGCTTCCCGCACCTTGTTTTCCAGGTACCGCTGGTAGGAGAAGTGGAGCTTTCCCGTGCCGCTGACAAACAGCGCGAAGCGCGGAGGTCCGCTCGCGGTCTGCGTTGCGTAGTAGAGGCGCGGGGGGCGCTTGCCCCCAGGCGGGGGCTGGCGTTCCCACGCGGCGCGCAGGACCCGGTTGAGCTCTCCGGTGGCGACACGCTTCTTGAACGCCTCGCCGACCTCGAGCGCCGCGGGCAGCAGGTGGGCGACGCCCGCACCAGTCGTCGCGGAGGCGAAGAGGACCGGCGTGTCCTTGAGGAACTTGAGGCGCTCGAGGAGCTGCCGCTTGAGGCGCTCCCTCCCCTCGCGCCCCTCCTCGGCGATGAGGTCCGCCTTGTTGACCACAACGACCGCGCCGCGCCCAGCCTCGGAAACGTACCCCGCCACATGGGTGTCCTGGGCCGTCAGGCCCTCACCCGCGTCCACCAAAACCAGGCACACCTGGGCGCGCTCGATGGCGCGTGTGGCCATGATCACCGAGAGCACCTCCGGCCCCTTGTCGGTGCGCCCCTTGCGCCGGATCCCGGCGGTGTCGATCAGCCGGACGGTGCGGCCGCCGCACGCAACCAGCGTGTCCACGGAGTCCCGGGTGGTGCCCGGCACCTCGGAGACCAGAACCCTCTCCTCCCCTAGCAAGCGGTTGAGCAGAGAGGACTTGCCGACGTTCGGGCGGCCCACGATGGCGACCGCCAGCTCCGCTTCCTCGGGGATCTCCTCCTGAGGGGCCGGCAGCACCTTCTCGAGCTCCTCCCAGAGCTCCCCGGTCCCGAGGCCGTGCTCGGCCGCGACCTCCACGACCGGGAAGCCCAGCTCGGTGAACTCCCCCCAAGCGTGCGCGGCGTCTCTGCGATCAAGCTTGTTCACCGCCACCACGGTGGGTGTGCCCGCCTTGTGGAGCTCGGCGGCGATCTCGCGGTCGGGCGGAAGCAGCCCCTGGGCGCCGTCCACCACCAGCACGACGGCGTCGGCTCCCGCCACGGCCAGGAGAGCCTGCTCCCGCACCATGGCCGGGATCTCGGCCTCGCTCTCCGGCTCGAACCCACCTGTGTCCACCACGACGACCACGCCGCCGGTCGGGCGTGGCGCGTCGGCCGCGACCCGGTCCCGGGTCACGCCCGGCAGGTCGTGGGTGATGGCGCGCCGCGATCGGGCGAGGCGGTTGAAGAGCGTGGACTTCCCGACGTTGGGGCGGCCCACGATCGCGACGGTGGGAGGCATGCGGCCTACCCTCTCCCGCCGGCACGGCGCAGGCAGGCGGAGCGGAAGGCGCGGAAAATCGCCACGTGTTCTTGCTGAGACATGTTCTCAGGATGCCACTGGACCCCCAGCACGAACCGGTCGCCCGTTCCTGCCTCGATCGCCTCGACCACACCGTCGGGGGCCCGCGCGGCCACCGAGAGGCCGTCGCCTGGCTCCGCGACCGCCTGGTGGTGTCGTGAGTTGACCGCGAAGCGCCCGCCCGCGGCGGGGAGGAACCGTGCGTTCGGGCTCACGATCACGTCGTGGGTCTGCCGGTCCTTGGGCTCCGGCACCGTGTGCCCGGTCTTGCCGGCCCGCTCGAGGTCCTGCACGACCGTGCCGCCCGCAGAGGCCGCCAGGAGCTGGCAACCGTAACAGATTGCCAGGACCGGCCGCCCCTCCCGCGCCGCCCGATCCAGCAGCTCCAGGTCGAGGGCGTCGCGGGCTGGGTCCAGGCGGAGCTCCACGCCCGGTTGCGGATCGACACCAAACCTCCGCGGCTCGACGTCCGGCCCGCCGGCGAGAAGGAGCCCGTCGAACGCCGTCGACGGGGGTGAAACGTCGGCCGCGGTGGACGGCGTGACGAAGACAAACTCGCCCTCCTCCCCGCCCGCCCGCAGCCAGGCGGCACGAAACCTAACGGCCTCGGACGGCCGATCGTCGCAGTGGGACACCAGCACCCGCACGGCCGCATTGTACGGCAACCGTCGCTAAACCTCGAACTGTCAGCAAGAAGGGCTCAGGAAGGGGCCGCATGCCCCCATCAGCAGATCCTGGGCAGCTCCGAGCCGGCCAGCAGGTCGAGCGGGCGCTCGGTGTTGTAGAGCGTCTGCAGCACGACCGGCGCGCCGCCGGCCTGCGCTGCGGCCACGCTGCCGACCCTCACGGATCCCTGCCCGAGCGGGTGCCCGTTCAGCGCCTTCATCACCCGGTCGGAGTCCCGGTCGGGGAGGAACAGCACGATCCGCCCCTCGCACGCCACGTACAGCGGGTCGAGACCGAGCAGCTCGCAAACGCTCCGCACCTGGGGCCGAACGGGGATCGCTGCCTGCTCGAGGACGATTCGGACACCCGCGCGCGAGGCGACCTCGTGGCAGGTGGTGGCAAGCCCTCCGCGGGTGGGATCGTGCATCGCGTGAACTTCGGCGCCTGCCTTCAGCACCAGCTCCGCCAGGGCCGCAAGCGGCGCGCAGTCGGAGCGCAACCCCTCGCCGCCCAGCTTGTGCCGGCACGCCATCACGGTCGCGCCGTGGTCGCCGAGCGGACCGGAGACCACGACGGCATCGCCCGACGCCACGCGGTGGTCGCCGAGGTCCCGCTTCGGAGGCACCACACCCAGCCCTGCGGTGACCACGTACGCGCGGTCGCCCTTGCCGTGGGGCACGACCTTGGTGTCGCCCGCCACGATCGCCACCCCGGCTTCCGCCGCCGCGCGCGCCGCGCCCTCGACGAACGTCTGCAGCAGCGCGATCTCCAGCCCCTCCTCCAGCACCAGCGCCCAGGTGAGCGCGACTGGTCGCGCCCCGGCGACCGCCAGGTCGTTGACCGTCCCGCACACCGAGAGGTACCCCAGGTCGCCGCCGGGAAACACCGGCGGGTCCACGACGAACGCGTCGGTTGTGAGCGCCGGGCGGCCCGGCGGCAGCTTCTCCAGGATCGCCGAGTCCGACAGCGTTGCCAGCGCGGGGTTCGTGAGACTCGGGAGGAACACCTCCCGGACCAGCTCCTGGGTGAGCCTCCCCCCGCCACCGTGGGCGAGCAGGATCGTGTCGGGACGCTTCACCGCGCGTCCCCGGTCGCCAGCCGCTCGTGCCGGTACCAGGCCGCGCACGTGCCTTCGCTCGAGACCATGCAGGCCCCGACCGGCGAGGTCGGCGTGCAGGCGGTGGCGAACAGCGGGCACTCGGGCGGGTCGATGCTGCCCTTGAGGACCTCCCCGCAGCGGCACCCCGCGGGCTCGACCGGCTCCGGCACTTCCACCTCGAGCAGGGCGGCGTCGCGGTGGGCGAACTCCGGCCGCAGCGCGAGGCCGGAGCCGGGGATGCTGCCGAGGCCGCGCCAGACGACGTCGGCGGTGGTGAAGAACCGCGCCACCAGCGCCTGCGCCGTGGTGTTCCCCTCGGGCCTCACGACGCGCGAGTAGAGGTTGATGACCTCGGGCTTCCCGGCGGCCAGGCACCCGACGAGCGCCTCCACCCCCCGCAGCACGTCGGTGGGGGTGAACCCCACGACGACGGCCGGTATCCCGAACTCCTCCGCCACGAACGCGAACGCGTTGGAGCCCGTGATTACCGAGACGTGGCCGGGGAGCAGGTAACCGTCCACCTGCACCTCAGGGTCGCGGGCGAGCGCGCGCATCGGGGGCGGCATGATCTTGTGTCCGGAGAGGATCAGGAAGTTTCCCACGCCGTCGCTCTCGGCCTCCGCGAGCGCCGCCGCCACCGTGGGCACCGTCGTCTCGAAGCCGACGGCGAGGAACACCACGGTGCTCCCCGGGTTCTCGCGCGCTATCTGCAGGGCGTCGCGGGGCGAGTAGACGATGCGCACGTCGGCGCCCTCCCCCCGTACCCGCTCAAGGCTGCCGCGGCTGGACGGCACCCTCAGCAGGTCCCCGAACGTCGTGACGATCGTGCCGGGGCGGCGGGCGAGCGCCTCCGCGCGGTCCACGTACCCGACTGGCGTCACGCACACAGGGCAGCCGGGACCGGCGATCAACCTCACCTTGGCCGGGAGCAGACGCCGAAGCCCGGCGGCGGCGATCGCGTGGGTGTGTGTGCCGCACACCTCCATGAGCGTGACGCGGCGCGATAGCCTCTCAGCGGCCTTCATCACGCGCTCAGCGAGCGCAGCCACCGCTTGCGGTTCGCCGTAGGGGGACGGCGCGCTCACCAGGTCCCCCTGGCGTCGGCCACCTGGCGCAGCAGCTCGATCGTCGCCTGGGCCTCCTCCTCGTCCACCGTCCCGATGACGTAGCCGGCATGGACCAGCACGTAATCGCCCAGCTTCGCATCGGGCTGCAGCATCAGCGAGACCTCGCGCCGCACCCCGTCCAGCTCGGCCACACCCAGCGCCTCACTTCGCTCGATCAGTTTCATCGGCACGGCCAGGCACATCAGCGCTCTCCCTTCAGCCGAGGCTCGACGCGGCGTGCGGCCGCGACCACGCCCAGCACCGCTTGACCGTACGAGAGGCCCCCGTCACCGGCCGGCAGCCTCACCGGCAGCAACGGCTCGTACCCGGCGGCGGAAAGCCCTTCCCCCAAGCCACGGCGGAGGAGCCGGTTCACCAGGCATCCCCCGCCCAAGGCTACCACCCGAACGCCGGCCGGCACCAATCTCCTCGTCAGCTCCACGGCCAGACGGCAGAACGTCGCGTGAAACCCGGCGGCGGTCGCGGACGGGTCCTCGCCGACGACGATCCGTCGGGCCGCCGCTGCCAGCAAGCTCACGCTCGGCAGCACGCCCCCGTCGTTCAGGTGCACCTCCGGCCATGCCTCGACCGGACCGGAGGCTCTCGCGGCGAGCGCCTCCAGCCGCGCCGCTCCCTCTCCCTCGTAGCCGTTGACCGCGGCCAGACCCAGCAGCGCACCGGCCGCCTCGAACACCCTTCCGGCCCCGGTGGCGTGCGGGAACCCGGGCCGGCTGGCCAGCCCCGCGACCTGGGCAAGGTTGTCGGGCGACACGAGTGCAGCCACCGGGAGCCGCGGGAGCAGCACCGCGGCGCCCGCCTTCACGAGCGCCGCAGCCGCCACCCGCCAGGGCTCGCGGACGGCGGCTTCGCCGCCGACCAGCGGTAGCGGCTCCAGATGTCCGATCCGCTGCCACCTCAACTCGCCGTCGAGGAGCAGCCACTCCCCGCCCCACGCCACCCCGTCGGGGCCCCACCCGGTGCCGTCCAGGGCGATCGCCGCGACGGTCTGCCCGGCCTCCGGAAAGAGGCCGTGCTCGGCGAGGGTCGCGGCGGCGTGGGCCAGGTGGTGCTGGACGGCGAGCAGTTGGGCCCCCCGTTCGCGCGCCAGCTCCGTGCCGAGCCACGTGCTCGGGTAGTCCGGGTGGGGGTCCACCACCAAAAGCTCCCCGGGGGCCTGGAGGAACTCCTCCAGGCCGTGCGCCGCCTCCGCCAGGAACGCCCGCGCCGGCTCGCTGTCCAGGTCGCCCACGTGCTGCGAGCAGAACGCGGCATCCCCGACGGCGAGACATGCGGTGACCTGGAGGTACGGGCCCAGCGCAAGGACGGGCCGGGGCGCCGTCACGGGCAGCGGGAGCGCCTCGGGCACGTAGCCGCGGCCTCGCCGCACCAGCGCGGTTCCGCCCGGGCCGGTGCGCGTGACCGAGTCGTCGGCGCGCCGAACGACGTCCCGGTCGTGGAGCAGGAACAGGTCGGCGATGGACCCGAGGCGCGCCACCGCCTCCCGGTTGCCGCGGCAGATCGGCTCGTCGCTGGCGTTGCCCGAGGTCATCACCAGCGCGTCGAAGGCCGTGCCCCGGAAAAGCTCCACGTGCAGCGGTGTGGTGGGGAGCATCACGCCCAGGTCGCCGAGGCCCGGGGCGATGCCGTCGGCCACCGCGGCCGCCTCGCGGGCGGGGGCGAGGAGCACGGGGGCATGCGGCGACGCCAGCAACGCCTCCTCCTCCGGGTTCAGGCGCACGAGGCGACGGGCGGTCTCGATGTCGCGGACCATCACCGCGAACGGCTTCGTGGGACGGTGCTTGCGCTCCCGCACTCGCGTCACCGCCCCCTCGTCGTCGGCGCGGCACGCCAGCTGGAAACCGCCGAACCCCTTCACCGCCACGATCTGGCCCCGCTCGAGCGCCCGCTGCGCCTCGCGGATCGCGTCGGCGCCCTGTGCCCTGCGCCCCGTACCCTGGGCCTCCAGCCACAGCCGGGGACCGCACTCCGGGCAGCAGACGGGCTCAGCGTGGAAGCGGCGGTCGCCGGGATCCTCGTACTCGCGCCGGCAAGAGGGGCAGAGAGGAAAGCACGCCATCGAGGTGCGCTCGCGGTCGTACGGGAGCGTGTGGACGAGGGTGAAGCGGGGCCCGCAGTTGGTGCAGGTGGTGAACGGGTACTGGTGGCGGCGGTTGCCGGGGTCCTCCATGTCGGCCCGGCAGTCGGGACAGATCGCGGAATCGGGCGGCACCAGCGCCTGACGGCGCCGGCCCTCCTGGGAGGCCAGCACGGAGAAGATGCTCTCCCCTGCGGGGGTGACCGAGGCAGGCTCCATCTCGTCGATGCGAGCGAGGGGCGGCAGCGAGCGAGGCAATCGCTCGGCGAACGCGCGCACGTCCGCATCGGGCCCCTCCACCTCGATCACGACCCCCTCGGGGGCGTTGCGGACGAACCCGCCGAGACCCAGCGACGAGGCCAGGCGGTGCACCGCCGGCCGGAACCCAACACCCTGCACCACACCCCGGCAGATCAGACGCAGCCGCCGCCGGTCGCCGGTGCTCACGCCATCGCCTTGCGCTTGACCGCCAGCCGCTGCTCGAGCAGCGTGCACCAGCCGGGTATCCCCTCGCCGGTGCGCGCCGAGGTGAGGACGACCTTGCCCGTGGGGTTGAGGGCGGCGAGCTGCTCCCGGACCGCCGCGAGATCGAAGCTCACGTAGGGGAGAAGGTCCACCTTGGTCACCACGGTGACTTCGGCGCGGGCGAAGATCGCCGGGTACTTGAACGGTTTGTCGTCCCCTTCCGTAACCGAGAGGAGGGCGACCTTGAAGTCCTCGCCGAGGTCGTAGGAGGTAGGGCAGATGAGGTTGCCGACGTTTTCGATGAAGAGGATGTCGAAACCGGGAAAGTGCGCTTCGTCCACCACCTTTCGCACCTGGCGCGCGTCCAGGTGGCAGGCACCACCGGTGAGGATCTGCACCGCCGGGATGCCGAGCGCCCGCAGGCGGTCGGCGTCCCGCTCGGTGGCAATATCGCCCTCGATCCCCGCGAGGCGCAGGCGCCCGCCGAGTGCCCGCACGGTGGCCTCCAGCAGCGTGGTCTTGCCCGAGCCGGGCGACGAGATCAGGTTGAGCACCAGCGCGCCGCTTTCCGAGAAGGTCTTACGCAGCCGCGCTGCCGCCTCCTCGTTCGCGGCCAGCACCCGCGCCCGCACGTCCACGACCTCAGCCATCGCGACCGTTCCCCCCTTCCGTTTCGCCACCTGCGCCATCCGGCAGGAACGCCACCTGCAACACGTCCAGCTCCTGGCCTCCGGTGACCTGCAGCGTCTGCCCACAGTCGGGGCACAGGCGCAGCCACGTCCCCTGCGCCCTGGGCTTGTCCGCGTTGCACGCGGCGCAGAACTGGCGCGCGGGGTGCCACTCGACGTCGAGAACGCTCCCGGCGTCGGGGCCGCCCCCAGTGAGCGCCTCCCAGGCAAACGTGAGGAGGTCGGGCTCGATGGCGGTCAGCTCCCCCACCGCCACCTTTACGCGCTCCAGGTGCCCAGGCCCGTGCGCGGCCACCGCGGCGCGGCTGGTGCGGTAGATCTCCTGCGCGATCGACAGCTCGTGCAAAATGCCCCCAAACCACGACCGCGGCGGCTGTCCCCCGTGTCGTTCCCCGGTCCGGCGCCGCACGGCCAGCAGATCATACAGCGTTTGCTCGCACGCGCTGCGGCGTCCCGGAATAGCCGATTCCGACTGCAGGTTGCCGGGGCGAGGAGTAAGCTGTGGCCGACGTGAGGTTACGATGAGTGCACACAACCGGACCAGGATCCACATCGCGGCGCTGGCCCTTCTCCTCGCCGTCGGAAACGGGCGCTCGATGGCGGCCGAACCGCAGGCCCAAAGCGGCTCTCCACGCGGAC
Source organism: Acidobacteria bacterium RBG_13_68_16 (assembly GCA_001766905.1). Taxonomy (GTDB): domain Bacteria; phylum Acidobacteriota; class Thermoanaerobaculia; order Thermoanaerobaculales; family Thermoanaerobaculaceae; genus RBG-13-68-16. Next base: position 10,619 of record MEKI01000047.1, read on the forward strand.
GCGTCGACACCCAGTCCGCGCCCCTCATGCGCGAGGCGGGCACGGACCAGGCGTGGGCCGGAAAAATCGCTCCGACCCTTCTGGCCAGGGCGGCCGGAACGACGAAGCGCGTGGACTTTCTGATCGCATTCCACCCGCCCGAGGCGACGGCGCTGTCGACGGCCTCCCCGGGTGCGCCGGCGCGGCTCCGTTGGATCGCCGAGACCGGCGACAGCCTTGAGCGCGACTTCGCGCCGTCCGGGGTACGGGTGCTCGAGCGCTACTCGCACCTGGCCACCGTCCACGCCAGCGCGCCGGCGTCGGCGCTCGCGCTGTTGGCGGCCGACCCGCGCGTCGAGGGCATCGCGGTCAACCACCGGGTGCACAAGCTGGACGTTGCCGGACGAGCGCTCATGAACGTGGACGCCATCCAGCCGCCCTACAACGGAGCCGGGATCGGGATCGCGATCCTCGACACGGGTGTGGACTGGACGCACCCGGAGCTGGCCCCTCTGGGCTCCAAGACGATCGCGCTCTACGACGCCTTCCACACTGCGGGCGACGCCAACTACGCCAAGGACGACGAGGGGCACGGCACCGAGGTCGGCGGGGTCGCCGCGGCCGCGGGTGTCAACCCGAGCGCCATCGGCGTCGCCCCCGCCGCCACGCTCGTCTCGGTCAAGGTTCTCGACAGCACGGGCAACGGCAGCGACAGCCAGATCCTGAACGGGATCAACGCCGTCCTCGCAAGCGTCGCGGGCGGTAACCCGTACAACATCCGGGTCGCGAACCTCTCCCTCGGCGGTTACGACAGCAGCGCTTCCGGCTCCGACGCCGTGCCGGCTCAGCCGTGCGACGACGTCTTCGTCTGGCCGCTGGTGGACGCATTCCGGCAGCTCACCATCGCCAACGTGGTGCCGGTGGTCTCGGCCGGCAACGGTGGCTGCACCAACGGCGTCGCGTGGCCGGCGTGCATTTCGACCTCGCTCGCGGTGGGCGCGGTCTTCAGCTCGTCCATCCACGGCCAGATCGAGTTCCCCGATGAGCAGCAGTGCAACGGCTCGTCCGGCTGCAGCCAATTCGTGACCGACGCCGGCCAGGTGGCCTGCTACTCCGACTCCGGAGCGAAGCTGGACGTCTGGGCGCCGTCCCACTGCGCCATCGCCCCGGTCAAGGGGGGCGGCTACGAGAGCTGCCTCGGCGGCACCTCGGCGTCCGCCCCGTACGCCAGCGGCGTCGTCGCACTCCTGGCTCAGGCTCAGCCCTCGGCTTCCGGGGCCACCATCCGTGACGCGATCAGGCACAACGGGCAGGCCATCACCGATACGCGCAACAACATCACCCGCAACCTGGTGGTCGCTGACCAAGCGCTGAGCCAGCTGGTGTGCACCGCCCCGGCCGTGCCGGGAAGCGTGGTGGCCAACCGCGGCTCGGTGTGCTCAGGGGAGCAGTTCGTGCTGAGCTGTGGGTCGGTGTCTGGGGCCTCGTCGTACACGGTGCAGGTGGCAACCAATGCGGCGTTCACCGGCGCGGCCGCGGCCGACACCACGTCCACCAGCTTCAACTACTCCAGCACCCAGACGAGTGCGGCGACGCTTTACCTGCGGGTGCGCTCCAACGCGAGCTGCGGGGCTTCCTCCGACTGGTCGTCGGCGGTTCAGGTGAGCTACACACCGTCGTGCGCGGTCACCTACGGCCGGACGTACTTCGTCTCGGGTGTCGCTCGTACACCCGGCTTCGCCCCCGCCTACTGGTACACGGATCTGAACGTGCTCAACCCCGGCTCCGCGGCTGCCTCGCTGAGGCTCTCCTTTTACGGGAGCAACTTCCCCCCCGTCGTGACGCTCACGCTCGGGCCTCACCAGCAGATCACCTGGACGGACGTGGTCGGAACGCTCTTCGGACTCACCAAGGACAAGGGCCTGATCGTGCTGGAGAGCACCCAGCAGCTTCAGGCGATCTCGCGCACGTACTCCCAGGTCACCGAGGGCACCACGGTCAAGACCTACGGGCAGGCGTACGTCGGCATGGAATCGAGCCAGGGGCTGGTCTTCAACCAGGTCGGGTACCTCGGTTCCCTGCGGAGCGACGGCCAGTACAGGACGAACCTCGAGTTCCTCAACGCGAGCAGCGCGCCGACCGACGTCGAGGTGCGCTTCTTCAGCAACGCGGGCAACCAGATCGGCACGCTGACCGTGACCGTTCCGGCGATGCGCTGGGTGCAGCAGACCCTCGCGCTTCCCTCCGGCCAGGCCAGCGCGTTCGCCGAGGTTCGTACAGTAGCGAACGGGGCCAGCGTGATCTCCTTTGCCACGGTGGTGGACGGGACCTCCACCGACCCGACCGGGATCGCGCTCTGGATTCCCTGACCGCCGCAGTTGCTCAGGGGGTAGCGAGAAAAAGCTCGCGAAAGGCGGCGTCAGTCTCCGCCTCGACGGTCTCGAGACTGACCTCCCGCACGCGGGCGACCGCCTCCGCGACGAGTTTTACGTAGGCCGGCTCGTTGCGCCTGCCGCGGTGGGGAACGGGCGCCAGGTAGGGGCTGTCGGTCTCGACCAGCAGGCGCCCGGCCGGCACTGCCTTCGCGGCCTCGCGGACGTTGTCGGCGCGGGGAAACGTCACCATCCCGGAGATCCCGACGAACAGGCCCCTGCCGGTCACCTCGGCGACACCCGCCTCACCCTCGGTGAAGGAGTGCGCCACCCCGCGGACGCCCGGAGCCGCATCAAGAGCGGCGAGGAAGTCCTGCCAGGCCTCGCGGTGGTGCAGAATCACCGGCAGCCCGTGCTCGCGGGCCAGGCCGAGTTGCCAGGCAAGAACCTTGCGCTGGTCCTCCCGCGGCGAGTGGTCGTAGTGGTAGTCGAGTCCGATCTCGCCCACCGCGACCACCCCCGGTGACGCCACCATCCTCTCCACTCGCCGCTTCCAGGTCGCATCACACCGTGCGGCCTCGTGGGGATGGAACCCGATCGCGGCAAAGACGCGGCCTGCCTCCAGACCGGCGAGCTCGGCCACCAGATCGAGATCCTCGCGGCCGGTGGCGGGTACCAACACCGCCTGCACGCCGGCCTCGCCGGCGCGCTCCAGCGCCGCACTTCGCTCGGGCTCCGGAAACATCGCCAGGTGTGCGTGCGAGTCGATCAAGAAACCCTCACCTGCGTAGTGTATCCGGGTGCCCACACCCCGGCCCCATTCTTGCCACTGCGTAGCTTCTTGTTGTCCGCGGACGTGGAGCGGTCGCTTTTCTTCTCTCACTGCGTGACGCTTTGTTTGCCGGTGCCGCGGTGGCCGGGGATTGTCATTCACTGCGTGAGGCTTTCGTTTTGCCCGGCGAGTGCGCGGCCTCTCGTCGCTTGCTCGCACCCGCCGGGCGGATTGAATCCGCCCCCCAACGACGTTCCCGAAGCCATTTGAGCAGGTCGGTGGAGAAGCGGGGGGGTGGTGAGATCCGCCCCGCGGGCCACAGGAGCGATCTCGCCGGAGCGTGCGGGCACCCGGCGTGCTGGCCGTCGCGGGGATACGGCGCGGCTGCGTCACGCCGACGCCGAGGGGCCACACGGCGGGCAGCGCTCTCGGGTCGCACGCGCAGGGGGGTCGGAGGGCTGGGCTCGACGCCCAGCCCGAGCGACCGCTCGCGGCACGCGGGGCACAAGAAGACCTCCACGGAGTGGAAGAAACAAGAGCATGGGTGGGGACCAGCAGAGTGCAAGCCGTCACGCAGTGACAAACAGAGAGCGCCCCCCTTGCGGGGATCGTGCAGGGCCGCGTAATCTCGTTCGACATGAGCGAGCCACTCCCTCTGGCCGTCGCAGTGGTGGGCGTCGGCCACCTCGGCAGGCACCACCTGCGTTTGGCGTGCACCCTTCCCGGATGGCGGTGCGTCGGCGCGTTCGACCCCGACCGCGATCGCCTCGAGGCGATATGCGCCGAGTTCGGGGCCGAGCCGCTCGGCAGCCTGGACGAGGCCGTTGCCCGCTCCGAAGCGGCCGTGATCGCGTCCCCGACCGTCACGCACCGCGAGGTGGCGGAGCGCTTCATCGCGGCCGGGCGGCACGTGCTGGTCGAGAAGCCGATCGCGGCCTCCGTTGCCGAGGCGGGCGAAATCGTTTCCCTCGCCAGGCGCTACGACGTCGTGCTCGGTGTGGGACACGTCGAGTACTTCAACCCTGCGGTGCAGGCCGTGGTGGCTCGTGCGCCGCGGCCGCGCTACCTCGAGGCCCAGCGCCTGTCACCGTTCACCCGCCGCTCGCTGGACATCGACGTGGTGCTGGACCTAATGGTGCACGACCTCCAGCTCGCCCAGGCGCTCAACGGCGGTGCTCCGCTCAAGGAGGTGCGTGCGGTCGGCGTGCCGGTGCTGTCGGAGCGGGTGGACCTCGCCAACGTTCGCCTCGAGTTCACCACCGGCTGCGTCGCAAACCTCACCGCCAGCAGGGTTTCCTCCGAGCGCGTCCGCAAGCTGCGGCTTTTCGAGCCGGACGCCTACCACTCGATCGACTACGCCGAGCAGAGCGTCTCGGCGTACCGTTTGGTTCGCTCGGGGGGCGAGACCACGATCACCCCCCTTGACGTCCGGGTCGAAAAGGCGGAGCCCCTTGCGGTCGAGCACCTTGCCTTTCAACGCGCCTGCCGCGGCGAGGCGGGTCCTTTCGTTGACGGGGAGGCGGGTACGGCGGCCCTCGCGGCTGCCGTCGCCGTGGTGGATGCCATCGCCGCCGCAAGAAGGCCTTGACACCGTCGCGATACGCTTCCATATTGAAAGTGCCAATCCGGCCGCGGGCGTTCGACGGACATAGCAGCCGCGAGACCCACTGCAAAGGTCCGGGCGGACCTTCCGCCAAGCCGAAACCCCGCCACGCGGGGTTTCGCTGTCCCTGTTCCGGGCGCGTTGACCGGGAGGGCGCGTCCGGGTAACCTCGGCGCAGTCTCCGCAGGAGGGCTCCCATGCAGGAAATCTCGGAGCGCCATATCCGTCGTCTCCAGATCGTGTGCGTGGGCTTGCTTGCAAGCCTGGCCGTCTACGCCGGCGTGGTCACCGCCGTACCCCTCACGGCCGAACCTGGGTTCCCACAGGGCGAGCCCCTCCTTTGGGGGTTCGCGTTCCTCGCGGCGGTGAACCTCGTGACGATCATGCCCGTGTATCGCGCCATGCTGGCCGGCCCGCGGCGGGTCTACGCCGTGGGTCAGCAACCGGAACGTCT
>MEKI01000047.1:15820-20340 GCA_001766905.1 Acidobacteria bacterium RBG_13_68_16
GCCCGCAGTGATGTCGGGCCTGCGCCGGCCGTCGAGGCCCTCCCCCGAACGAGGTTACCCTGTCGAGTCGTCCGGCCGCTTGTGAGGGTGTCCGAATCGGGCGCGCACACGCTGGATCGGATGACGCAGGGCCGGAAACCGGTCTTCGATCCAGCCGAGGAGGCGAGCGAACACCGGCACGTCGGGGGCGAGGAGCAGGGCCGCAAGGGCGATGAAGAGCCAGCCCTGCAGGACTGGCAGCACGAGGCCGGCGATACCCAGGATCAGCAGACTCCACCCGAGAGTGTGGCGCACGATACTGCCCAGCCGACTCGCCATGACCGAACGTCCCTCGCCTTCCTGGTCGAGCGGTAAAATACCCTACTCGAGGTTCACCCCGCCGCCAGCCTGCTTGGCGCGCATCAGAGCAGCGTCAGCAACCGCGAAGAGCTGCCCGGGGCTCTGCAACCCGTCTCCCATGCAGCCGATCCCGACCGAGAGCTGAACCGGGGGCGGCACGACCCTGCGAAGCTCCCTTGCCACTCGCCGCGCGGCCGCCCCGGGGGTGTTGGGCAGCACCACAACGAACTCGTCGCCCCCGTAGCGCGCAACAACGTCGCTGGTTCGAACCGCATTCCGAAGACTCTGGGCCACCGCCGCTAGCATCTCGTCGCCGGCCAGGTGACCGTGCTCGTCGTTGAACGCCTTGAAGCCGTCCAGGTCCAGCATGAGCACCGAGAGAGGCTGGCGCGACCGGCGGCTGCGGGCCATCTCGCGGCCCAGGAACTCCTCGAGGAACCGGCGGTTGTAGGCGCCGGTGAGCGGATCGGTCCGGGCCTCCGTCCGGTCGCTTGCCCCCAGTCCGACGTCGTAGCTGATGATGAAGGTGACCACCGCCAGGATGACGACACGAGCCAGCTGCAGATCCCAGCGGAAGCTTCCGTACACCGGATCGGGCGAACTCCCGATCTCTACGCGTCGCCACGCCACCGCCAGGAGCACCACGAAAGCGTAGCTGGCAGGCACCGACCATGCGACGGTCCTCGACACGGCCTGGTCGCCGCGAATACCCGCCGAGACGATCACGAAGAAGTAGAGGAAAAAAAAGACCTGCGAATTGGTCGCCACGATCGCGCGGTCTGCCACCACGCAGCCGAGCAGGAAGCCGGTCACCGCGACGACATCGCCCGCCACGACCAGGAGCGAGAGCCGGTTGTCCCAGGGGAACCACGCGAGGTAAAGCTGGAGCGCCAGCCCGAACAGCAACAGGCCGGCGAGCACGACCTCCGCGACAGCGTACTCCGGCCTGGTGGTCGGACTCCCGAGCCGACCCACCAGCATTGCCACCGTCAAGCTTGCCGCCAGCGCAATCCGCCAGAGGTTCAGGAACCGCTCGAGGTCCTTGCCGCGCCGGCGGACCCTCTGGCGAACGGGCAGGAGCCGAGGGCTGGAGTCGGTGTCCAGCGTGATCGTCATTCATCGCTCCTACGCTTGATGCGACGACAAGCTCCCCACAAGTAAGCATAGACGGTCGCGTCGCCGGGTGGCAAGCCTTTTGCTGCCGGGCCGATCAGGGGTGGAGGTCCTTCTCGCGGCAGTGTCGCTGGATCACTGCGAGGAGCTCCCGGTGCACCGCCGGGCCCGCGGCGACCACGTTGCCGTGGGTAAAGATCTCCGCCGATCCGTCGAGGTTGCTTACCACACCCCCGGCCTCCCGAACGAGCAGCGCACCCGCAGCGATGTCCCACGGGGAGAGGCAGAATTCGAAAAACCCGTCGAAGATCCCTGCCGCCGTGTGGGCGAGGTCGAGCGCGGCGGAGCCTGGCCGGCGGATCGCAGCGACCCTCAGGAACACGTCGTGAAAGACCCGCAGGTACACGTCGAGCAGGCGGTGGACCCGGAACGGAAACCCGGTCGTGAGAAAACCGCCCGAGAGGCCCTCCCGGCCGGTCACCCGCAGCCGGCGGCCGCTGCACCACGCGCCGCCGCCCCTCGCGGCCGAGTACAGCTCGTCCCGCATGGGGTCGTAGACCACCCCGACCTCGACCTCGCCGTCCACCACCGCCGCTACAGAAACCGCAAAGTGCGGGAACGAGCGGACGAAGTTGGCCGTGCCGTCGAGGGGGTCCACCACCCAACGCGCGCCGCTCGCGCCGCTCGCACCAGCCTCCTCGGCGAGGAGGCCGAACTCCGGAGTCTGCGTCCGCAGGTAAGAGGCTATGACCTCCTCGCTCTCGCGGTCAGCGGCAGAAACGAAGTCGTTCTGGGCCTTTTCGGTGACCTGCCCGGGCTGGATGGTCCGGAAGTAGCGCCGGAGCACCTCGCCGCCGCGCTGGGCCGCGGTCATGGCCACCGCGAGGAGGGGTCCGCCTGTCACCGGTCCCCGCTTCGTGGTAGCGTGGCTCCAGGAGCGACTTGGAGCCGTGACCTTTGCCTCGGAAATGTCACGGCGTGTCTCCGTGTTTCGGTGATCGGATGGAGGAGAAGAACCTACTACACGAGGAGGAGCAGCGGTTACGCCGGCTCCGCCTGCTGGTGGACGTCACGGCACAGGTGCTCGCAGAGGACCACAGCCTGACGTTCTGCGAGGCTCTGCGCCTGATCGAGGCGGCGCGCACCGCCTCGACGCGGCTGTTCCCCGACAAGGAGCAGACGTTCGACCTGGTGATCCGCCCGCGGCTCGAGCGCATCGTCCACGAGCGCTTCCAGATACCATCCCTTGCCCCGGTCAACTGATCCCGGCCCCGTACTCGGGGTACGTTGTCATGTCCCGCTTCGAGGGTTGACCCTCCATCTGCAAGGTCACCTCCTCCCCGTCGCGAACCTCGACGCCCGCGACGGTCACGAGGATCTTGCCTGGCACCCCGGGCACCAGGTGCGAGGTGTCCAGGGTCAGCGGCACCCGCACCCTGTCCTTGCCATCGGGCTCGATTATGTGCAGCACCATCGTGACCCTGTCGAGTGACTCCTTGCCGGTGTTCGTGACGCCCAGGTCCATCGCGAGCACGGGCTTGCCGTCCTTGTCCTTCTGCATCTCGAAGAAGTTCGGGGAAACCTTGTAGTGAAGACGCAGACGGGTGATCCGCTCGAACGGCTTCTCTTTCCTGGGCTCATCGCACCCGGCCATCATTCCGATCGCCGTCCCCCCGGCCAGCGCGATTGCAAGGACTCGCGTTCTCACAGCCCCACCCCCAGTCCGAGGAAGATGCTGGTCTTCGCACTCTTCCGCACCTCCCCGACGAGGTGGACGAGCGGAAACAGGGTCACCCGTGCCCCGACCGTGACCGTCCCCCGATTGAGGTCGACCGAGTGCCCGGCCGCCACCGGCTCGCCAAACGTGGCCCGTGCCGACACGCGGCGATACCCGATCCCGCCGTACGGGGAGACCACCAGGAAACCCTTGGAGACGAAGAGCTGACCCTCCGCGACCTCGCACTCGAACGGGGCGGTGCTCAACTTGGAATAACTCGCGCGCAGCGCCACCGCCGGGGATACGGCACCGCCCTCCAGGACCGCCCAACGGACCTCACCGCCCCAGAAACGCTCCCCCGCAACCTGTCCGGCCTGCACCCCAACATCGAGATTGAAGGGCAACCCCTTGCGCACGATGACTCGCTGGCCGTAGAGGACGCCCCCCGCGGTGCGCGCGTCGACGTACCTCCACCAGTGGGAACCGGTGTCCACCTGGGGCCCCCCCGCGGCGGCGAGCACCTCGAACCCCGCGAGGCCGGTCGGAACGGCCGTCCCGAGGTTGGGGAACGTCAGTGCGTCGCCAATGCCCTCGGCGAGGCCCGCAAGGTCACTCTGGGTGAAATGGGCGTCGAACGTGAAACCACCAGCGTGCGCCGGCCCAGCGGCAAGCGCAAGTGCGACCACGAACACGCCCAAGCACAGGCGCTTCATTCTCGCCTCCCTGGCGGAGTGTACCCCGGAACTGCGCCCCATCAGGAGACGTCCTCACCAGAGCGAGGCGAACAGCTCGTTGGAGACGAGCCACCCGCGCGGAGTCAGACGCACGCGACCGCCGCTGCGGCGGGCGAGCCGGAGAGCCAGGAAGTCCTCCATCCGTCCCCGGAACGCCGGTGCTTCCGCCATGCACTCCTCGACGAGCTCTTCACGCACGCCGCGTGCGAGGCGCAGGCCGAGCATCACGCGCTCCTTGAGCACCTCCCCCGAGTCGAGGCCGCGGCTCCACACCCGGGGCAGGCGTCCCCCCTCCGCCGCCTCGAGGTACGCCGGGAGCTCCTCCGGCGCGGCCCAGCGTCGCCGTCCGCACTGCCCGTGCGCCGCCAGACCAGCCGAGAGCACGGTCCGGCGGCGCCAGTACCTCAGGTTGTGACGGGCGAGTTGCCCCGGCAGAGCGTAGTTGGAGACCTCGTAGTGCCGGTACCCCGCCCGCGTCAGCGCTCGGCCCACGGTCAGGTACTGGCGGGCCGCGGCATCGGCGTCGGGGAAGAGGTCTGGGCGCCGCGCCGCCAGACGCCCGAGGGCGTGCGGCTTGTCGGTCTCCAGCAGGTACACCGAGACGTGGCCGGGGCGCA
>MEKI01000047.1:20469-27809 GCA_001766905.1 Acidobacteria bacterium RBG_13_68_16
CGGTGTGGCGCCGGTTGAGCGTCAAGAGGACGGGGTCGCAGAACGCCTGCACCCCCACCGAGACCCGGTTGACCCCGAGCCGGGCCCAGGCGCCTGCCTTCGCCCCTGTCACGTCGTCGGGGTTGGCCTCGAGAGTCACCTCGGCGTCGGGAAGGCGCGGGAAGTGGCGTGCGATAGCCTGAAAGATCTGCCCGAGAAGATCCTCCGACACCAGCGACGGCGTCCCGCCCCCCAGGTACAGGGTGGCGAGGGCCCGAGCACTCCGGCTACCCATCAGATCGAGCTCGCGACACAGCGCGGAGATGGTGCGAGGGACCAGCCCAAGCTCGGTGGAGGTCACGAACGTGCAGTAGGAGCAGCGACTGGCGCAAAAAGGCAGGTGGATGTACAGCCCCGCCGCCGCCCTCCCGGCGCCGTGCGCCCTATGCCCTTTCCTCAATGGGCGACCCAGCGCGCCAGCACCTCGTCGAACGGCTCCCCACTCCCGGCCCACACCGATCGTGCGAACGCTTCCACCCAGGGGTTGAACCCGGGGATGACCCGGAGGTTGTCCTCGGCCACCAGCGCCTGCGGGTCGCGGCGCGAGGCGAGGAGGGCCTGCGCGGCGCGCCGAAGCTGCCAGCCGGCCGAGCTCACGCCGTCGAGCAAGTCGAGCCGCCGAGCCCAGAGCAGGAGTTGCGCACCCGCCGCGAATGTGCCCCGTGGCGTGATCGAGGTCGCGGGCCCCGGCAATCCCTCCGGCAGGCCGACGCGGCGACAGGCCCGCGAGGCCTCGCGCTCCAGCTCCGTGGCGAGCTGGCCGAGGTCGGTGTGAAAGAGGAGGTTTTCCAGCTTCTCGTCGCCGCCCTCGCCGGCCAGACGGTCGTAGACGCGGTGCCTGTCCTCCGGCGGCAACGAGAGCGGGCTGGGAAGCACGAACGCTGCGCCGGCCTCCTTTGCCTCGTCGATTCCGCGGTTGACCTGGTCGAACGGCTCCGCCGACGGACCGAGGCACAGCAGCACGCCTGCGGCGATGCCCCGCTTTCGCCAGGGCTTCAGGTCGGGCAGGGGCCCCCCTCCCCAGAACGCCGGCAGCCACGGCGCCAGCACCACCGCCTGCCCCTCCAGGGTCGGGGCAGGAAGATCCTTGACGGCGAGGGCCCCGTCAAACACCGCGAGCGCCCCGCACCCTCCCTGCAGGAGCCGCCCGAGAAACTCGTGCTCCTGGCGGGCGCACCCGGCGTGCAGCAGCACCCGAACCGGACGTCGCGGAACGGTGCGGTCACCAACACCCCGCCACCGGGAGGGCGCCTGCCAGACGAGGCGCATCTCGACGGGGTCCACAGCAACCGGACTGCCGGAAACCGCCGAGGGCGGCGGCCCGAGGCGGTGGCTTACCGGCAGGAGATCCGGGAACGCCGGCTCAATCCGTCTCATCGGAGAGGCCTGAGAGCAGCGACTCGAGGTCCCGGCGTTGGCCGCCGAGGGCCCGCCGCACGTACTTCGCCAGCACGTCCGTCTCCAGGTTGACCTTGTCGCCCGGACCGAGCTTCCCGAGTGTGGTTCCGGAGATTGTCGTCGGGATGAGCGCCACGTCGAACCAGCCCTCGCCGAGCGCGGCGACCGTGAGCGAAACGCCATCCAACGCTACCGAGCCTTTCAGCGCGACCTCGCCGGCGACCGCACCCGGAAGGGCGAAACGGACGGCCTGGAATCCGTCGCCCGGCAGAACCGCGACGACCGACGTCGTTGCGTCGACGTGACCGAGCACGATGTGCCCACCGATGCGGCTGTCGAGGCGAAGGGAGCGCTCGAGGTTGACCTTCGCGCCCGGTCGCAGAGTTCCGAGCGTCGTGCGCGACAGGGTCTCCGGAGAGAGATCGGCGGAGAACCCCTCGCCATCCGGCGCGACGACCGTCAAGCAGACACCCTGGACGGCCACGCTCTCGCCTGCCGCGAGCGGCTCCGCCGAAAACGCGCACCGCACCTCGACGACCGCACCGCGCCCCCGGCGCCGCAGAGCGCGCACCTCGCCCAGCGCGGCCACGAGACCGCTAAACACGTTCGACCTCTGCTATCAGCACGAGGTCCTCCTCGAGCCTTCTCACCTCAACGAAGCGCAGGCGCACGGCTTCCTGCGGCGAGGAGAAACCGGCGCCCCCCACCGCCGACGTGGCCTCCCGCCCGCCGAGGACCAGGGGCGCCACGAACGCGTGCACGCTCTGGGCCAGACCCTCTCGCAGGAACGACCAGTGCACTTCGCCCCCGCCCTCCACCAGAACGGAGCTGGCCCCGTGCGCGCCGACCCACCGCAGTACCTGTCGAAGGTCACACTGGCCGCGGCCGTCGTCCCCTACCTCGACCACCGCGGCGCCTCTGTCCTCCAGCTCCTTGCGCCGATCCGCCGGAACGCCCTCGCTGCAGAAGATGACGACGCCCTGGGGGTCACGCTGGAACAGTGCGGCGTCCGAAGGCGTGCGCAGGTGGGTGTCGAGCACCACCCGAAGCAGTTGCGGGTCTGGGTTCAGACCCAGGTGACGCAACAGCCTCGGGTCGTCGGCCAGCACGGTGTTTACCCCGACCAGTAGCGCGTCGTACTCCTCTCGCAGCGCGTACCCTTCCTTGCGGGAGGCCTCCGACGTGATCCACTGCGAGCGCCCACCACGCGCCGCGAGCTTGCCATCGAGGGTCATCGCCATCTTGAGGGTGACGTACGGAGAGCCGGTCGCGACCCAGTGGAAGAAGCGGCGGTTCAGCCTCCGGCAGGCCTCCTCCTCCACCCCTTCCACGACCTCCACGCCGGCGGACCGTAGCGCCTCGACCCCGCTGCCGTTGACCAGCGGGTTGGGGTCGCGCGTTCCGATCACCACCCGGGCGATGCCTGCGGCGAGGAGCGCATCCACGCAGGGAGGGGTCCTCCCCTGGTGCACGCAGGGCTCGAGCGTGACGACCATGGTGCCGCCTGTCCCTTCCGCTGCACCCTCCTTCAGCGCAAAGATCTCGGCGTGGGGACCCCCGCAGCGCAGGTGTGTCCCCGTCCCCACAACCTCGCCGCTGCGCGACAGCAGCACGGCCCCAACCATGGGGTTGGGGCTCGTCCCGTAGCGGCCACGCTCGGCAAGCTCCAGGGCTTGACGCATCAGGGCGATCCACCTGCCGGTCATGCCAGACCCTCCAACAGCGCGTTGGCGAAGACTTCGGGGACAAACGGCAAGAGGTCCTCGGGGGCCTCGCCGACGCCGACCCACCGCACCGGAACACCCAGGTCGCGCGCGACCGCAAGCACCACGCCGCCCTTGGCGGTCCCGTCGAGCTTGGTGAGCACGACGCCCGTCACGCCGGCACGGGCGCGGAACTCGCGGGCTTGCACCAGCCCGTTGGTGCCGGAGGTCGCGTCCAACACGAGCAGCACCTCATGGGGGGCTCCGGCGACTGCGCGCCCGCAGACCTTGCGTACCTTCTCGAGCTCGGCCATCAGGTTTTGTTTGGTGTGCATGCGGCCGGCGGTGTCCACGATGACGTCGTCCACACCGCGCGCAACGGCTGCCTTGAGCGCGTCAAAGACCACTGCGCCCGGATCGGCGCCGGCACGCTGCGCCACCACCGGCACCTGCACCCGGTCGCCCCAACCCTGGAGCTGCTCGATGGCGGCGGCACGAAAAGTGTCGGCTGCGACGAGGATCGTCTGCCTCCCGCTCTCGCGCGCCAGCCCGGCGAGCTTGGCGGCGGTGGTGGTCTTTCCCGTTCCGTTCACGCCGACGACCAGCACGACGTGGGGCTTGCCCCTCGGCACGCCAACGTCGGCCTCGGTCAACAGCGCCCGAACCCGTTGCCGCAGCCAGTCAAGCTCACCGCCGTCCGCCACCGCGCCTTTCGCGCGGGCACGCTCGAACTCCTGGGCCAGGATCTCCGCCATGTCCGGGCCGACGTCCGAGGCCAGCAGGGCCTCCTCGAGGGTCTCGCGGGTGACGCTCCAGCCCCCTGCGGAGAGCCGCTCCCCCAGCAGCGAGCGCGTCGCTTCCAGCCCACGCCGCAACCTTTGCAGCAAGTCCAACACACACCCCCGGAAGCCAAACCCTCAAATCGGGTCAAGGAATCTCACGGTTGAAGTGCTCGCTGGCCCGTTGCATCGCTTCAGAGGCGATCGCGGGCGAGGTCCCCGTTTCCATTATCAGCACCAGATAGTATCCACCCTTGAGCGCCCGGCTCATCACCTGCATCTGGGTTCCCGCGATGGCAATGCGCTCGATCTCGCCGGCACCAGACAGCGTGGCGAGACGAGCCGCCTGACGCAGAAAGATGCCGTGATAGGCGCCCTCCAGCTTGAGCTCGTAGGCGGTTGCCTGGCGCGAGATCAACTCGACTGACTCCCCCTCCGAATCGAGAAACACTACGCCCTGCGCCCCGGGTACATCGACCAGGAGGTTTGTCAGCAGGTACTGGAACGCCACGTGATCACTCCAGCCGCACCCGTGCCTGCTGCGCCTCGAGCGAGCCGGGAGCCGCCGCGATCACCTTGAGGTAGAGGTCGCGGGCCTCGCCCTTGCGCCCCTGGACGTCGACCAGCTTCGCCAGGGCCAGGATCACGTCGGGCCGCTCCGGGGCGCGGGTCATCGCGTCCCGGTACGCCGTCTCGGCAAGCGCAACCTTGCCGAGTTTCTCCTCCACCTGACCAAGGAGGAAGTAGGCCTCCACCGGTCCCTCTTCCCTCGTGGCCCGGCGCAGGTTCTCCTCCGCTGCCGCGAGGTTGCCGCGGACGAAATAGAGGGAACCGAGGTTGTAGTAGACCCCGGACCGATTCGCGTACGTGTTGTCCGAGAGCACCGACAGGTAGTCCGACTCGGCCAGGCTGTACTGCGCGAGTTGCATGTAGGCCGCCCCGCGGTTGTTGAGCGCGTCGGAGAACTTGGGCGCGAGCCTGAGGGCGCGGTTGAAGGATTCGAGCGCCTTTCCGGCGTTCCCCCGCTGCAGCTCGGCCATCCCGATGAGGTTGTGCAGCGTGGGGTTGTCGGGCTGCAGCTTCAGGGCCAGCGTGTACTTCGCCATCCCCTCCGGGATTTTGCCCTCGTTCACCAGCGCCCGACCCTGCTGCATCAGCAACGTGCCGGCAAGCGGGTTGGTGAGGTCGATCTCGGGTGCCGCTTCCGCCGGACGCGGCGGGGGGCTGGACGCGCACGCCACCATGACCGCGAGGGCAAGCAGGCAAGCCGAACAACGGGCCAGACTCCTCATCGTCACGCCACCTCCACGCGCCCCAAGGGTACCAGGTCTCCCCTCTGGATGGCGGCGAAGAAGGCGTCCACCATGGCGGGATCCAGCCGCGCCCCGGAAAGCTCGCGCATGCGCTTGAACACGTACTCGAGGCCCATGGCGTTCTGATAAGGGCGCTGGGTGGTCATCGCGTCGAAGACGTCGGCGGCCGCAATGATCCGGGCGACCACGGGGATTTGCTCCCCTACCAGACCGTCGGGGTATCCGCCGCCGCCCCAGTTCTCGTGGTGCGACCGGATCCCCGGGAGCATCTCCCGCAGCCTCTTGATCGGGCTGACGATGGCAGCCCCCTTTACGGTGTGGATCCGCATCTGCGCGAACTCTGAGTCCGTCAGGGCGTCGGGCTTCTGGAGGATCGCATCCTCGATGCCAATCTTGCCCACGTCGTGCAGGAGTGCGGCGATCTCGACCTTTTCCAGCTCGCCTCCCGAGATCCCGCAGTGCCCGGCAATTGCAACCGCGTACTGGCTCACGCGCTCGGAGTGGCCACGAGTGTACGGGCTCTTCGCGTCGATCGCGGCCGCGAGCGCGCGGATCGAGTCGACCAACAGCTCCTTGTTCTCCTGCAGCGCGTGCTGCAGAGAGCGCACGTAGCGGTCGATCTCCACCGCCATGACGTTGAAGTTTTCCGCCAGCTGGCCGAGCTCGTTTCGGGAAGTCACTGGGACCTGGCGCGTGAAGTCGCCCTGTGCGACCGCGGTACTCACGTCTGCCAGGTTCCGCAGCGGCGAGGTAATGCGCCGCGCAAGTAACACACCAGCGGCCATCGCCACGAGCGCCGTGCCGACCGCCAGCAGCGCCGTCTTCTCGGCCATGTTCCTCACGGCCGCGAAGGCAACCCCCACGTCGCGGGCAGCCACTACCGCCCACGGCGGGTCCTCCACCGGGCACAGCGACCCGAGTACTTCGTCACGGGCCGGACGGAGCGGATCGTCATAGGTCTTCGTCAGGCGCACCGGCGCCTCGAGAAACTGCGCCACCAACGGGTGGGTGCGGGCCGACTTGCCTACTCGAGTCGGGTCGCTCGAGAAGATCACGTTCCCGGTCTTGTCCACCACGTCCACCGTGACGCCGCGGCCGCCCTCCTCGGCGAGGCGTGCGACCACCCCCTCGAGAGAAACCACGCCCTGCATCACCCCGGCCACAACACCGCCCTGGCCCATCAGGGGGAGCGACACGAGGACCATCGGAGCCTCGCCGGGGAGCCGTAGCAGGTCGCGCCGTACCGGCCTCCCACGGAGGTTGGTCGTGAACGCCTCGGCCAGCACCGGCCCGAGCTCCGACTCTGATGTCGTGGAGAGGGCCCGGTTTTGGACGAACGATCCCTTCCCCGAGGCGTCGAGGACGCGCAGCAACACGATGTGCCGGTTCGCCCTCACAAGCTCGTTGAGCACTTCAGAGGCGGCGGCCGCCTGCAGCTGCTGGCCCTGAACTGGGCGGAGCGCCTGCGCCACGGACTCGATGCGCCCGACGCTGTCTAGGAAGTACAACTCCACCTCGCGGGCCAGCCCCACCCCCTGCCGTGTCAGGTACTGCTTCTCGAGCGTCGCAACCTGCTCGCGGTTGGTCGTGACGAAACCCCACCCCGCCAGCCCCACGGGCAGCACCGTGAGCGCGACGAGGATCGCCGTGAGCGGGTAGAGCAGCGAGCGCGAGAATGGCCAGCGCGGAAGCATAGAACCTACTAGACTATAGCATGCAAGGGACACGCAGAAGCCATGGATGAACGCCGTCGAATCGCCGCGGCCCTCGAGGAGTTGGCGATGCTCGCCGAGCTCGCGGGCGAGAACCCGTTCAAGGTCCGGGCAATGGTCAACGCCGCCCGTGCCGTGCTGCAGCACCCGCAGGACCTCGCCGAGACCGCGGCAAAGGGCGAGCTCACCAACATCCCCGGCATCGGCAAGGGCATCGCGGCGCTCATCGTCGAGACGCTGGACAGAGGCGAGCCGGCGCAGCTTGTCGAGCTGCGATCCAAGCTCCCCGCGGGCCTCCCCGACTTGCTCTCACTCCCAGGCCTTGGGGGCAAGCGCGTGCATACGCTGTGGCAGGAGCTGGGCATCACGACGCCCGGCGAGCTGGAGGACGCCTGC
>MEKI01000047.1:27843-28092 GCA_001766905.1 Acidobacteria bacterium RBG_13_68_16
AGGTGGTGCTCGTCTGCACGGCTGTCACCCCCGCCGAGGTGAAGATCGCCGTCGCCAGGGTGTTGGCGGACGTCGCCGTCTCGAAAGGGGGCGTGACGGGTCGGAGCCCATCCGGTCCACCGGTCCGGGTCGAAGTCGCCTCGAACGATTCCTTCGGAGCCGTCCTCCTCTGGCACACCGGCGGTGCCGCCCACCTGGAGCAGCTCGACCGGCACGGAAAACGGCGGGGCGTGAGCCTGTCCGACGGCG
>MEKI01000047.1:28120-29378 GCA_001766905.1 Acidobacteria bacterium RBG_13_68_16
CGCCTGCCACGACGAGCGGGAAGCGTACAGCCGGTTCGGGCTGCCCTGGATCCCTCCCGAGCTGCGTGAAGGGATGGGCGAAATCGAGGCGGCCACCGAGGGAACCCTGCCTGCGCTCGTGGAGAAGGACGACCTGCTCGGCGCGGTGCACGCACACACAACCGACTCGGACGGTACCGCCTCGCTCGCCGAGATGGCGGCCGCGGCAGCCGCGCTCGGGTGGTCGCTGCTGGGAATCGCGGATCACTCCCAGGTCGCGGCCTACGCCCACGGCCTCGACGCCGACCGCCTCCGTGCCCAGGGCAAGGCGATCGAGGACCACAACGCCAGGGGGGGCAAGCCGCTTCTGCTGAAAGGGCTCGAGGCGGACATCCTGCCCGACGGCACCCTCGACTTGCCCAAGCGAGTGCCCCTCGACTTCGTGATTGCGTCCGTGCACTCCTCGTTCCGGCAGAACCTCGAGGCGCAGACGATGCGCCTGGTGCGCGCGGTGTCGCGCGGGCGCGGCACGATCCTGGGCCACCCGACCGGACGCCTGCTGCTCGCCCGGGAGGGGTACCCGGTGGACCTCGAGGCGGTGCTCCAGGCTGCCGCCAAGAGCGGCGCCGCGGTCGAGATCAACGCCCACCCGTTCCGCCTCGATCTCGATTGGAGGTGGGTGCGGCGCGCCGTGGCGCTCGGCGTCCCGATCGTGATCGCTCCCGACGCCCACGACCCTGCCGGCCTCGCCGACGTCCGCTGGGGTCTCGGCATCGCCCGCAAGGGCTGGGCCACACCGAACGACGTGCTCAACGCGCGGCCCTGGCCGTGGTGGTAGCGACAGGCAAGGGCCAAAAGAAAAAGGGCAAGCGGAAAACAAAAAGCGAGGGAGGATAGAAGCGTCAGGACATCGGTCCGCCTGGCCTTGCCCCTTCGCCGTTTACCCTTTTCCCTCTTCCTCCTCCAGCCTCTTCTTCAGCTGCTTGAGGTCCACCCACGACTCGCGCTTTGCGGCCGGGTTACGCAGCAGGTAGGCGGTGTGGTACGTCGGCAACACCGAGTACCCGTGCCAGACGGTCCACTTCCCCCGGTAGCTGGAGATCGGCGCCGTGGTCCCCAGCAGGAAGCGGGCGGCGACCCGGCCGAGCAGCACGATCACCTCGGGTTTGACCAGCTCCAGCTGGCGCTTGAGGAACGGCATGCAGGCGGCGGCCTCGTCGGGCTGGGGATCCCGGTTTGCCGGGGGGCGGCACTTGACGATGTTGGCGATGTACACGTC
>MEKI01000047.1:29497-41075 GCA_001766905.1 Acidobacteria bacterium RBG_13_68_16
AGGCGGTGTCAACGTCGTGCCAACCGAAGTCGTCAAGGTACCTGAGCAGGTCGCGGCGGCTCATGGGCGGTGCGCCGACACCAGCTCCGGCGCCAGGGTGAGGAGGAGCTCGCGGGCAAGCGACTCCTTGTCCTGCGCCGGGAGCTCCCGCCGCAGGCCGAGACGCGAGAGCACGAGGGCGCGGTTGCGCGCCGATTCCATTCCGAGGCCAGGCTCGTCGATCGGGTTGGCGATCACGGCGTCCGCCCGCTTGCCGGAGAGCTTTCGCAGGGCGCGCTCCTCGAGCCCGATCGCGGGCTCGGCGGCAAAGATCACGAGGTACGGGCGGCCGTTGGCGCGGGGCATGCCAGCAGCCAGATCGGGCACGGGCTCGAGGGCCACCTGCAGGGTGCCCTGTCGCCGGTCGAGCTTGCCGGTCGCGACCGACGCCGGCCGGAAGTCGGCCACCGCGGCCGCGTGCAAGACCGCGTCGGCCTTCGCGGCCCGCGCTTCCAGCAGCCGACCCAGATCGGCTGCTGTTTCGAACCACTCGACCTGCATTCCGGCCGGGACGGCCAGGCCCGCCCCCGCGAGTACACTCACCACGGCGCCGAGCTCCCGCGCGACAACCGCGAGCGCGACTCCCATCCGTCCCGAGGAGCGGTTGGTGAACACGCGGACGGCGTCGAGGGGCTCTCGCGTGGGGCCTGCGGTGACGAGGAGCTTGACGCCCGCGAGCGGACCGCGCGGCGGGAGGGCAGCCAACGCCGCGCCCACGATCTCCTCCACCTCCGCGAGCTTGCCGACGCCGCGCTCCCCGTCCGCAAGCAGACCGAACACGGGCTCGACGACCACCACGCCGCGGTCCTTTAACACGGCGAGCGCCTGCTGGGTCGCTGGGTGCTTGAGCATGAAGGTGTTCATCGCGGGCGCTAGAACCACCTTCCCACGATGCGCCAGCGCATAGGTCGTCAGCGCATCGTCGGCGATCCCCGCCGCCATCTTGGCCAGCACGTTGGCGGTTGCGGGCGCCACGAGAAGCAGGTCGGCACGCCGCGCGAGGTCGATGTGGTCGATGCCTGGGCTTGTGGGCTCGCCCCAGAGTGAGACCTGGGCCGGCCCTCGGGAGAGCACCGCGAAGGTGCGCGGCGTCACGAAGCGCGTTGCGTTTTTCGTCAGGATGGGAAAGACCCGACAGGAGGCCTTGACCAGGGCGCGCAGCACCTCCACAGCCCGGAAGGCCGCGATTCCCCCGCAAACACCCAGGACCACACGGCCGCGCACCTACTCCTCGCTTATCTCCTCGGTGAGCAGGACCTCTGGGGCCGGCTCCTCGACCACCTCGAGGTTCTCGTCGAACTTGGGGCCCTCGGGCTCTACCTCGAGTGCTTCCTCCTCCTCCTCGGCCTCGGCCTCCGGCTCGACGATGGCGGGGATGATCGGGGGCGGGATGGGGAACAGCACCGGGGCGTGCTCCTCTGCCTCCTTGGCCGCGACCTCCTGCTGCAAGAGCATCTCGTACTCCTCCGCGGTGACCTTGCGCCACGGCACGTCGGCGGCGGCCAGCTCTGCGAGGGCCACAGTGGTGGGCTTCACGTGCCGGGTCGCGACGCGCGCCCTGGCCCCGTGGATCAGCTGCTCCGCACGCTTCGCTGCGATCAGGATGTAGCGAAAGGTACTATCGATTCCCTCGGGCAAATCCGACATCAATCCTCCTTCTTCACGGCTCGTTCGAACTCCTCCAGGATCGCCTGGACCCTCGCCCGCATCCGGAAGGGCCGCATCCTCGCCGCCGCGACAACGCTTGCGAGGGCGCGGGTCGCCTCCTCGAGGCGGTCGTTAATGATAACAAAATCGAACTCCGCGTACTCGCGCATCTCCTGCACCGCGTTCTTGAGCCGCAGCTCGATGGCGGCCTCGTCGTCCTGCCCGCGAGCCACCAGACGGCGGCGCAACTCGACGTACGACGGCGGGAAGACGAAGACCTTGACCGCGTCCGGAACCGAGGCCCGGACCTGTCGGGCTCCCTGGACATCAATGTCCAGGAAGACGTCACAGCCCCGCTCGAGTCTTCCCTCGACCTCCGCCCTCGACGTCCCGTAAAGGTTGCTGTGAACCTCGGCGAACTCGAGGAACTCGCCGGCAACGACCATGCGCTGGAACGAGGCGCGGTCGACGAAGTGGTAGTCGACCCCGTGCCGCTCTGCCGGACGTGGAGGCCGGGTGGTGTGCGAGATTGAGAAGTGAGGCTCGCGGCCCTGCGCCGCGAGCTCCTGCATGACCCTTCGGATCAGCGTGGTCTTGCCGCCGCCCGAAGGCGACGCGACGATGAAGAGCTCGCCCCTGGTCGCGTCCACTCTCACCTCCAGCGCCACGATGATACTCGCCCCCACCCCTTGGCCGGCCGGTCCCGTCCGGGTAGACTCTGGCGGTGGCCTCGCTTGGGCGCAAGCTGCGCCACGACCTCGGCTACTGGTCCCTCAAGGTGGTCCTGGCGGGGTCCTGCCTGCTGCCCCTCCCGGTGCTTCGCAGCCTGGGCCGGCTGGCCGGGCGGGCGGCGTTGCCCCTGGCGCGGCGCGACCGGGGGAGGGCGCTCGCTCACATCGCCCTGGCGTTTCCCGAACACGACGAGGCGTGGCGGCGGACCCTGGCGAGGCGCTGCGCGGGCCACCTGGGCACCGTCCTTGGCGAGGTGGCCTGGCTGTGGTCCGCCCCCCCTGACGCGGTCCTGGCCAAAACGGAGTTCGTCGGGCTGGAGCACCTGACCGGCGGGCTGCGCCCAGACCGTGGTGCGATCCTCGTCACGGCTCACTGCGGCAACTGGGAGTGGCTTGGCCTCGGCCTCGGCGCGTACGGAATCGCGATGACCGCGGCCGCCCGAGAGGTGTACGACCCGCGCCTGGACGAGGTCGCACGTCGCCTGCGCGGGCGCTTCGGCGGGGAGCCCGCCCTGCGGGGAAAGGGCGCGGGATCCAAGCTGGTGCAGGCGATCCGGAACGGGCGCGTCGACGGACTGCTCATCGATCAGGACATCGACGTCCCGGGGGTGTACGTCGACTTCTTCGGCCGGCCCGCCTGGACTCCTACTGGCGCCGCCTTGCTCGCGCTGCGCACCCGCTGTCCGGTGGTCGCCGGGTTTGCCACGCGCTTGGCCAACGGCCGGATGCGCCTGTCGTTCTCCGAACCCATCCAGACCGCCCCGGGCGCGGACCTTGACACCGACGTGGCCAGGCTCACCGCGATCTTCACCGCCCACATCGAGCGCCAGGTGCGGAGCCACCCGGAGCAGTGGGTGTGGATGCACCGGCGCTGGAAGCACCAGCCGGGCGAGGGCGAGACCGTCTGGCGTGTGGACCGGGACGGCCCCGACGCGGCCCCGGTGCCTGCACCGGGCTCCCGCATGGGCTAGAATCGCGAATCGCGATCGGGGATGCGTTCGAGACCGCCTTACCCCCCGAGCGTACGGGAGGATGCATGAAGAAGGTACTGCTTGGATGCGGACTTGTCGTCGTGGTCGTGGCGGTACTTCTGGTTATGGCGGTGATGGGCAGCTACAACCGTCTCGTCACCCTTGAGGAGTCGGTCAAGACCGCCTGGAGCCAGGTGGAAAACGTGTACCAGCGCCGGGCCGACCTCGTCCCCAACCTGGTCGAGACGGTTAAGGGTGCCGCAGCGTTCGAGAAGGACACCTTCACCGCGGTCACCGAGGCGCGCGCCAAAGTTGGCCAGATGACCCTGGGAAAACTCCCAAACGCGGCGGAGATGCAGCAGTTCCAGGCCGCACAGGACGGGCTCTCCTCGGCGCTCTCGCGGCTTCTGGTCGTGGTCGAGAAGTACCCTGAGCTCAAGGCCACCCAGGCGTTCCGGGACCTCCAGGTCCAGATCGAAGGTACCGAGAACCGCATCGCGGTCGAGCGGCGGCGCTTCAACGAGGCCGCACAGGCGTTCAACACGTTGCGCCGGCGTTTCCCGACCGTGATCGTTGCATCGCTGTTCGGTTTCGCCGAGAAACCGTACTTCCAGGCCGCACCGGGGTCAGACAAAGCACCGCAGGTGAAGTTCTGAGAGACGGGGCGCAGGGCGCAGGGCGCAGGGCACCGCGACAGCGGGCGCTTTGGTTGGCGCCGCTCGTTGCTGTGGGCGCTTGTTCGGCCTTCGCGCTCGAGGTGCCGCCGACACCCCAGGAGTACCTCAGCGACTACGCGCAGGTGATCGGGCGCCAGCAGGAGGCCAGCATCGACGAGCGTCTGGCGGGGCTCGAGCAGCGCACCGGGCACCAGGTCATCGCGGTCGTCTTCCCCTCTCTCGAGGGTGAGCCCCTGGAGGACTTCACGATCCGCTGTGCCGAGCGCTGGAAGGTGGGGCGGAAGGGCCTGGACGACGGAGTCATCTTCTTCGCGTTCGTGCGCGACCGGCGCATGCGCCTCGAGGTCGGGTACGGCCTCGAGGACGAGGTCCCCGACGCGCTCGCGATACGGCTCCTGGACGACGTCGTGCGCCCGTCGTTTGCGGCGGGGGATTTCGGCGGCGGCGTGCTGGCCCTGGCGGAGGCGCTGGACAGGATCTTCCGCGGCGAGTCCCCCCTGAGGCCGGCCCGGGGCACGAGCCCGTCGCCCGGCGTTCCGTTGGTGGTCGCCATCATCATCCTGATCCTCCTGATCCAGGCAATGCGCGGCAGCCGCCGGGGGCGCTGGGGCGGGCCCGGCGGCTGGGGCGGCTTTTCGGGAGGGGGTTTTTCAGGAGGTGGCTTCTCTGGCGGTGGGTTCTCAGCCGGTGGCGGCTCGTTCGGCGGCGGCGGTGCTTCCGGTTCGTGGTGATGGGGGTCGGCGTGGAGAAGAACAACGTGAAATGTGAGCTAATCATCTCGGGCGGCACGGTCCTGACCATGACGCCGGAGAGCGAGCCGCTGCCGGACGGAGCGGTCGCCGTGACGTCCGGCGAGATCGTTGAGGTCGGCGGTGCGGCTGACCTTCTCGGGAAGTATCGGCCCGCCCGAGTGCTGGACGCGGGTGGGGGCATCATCCTCCCCGGCTTCGTCAACACCCACACCCACCTCGCCATGACGCTGCTCCGCGGGCTTGCCGACGACCTTCCACTCATCGAGTGGCTGGAGAAGCACATCTGGCCCACCGAGCGTGTGCTCATGAACGCGGAAATGGTGATGCTCGGCACGCGCCTGGCTGCGGCCGAGAGCCTGCAGGCCGGGGTCACCTGCGTCTGCGACATGTACTTTCACGCCGAGCGGGTGATCGAGACTGTGGTCGCGGCGGGCCTGCGCGCCGTCGTCCCGGAGGCCATGATCGACTTCGCCACGCCCTCCAGCGCGACGCCGGAGGACGCACTGGCCGTGCAGCGCGATCTGCTTGAGCGCTACCGGTCGCATCCGCTGGTCGTACCGGCAGTGGCGCCCCACTCGCCGTACACGGTCTCGGCGGCACACCTGGCCAGGGAGGCGGAGCTCGCCGAGGAGTTCGGCGCCCCGCTCATTATTCACCTGGCCGAGACCCGCTGGGAGGCGGAGAAGATCAAATCCGAGAAGGGTGTCTCACCGGTGGCCTATCTGGCCGACCTGGGTATCCTCTCAGAGCGCACGGTGGCGGCCCACTGCGTGCACGTCACCGAGGAGGATCTGGGACTACTTGCCGAGCTCGAGGTCGGCGTGGCGACCAACCCCGTCTCCAACCTCAAGCTTTCGAGCGGGGTTGCCCCCGTGCCGCAGATGCTCGAGCTCGGGATCAAGGTGGGCTTCGGCACCGACGGGGCGGCGTCCAACAACACCCTAGACCTGCTGCGGGACGCTCAGCTGGCATCCCTGCTCTACAAGGGCCTGACCGGTGACCCGACCCGAATGCAGGCGCGCACGATCGTGGAGATGCTCACGATCGGTGGGGCGAAGGTGCTCGGGCTTTCGGACCGGATCGGCACACTCGAGGCGGGCAAGCGTGCGGATGTCGTTTGCTTCGCCCTCGACCACCCGCGCAGCGTGCCGGTCTACGATCCCTACTCACACATGGCCTACGCGGCACGCTCGTCGGACGCGCGGCACGTTGTGGTGGACGGGCGCGTTGTCGTGCAGGATCGCGCCCTGATCGACACCGACGTGGATTCTCTGCTCGATGACGTGCGCGAAGCTGCCACCCGAGCGCGGGAGCTCCTCGCGACCTAGTCCCCGTCCTCGTCCTTCTTCTTGTCCTGATCCCTGTCCTTGTCTCTGGGCTGTTTCAGGACCCTGCGCACGTGCTCGGAGCTTATCCGGATCTTGACCGGCCCCTCCTTGCGCGGGGCGCGCGGCCGGCCCTCCTCATCGGCCTTGGCACCGCCGGTCTCCTTCGGCGGCGCCTTCGCGGCCTGGCCCCCGCGAGCCCTTTCCTCGGCGGCGCCGAGGGCCTTCGCGATCATCCTGGTGAGCGCCTCCGGGGCAGCCTCCTCGAACTCGATGCCCGCGCGGTAGAGGAGCACGCGCTGGTCCTTCTCGTCGAGGCCGAAACCCCAGGCGCGGCACCGCCGCACGATGCCGTGGACCACGATGTCGCCGCTCTCGAGCTGAATGCGCAGGTCACAGGGCACCTCGGGTCTCAGGCTGGTTGCCAGCTCGATCTGCGCACCCCGGGAGGAGATGTCCACGATCCGTGCCGGCAAGAACGTCTTCACCCTCGCCGGCAACGGTTTTGAGGGCTCCACCCTGGGCACGGCGCGCCGTTCGTCCATCGCAATCGATCCGAGAAAAGGCCTGCATGACGAATATAGCGGTTCGCCCCCGTTTTGGCCACTCGGACAAGACAGATGGAGGCCTCGCGACGACGCCAGCCCCCGGGAATGAAGGCCGACCGCGCGGCCGTTGTCAGGGTCGGTAGCTGACCAAGCCCGCCCCGAAAAGACCTCGGGAGCGGACCGAAAAGGAGAACACGTCAATGGCAAACCTATCACTCCCTCCCCTGCCCTACGATTACAAGGCCCTCGAGCCCTGGATCGACGAGCAGACGATGCGGGTCCACCACGACAAGCACCATCAGGCCTACCTGGACAACCTCGTCAAGGCGATCACGGGGACCGACCTGGAGAACCGGGAGGTCACCCGGATCCTCGCCGACCTGGGCCACGTGCCCGAGAAGATCCGGACCGCAGTTCGAAACCACGGCGGCGGGTTCGTCAACCACAACCTGTTCTGGGAGGTCATGGGGCCGAATGCGGGCGGTGCGCCGGCCGGCGAGCTGGCGAAGGCCATCGGGGGCACCTTCGGGAGCCTCGAGTCGTTCAAGGAGAAGTTCACCGCCGCCGCAATGGGGCAGTTCGGGAGCGGCTGGGCCTGGCTGGTCGTCGGTAAGAGCGGCCTCGCGGTGTACAACCTCCCCAACCAGGACAGCCCACTCACGAACGGGGACGCCCCGATCCTCGGCCTCGACGTCTGGGAACACGCCTATTACCTCAAGTACCAGAACCGCCGAGCCGAGTACGTGACCAACTGGTGGAACGTGGTCAACTGGGGGAAGGTCGCGGAGCTGTTCGCCCAGGCGAAGAAGTGACACCCGGCGCCGTGCGCCGGGTGTCATCCTGAGGCCCCCGCCATCGGCGGGGCCGAAGGATCTCCCCGCCCACCGGGAAACCGTCACGGCGCCGTGCGCCGGGTGTCATCCTGAGGCCCCCGCCATCGGCGGGGCCGAAGGATCTCGTCGCAGACTGGGAAGATCGTCCCGGCGCGGGATCAGGCGTGCGGCAGGTCCTTGGCGGCGCGTCCCACGCACTCGTACTCGAACCCCGCCTCGTGCATCTTCTCGGGCTCATACACGTTGCGCAGGTCCACCACCAGCGGTCGCGCCACGGCCGCCCTCAGCCTCTCGAGGTCGAGCGAGCGGAACTGGTTCCACTCGGTAAGGATCACTAGGCAGTCCGCCCCTGCGGCCGCATCGTACTCGTCCGCGCAGTAGGTCACACCAGCCGGCAGCACGTCGCGCGCGTTCTCCATGGCCGCCGGGTCGAAGATGCGAAGGGCGGAACCTTCGGAGGCCAGGGCGCTCAGGACGGGGATGGCCGCAGCCTCGCGCATGTCGTCGGTCTCGGGCTTGAAGGAGACGCCCAGCACGCCGATCGTGAGCCCCTTGACCGAGCCTCCGCACGCCGCCCGGATCTTGTCCGCCACGCGTAGCTTCACCCGTTCGTTGACCTTCACCACGGTCTCCACAATGTCGAACGGTCGCCCGGCCTGACGCGCGATGTCGACCAGGGCCTGGGTGTCCTTGGGGAAGCAGGAGCCGCCGTAGCCCGGCCCGGGGTGGAGGAACTTCGGGCCGATGCGCCGGTCGAGGCCCATCCCTTTGGCGACGTGGTGCACGTCCGCGCCGAGGAGCTCGCACAGCCCGGCCACCTCGTTGATGTACGTGATCTTGGTGGCGAGGAAGGCGTTGGATGCGTACTTGATGAGCTCCGAGGACTCGACGTTGGTGATCACGAACGGCGTCTCGATCAGGTAGAGCGGCGCGTAGATGTCTTTCATGATCGCGATCGCCTGCGGGTCGCGGGCGCCGATCACAACCCTGTCAGGGCGCATGAAATCGCCGATCGCGGAGCCCTCGCGCAGGAACTCGGGATTCGAGACCACGGAAAAAGGCTGTTTGCTGTTGCGGTCCTTGATGACCTTTTCGATGAGCTGGCCGGTCCCGATCGGCACGGTGGACTTGGTGACCACCACCTTGTACCCGTTCATGTGGTCCGCGATGGCCTGGGCCACCTCCACGACGTACGTGAGGTCCGCCGATCCGTCCTCCCTGGGAGGCGTCCCGACCGCGATGAAGATCGCGAGCGACTTCTCGATGGCTTCCTTGAGCTCGGTGGTGAAGTGCAGCCGCCCGGACTTCTCGTTCTTTGCCACCAGGGTGTCGAGGCCGGGCTCGTAGATTGGGATCCGCCCCTCCTTCAGCATGTTGATCTTTCGCTCGTCCTTGTCGACGCAGGTCACGTCCATGCCGAAGTCGGCGAGGCAAGCTCCGGTCACCAGCCCGACGTACCCGCTTCCCACGACCGCGATGTGCATGCGCCCTCCTCCGAAACCGCACTGCTGTGCGCCTGCAGAGTTTAGCTGCGGGTCGTCCCCGTCTCAAGTGCAGTCGAGATCTGGACTGGGGCCCGCAACCCTCCCCGCCGCACCCCGGACCAGCCGCGCCCATCAGACCGCGGGTCACGGCTTCAGATGGCGCTCGAAATACTCCACCATCCGTACGTAGAGGTCCACCCGCTGGTCCTTGCGGTAGAAACGGTGCGTGGCCCCGGCGTGGAGCGCGAGGTCGTAGTCCTTCCCGGCGCGAGTCAGGGCGTCGGCGAAGGCCAGCGTGTTGTGCCAGTGTACGTTGTCGTCGGCGGTGCCGTGCGTCAGCAGCAGCGCGCCTGAGAGCCTGTCCGCCTGGTTCACCGGCGAGGAGTCGCGGTACCCATCGGGGTTCTCGGCGGGAAGCTTGAGGTAACGCTCGGTGTAAATCGAATCGTACAGGCTCCAGTCGGTGACGGAAGCGACGGCGACCCCGGCCCTGAAGACATCGGGGGCGTTGGTCATGGCGTAGCACGTCATAAACCCGCCGTAGGAGGCTCCCCAGATGCCGATTCGCTGGCCGTCCACGAAGGGCTGCTTCTTGAGCCACTCGACCCCGGCGAGCTGGTCCTCGAGCTCGACCTTGCCCATGCGCCTCAGGATGGCGCGCCCGAACTCGCGTCCGCGCGCCGGCGTCCCGCGGCCATCCAGGGAGAAGACCAGGAAGCCCCTGCCCGCCAGTACCTGGGACAGGAGATCGTATCTGCCGCCCCAGGCGTCGAGCACCGTCTGGCCGCCCGGCCCGCCGTAGGTGTAGATCACCACAGGGTACCGGCGCTCGGGGTCGAAACTCGGGGGCCTGACGAGCTTGGCATTCAGGGTCGTGCCGCCCGCGGCCGGCACCCTGAGAAACTCCGTGCGCCCGAGTGCGAACGTGTCCAGCCTCGGCGGGAGGATGCGGGCGATCTCCCGAAGCGTCTTGCCCTCGGCGTCCAGCAACCGCATTGAGGGTGGGCGCATGAACCGGGAGTGGGTGTCGAGGAGGAGGCCGGTGCTTGGAGCCCGCTCGAACGCGTGGCTGCCCGCCTCGTGCGTCAGCCGCACGAAGCCGCTGCCGTCCAGGCGGACCCGGTAGAGCTGGCGCTCGAGCGGGCTCGCCTCGGTGGCAATGAAGGTGACCCACCCGGAGTCCTCGTCCACCGTCACGACCGACGTCACCTCCCACGGCCCGCTCGTGATCTGGTGCGCCTTGCGGTCCTTGCCATAGAGATAGAGGTGTCGGAAGCCGCTCCTCTCGGAGCTCCAAAGGAGACGACCGTCCCGGAGGAAGCGGAGGTCGTCGCTGAGGTCGATCCAGGCGGGGTCCTCGTCTACCAGCAACTTGTCCGCTCTCCCGGAGCCCAGCTCGTTGCGCACCAGCTCGAGGCGGGTCTGAGCGCGGTTCTCGAGCTCGTACCACACCGCGTGACCGTCCGGCGTCCAGCCGAAGCGCACAAGGTAGGCAGCGTTCTCACCGCTGAAGCGAAGGTCGTGTCGGGGACGGGAGCCGTCGAGGTCGGGGACCACCCGCACGACCGCGAGCCCCGCGACCGGGTTGGGGTCGCCGGGGCACGGGTAGTGCTGGTCCTTCACGGTCGGGTGCGGCCCGAGCAGGCTCACGAGCGGAAAACGGGGCACGCCGCTCTCGTCCAGGGTGATGAAGGCGATCGAACGCGAGTCGGGCGACCACGCGTGGCCCGAGGCTCCCCGCTCGTAGACCTCCTCACCGTAGACCCAGTCGAGCATCCCGTTCAGGCGATCCGCCGAGCCATCCTCGGTAAGACGGACCTCTTTGCCGCTCGCGAGCTCGAGGGCGAAGAGGTCGTTGTCGCGAACGAACGAGACCCAGCGGCCGTCCGGCGAGAACGCCGCCATTCCTTCCTCCGCCGCAGTGGTCGTGAGGCGGTGGACCTGCTTTCCGGGCAGAGCAACGAGGAAGAGCTCTCCGCCGCCCGAGAGCAGCACTGCGTCCCCGTTCGGCGACCACCGGTACCCGGCGAGCCGCGGCGTGACCGCACCCTTGCCCTCGCCGAGGGTGGGAAGCTCCACCTCGTCCAGGAGGCACTTGCGGTCCCCCGAGGCCGCCCCCTCGACCCAAAGAGCGGTGTGGGCGTCGTTTCCTTCGCTGCGGGGGGCGAGGAACGAGAAGCTCTCCCCCCGAGGGAGCCAGCGCACCTCCTTCGGCAGCACACCTTCGAGCGGGGGTTCTGCGAGGATTCGCTCGACGGTCAAAAGCTCCTGCCCGGCGAAGACCCGGGACGCAACCAGCGCGATGAGTGGAAGCAGACGACGCACACGCACCTCCGCAGCGCGGCATGATACGCGTGGCGCCTTGACGCGTGACGCCGCCTGCGGGGACACTGGGAACGTGCCACGCGCCGCGAGAGAACAATGGCTTTGGCTGGGGCTCGCCCTCGCCGCGCTCCTTCCCCGCGCCCTCGCGGCGGCCCTGCGAGCGCCGTGGCACGACGAGTACTTCACGGTCTGGGCCTCCGGTCTCCCCCTGAACGAGCTGATCGCCGCCCTTCGGGTGGATTCCGG
>MEKI01000048.1:0-99 GCA_001766905.1 Acidobacteria bacterium RBG_13_68_16
CGAGACGCCGGGAGATCTCCTCGAGCGGAAGCTCGCGCACCCACCAGGTCCACGCCGAAGCGGCGTCGGCTGCCTCGAGCGGCTGCACCTCGATCAGCG
>MEKI01000048.1:187-510 GCA_001766905.1 Acidobacteria bacterium RBG_13_68_16
TTCGAGCACGGCCTCGCGGCCGGTAAGGTCGCGGGGAGGCTCCTGGCCGTCGTTGACGAGACGGACCCCCTGCGGACCCGGCACCAGGCGCCCCGCGACCGCCTGGACGCTGCCGGCGAGCTGGGCGAGGCGCACCACCAGGGCGAGCTCCCACGACGTCCGCCCGCCGCTGACCGGCGGAGGCGGAAGCGGCAACCTGAAGGTGCGCAGCAACTCGAGAGCGGCCTCATCCGCGCCGCCCTGCTGAACGCGAAGGGTTTGTGCCGTCCCGTTCACGCCGAACGCGCGCACCAACCCCGCGGTCCCGGGCCCGGGACGGGCGC
>MEKI01000048.1:584-3724 GCA_001766905.1 Acidobacteria bacterium RBG_13_68_16
GCAAGATGCCCCGAGGCGCCGAGCCAGGGCCCTGCCGTCGTTCCCGTGCCAACCACCAGGAGTCGCTCGCCCATGCACGGGACACCTCTGAGGTACGGCTGTGCCCGGTCGGGGAAGAGCGCCGCGGCGTCCTCGGTGTGGCCCGCGCAGGTCGATTGGTACATCGCGTCCACGGGGCGACCCTCAAACATGAGGATTTCCCCGGCGGTCTCCCGGACGGCGCGATCGGTGAGCGGATGTTCGGCACCGGTTCCCTCGTACACCTGGCAGGACTGCGAGTCGCAGAGGTCGTACCCCTCGGCGGCGTGGTCACCGAGGTGCGCCACGGCGTACGTGCGTGCTGCCACCGCTTGCGCCTTGAGCGCCTCGAGGTCCGGGAACGATCGTGGACCCATCTCCGCCGGCACGACGCCGCGCAGGTACTCCTCCAGGTTAACGACGTTGATCACCGTGACACCGGCAGCGCCGGGCCGAAAGTGGAGCTCGCCGCGCACCGCCTTGCCGCCCACGCGCACCGGCTCCAGGTCGAGGGGAACCAGCCGCAGAGTCTCGGCCTGCAGAGTCGCGCCGTCCTCACCCACGACGACCAGACCTCCCCCGTACGCGAGGGCCAGCCTCTTCTGGTCGACAAAGCCGGCCTGAGTGAGGCGCCGGGCCGCCCCCTCAACGCCCTCGCCGTCCCTGGCCAGCGCCACGACGCGGGCAAGCTCGTCCCCTTCACCCTCGACGAGCCCCTCGAACCCCGCCATGACCAGGCGAGCCAGAAGCGCCCGGGCGTTGTCCGTCTTCCCGAACGCCCCGACCTGGATGGCAGCACGTCCCGGCACGAGCGTCACCTGAAGGGGTCCGCGCAGCATCGTCACCGCGTCCCCGGTAACGCAGACGTAGCGCCGTCCGGGGTCCGGCAGCATCGGCTCGGGAGGAGCCTGCAGAAGGACGTTGACCAGCGGCGGTCGGGTGTCTTCGCGTTGAGGCACGGCCACCGGAGCGACCGGCGCCGGCGCGGGCCGAGGTGTCGGGGCCACGGTCGGCGGTGGGGCCGGTGGCGCCGCGACCCTTGGGGTGATCGCGCATGCGCCCAACACCAGCGCCATCGATGAGGCGAGGACCCCGCGCACGCTCGTGGCCGTCGTGGGCCTCAAGGCCGCCTTCCGACGCGGGAGCCCCCGCGGGCGCGGTAGTCCTCACCGCGGAGCTCGATCACGTCGCACATCTCGAACAGGCGCGAGCGCAGCCGCTCCGAGATGCGGTCGGCGAGGGTCTCCTGCCACCGGTCCGCACCCGCGGCGTCGTGCGAGGAGGATCGATAAGGTCCCGCGGCCGCGGCATCCCTCGACTCGCCGCGGGGGGGCTGTGGCGAGTCGAGGTAGTTGGTCGTGAAGATCGTGGTCCTTCCCGCCATGTACCGTGAGTTGATGACGTAGTAAAGGAGGTCCCGCACCCACTCCGTGAGCCTGCCCGCTCCCAGCTCGTCGAGTACCACGAGGTCGGCCTCGGTGACGGGTCTGAGGATGTCCTCGCGGCTCGTTCCTCCCCCGTCGAACGACATCTGGAGCTGCTGAACCAGCTCGAGGAAGTTGGCGTAGATCCCCTGCGTCGCCTTGGTCGCGATCAGCTCCTTGAGCGCCGCCACCGCCAGGTGGGTCTTGCCGGTTCCCACGCTGCCCATGTAGAGGAGCCCCTTCTCCAGGCGCGGGTAGCAGTCAATGAACTCCCGCGTTCGGCGCTTGGCCATCGACTGGAGGTTCCGGCTCCCGACATCGGCGCTCCAGACCTCGAACCCTTCGACGGTGCAGTGCTGGTACCTGGGTGGGATGCGAGCCGCGGAAAGCAGCGCCTCCGACCGACCGTCGTGGCGGCAGGAGCAGCGCACCGCGACCTCGACCCCTTCGCGACGTTCGATGGTGAAGCCGGTGCCACCGCAGATCGGGCAGTCTTTCGCGTTCGCAAGCACGGGCCAATTCTAGCGCGCTACACTCCCGGCGTGCCGGAGAGACGGTCCGATCGCCTCCTGGGGTGGTTTCACGCGGTGCGCAGGGAACTGCCGTGGCGAACCGGGTTTCCGAGGGACCCTTACGCGGTCCTGGTCTCCGAGGTCATGCTCCAGCAGACCCAGGTGGACCGGGTGGTCGAGGCGTTCCGCGGCTTCATGAACCGCTTCCCGTCGCTCGAGGCGCTCGCCGCGGCCCCTGAGGAGGACGCCGTTCACGCGTTCTCGGGGCTGGGCTACTACCGCCGGGCCCGGCTGCTGCACGCCTCGGCTCGCGCCGTCGTCGCCCGGGGCGGGTGGCCGAGAAGCGCCCGCGAGCTTGCCGCCCTTCCCGGGTTTGGACCGTATACCAGCGCCGCCGTGGCCGCGTTCGCGTTTGCGGGCGGCGACCCGCCGGTGGACGGCAACGTTTCCCGCGTCACCGCGAGGCTCCGGGCCCTCGACCTGCCGATGGGAAGCTCCGCGCTGCTCGCAGCCGGTCGCGAGCTGGCGGCGAGCCTTCATACCGAAAGCCCCACTCCGGAGGTCTGGGAAGCGCTCATGGAGCTCGGGGCAACGGTGTGCACGCCGGCCTCGCCGCGCTGCGACGCCTGCCCGCTCGCGGCCTCCTGCGCCGCCCTTGCCGCCGGCACGCCTCTCGCCTACCCCGGCCCGCGCCCTACGCGTTCCCGGGAACAGCAGCGCTGGGTCGCGGTGTGGCTGCAGCAGCAGGACGGCCGGGTCCTGCTGCGCCGCGTGGACGACGGCCCACTCCTTGCCGGCCTCTGGCTGCCGCCGTTCGCGGTGCTCTCGGAGGGCGCCGATCCAACCTCGGCGGCCCAAGCGCTTGCCCACGAGGCGGGCTTTGCAGGGACACTCTCGCCTGTCCCCGCCGTTCGACATGGCATCACGCACCGGGACATTCGCGTGCTCCCCTTCGTCGCAACGCTCTCCGGCCATCGCGTGGCCGAGGCGATGCCGGGCTGGAGCTGGCAGCACCCGGTTGCGCCCGCGCTGCCGACGTCGTCGCTGCTCGGGAAGCTCGCCGCCGCCTGCAGAGAGGCCCGGGCGCGAGGGGCACTGGATCTGGAGGGATGATCGTGCGGACTCCGAGAACGCCTGCGCTTGCGGTGGATGCGCTCATCGTGGACCCGGCTCGTGGAGTGGTGCT
>MEKI01000048.1:3751-7823 GCA_001766905.1 Acidobacteria bacterium RBG_13_68_16
GGGGCGTTGGGCGCTCCCCGGGGGGTTCGTGGAGGTCGGCGAGACATGCGAGGCGGCCTGCGTGCGCGAGGCACGCGAGGAGACGGGCCTCGACGTGGAACCGGTACAGCTGGTTGGGGTTTACTCGAGCCCCGATCGTGATCCGCGGGGGCACACCGTCTCGCCCGTGTACCTCTGCAGGGTGGTGGGCGGGAACGCCAACGCCGGGGACGATGCGAGCGAGGCAAGGTGGTTCTCCGACCTCACAGGGGTCGAGCTCGCGTTCGACCATGCAAGGGTGCTGGCAGACGCCTTTGTCCGCCCCGCCCCCTCCCAGGAATGAGGCGTGAGGCCTGGAGCACCAGTCAAACTCTCGTGCCCCTTGCCTCGTGCCTCTTGCCTGTCTCTCACCG
The DNA here is from genome assembly GCA_001766905.1 of Acidobacteria bacterium RBG_13_68_16. GTDB lineage: Bacteria > Acidobacteriota > Thermoanaerobaculia > Thermoanaerobaculales > Thermoanaerobaculaceae > RBG-13-68-16. The sequence goes on from MEKI01000048.1 coordinate 4,144, forward strand.
CTCGATGTTGTCCTCCAGCATCACCTCGGGCTCCGGCTCGGCGAGGACGATGCCGGTCTGGGTCACCGGCAGCAGGACCGCGTGGAGCTTGCCCTGGCTCGTCAGCCGCAGCTCGAAGCACCCCTCGGGGCGGATGTCCACTAGCGTCCCAGCGGTCCCGGAGAGTCCCAGGATCTGGCTGTAGACCAAGACCTTGCTCGGCAGTTCCATAGTCGCTCCCTTGCCTTCAATTGTACCTACTCCTCGATCTCCTCACCCACCGGCGCCGCCCCGTACTCCTTGAGCTTGCGCTGCAGCGTGCGCAAGCCGATCCCCAGGAGCTCCGCGGCTCTTGCCCGGTGGCCGTTGGTGAGCTCGAGGGTGCGAAGGATCGCTTCCTTCTCGATCTCGGCCATCGGTCGCGGTCCCCAGTCCCCGGGTGCCTCGCGCACCTCGGCCTGGCGGCCCTCCCGGTACTCCGGTGGGAGGTCGGCAAGCGTCAACTCGTCCCCGCGGCAGAAGAGCACCATGTTCTCTACCACGTTGCGCAGCTCGCGCACGTTCCCGGGCCAGGGGTTCGCGCGCAGCGAGTCCAGCAGCTGGGGCGCCACGCGCACCACGGTCCTTCCGAGCTCCGCGTTGAAGCGCGCAACAAAGTGCGCGACCAGCAGGGGGATGTCCTCGGCCCGCTGCCGCAGCGGGGGCAGCGAGATCGTCACCACCTTCAGCCGGTAGTAGAGGTCCTTCCGGAAACGCCCATTCGCCACCTCGCCCTCGAGGTCACGGTTGGTCGCGGCCACCAACCGGAAATCCACCGGGATCTCGTCGTTCCCGCCGACCCGGACGATGCGGCGCTCCTCGAGCACCCGGAGGAGCTTCACCTGGAGGTCGGCCGAGAGCTCGGAGATCTCGTCGAGGAAGAATGTCCCGCCGCTGGCAGCCTCGAGCTTCCCGATGCGACGCTGGTGCGCGCCGGTGAACGCCCCCTTTTCGTGACCGAAGAGCTCCGCCTCGAGGATCTCACCCGGGATTGCGCCGCAGTTGAGGGCGACGAACCGCCCTGCGGCGCGCGTGGAGTGCTCGTGGATCGCGTTGGCGATTAGTTCCTTGCCGCTCCCGGACTCGCCCACGATCAGCACGGTGCTGGGAGCCGGTGCAACCACGCGCACCCGCTCGAACACCTGCTGCATGGCCTGCGACCGCCCGATGATGTTCTCGAACCCGACGAGATTCTCCAGGCGCTCCTTCAGCTCGCGCTTGTCGCGTGTCAGGCTCCTGCGCTCCAGCTGCTGCTCGACGCGCTTCCGAAGCACCGGCAACTCCACCGGTTTCGTGAGGAAGTCGTCGGCGCCGCCCTGCAGCGCCTGCACGGCGCCGTCCACGTCTCCGAACGCGGTCACCATAAGGATCGCGATCTCCGGGCGCAGGATTCGCGTCCGGCGCACCACCTCGTAGCCATCCATCCCCGGCATCCTCACGTCGGTGATGACCACGTCCGCCTGTTCCCCGGCCTCCAGGGCAGCCATCGCGGGCTCGCCCGCGTCGAACTCTGCCACCTCGTACCCAACGCGCCGGAGGCCGGTGGCCATGGCAGCGCGCGAGCCGTCGTCGTCGTCCACCAGCACCACTCGTGCCAAGCTCACCACTTGACTCCCTTCGCCTTCAGCATCTTCTTCAGACCCGCTTCATCGAGGACTTTTACGCCAAGCTCCCGAGCCCTGGCAAGCTTCGAGCCGGGATCAGCGCCGGCGACCACGAAAGAGGTCTTTCGCGAGACGCTCTCCGTCACCTTCGCCCCGGAAGCCTCCAGCAACGCACCCACCTGCTCGCGCGAGCGTGAGAGGGTGCCGGTTACGACAAACGTCTTCCCGGCGAGTGGCCGGGTACCCTCCGCCTCGGTGCTCCCTTCCTCGCGCGGGTCCACCCCCCGTTGCCGCAGCCTCCGCACCAGTCCCGCGTTTTCGCTATCGGCGAAGTACGCCACGACGCTCGCCGCGATCGTCGGCCCGACCCCCTCCTCCTGCTGGAGGGTCTCCTCCCTGGCTCGCGCGAGCGCCTCGAGCGAACCGAAGCGGGCAGCGAGCACCTTGGCGGCCTTCTCGCCGACGTGGCGGATTCCCAGCGCGACAAGAAGGCGCCAGAGGGGCCGCGTGCGCGCAGCCTCGAGCTGCGAGAGCAGGTTCGAGGCCGACTTCCCGCCCCACTGCGGCAGCCCGGCCAGGGACTCCGGATCGAGGTCCCAGAGGGAGGCGGCGTCGGAGATCATACCGGCGTCGAGGAGCTGCTCGATCAGGCGTCTGCCCAGACCCTCGATGTCCATTCCCGACCGGGAGACGAAGTGGAAAAGACCCTGGCGCCTCACCGCCGGGCACGCCCTGTTGGGGCACCGCACCGCGACCTCGCCGGGCTCGCGGACCACCGGCGTCTGGCACTCCGGGCAGCGCTCGGGCATCCTGAAGGGCCTCGTCCCCTCCGGACGCCCCGCCGGGTCCACCGCCACGACCTTGGGGATCACGTCGCCGCCCTTCGCGACCCACACCGTGTCCCCTACCCTCACATCCAGCCGCGCGACCTCGTCGGCGTTGTGAAGGGTGGCGCGGGACACCGTGCTCCCCGCAAGGAGCACGGGCTCCAGGTCAGCCACAGGCGTGAGCGTCCCGGTGCGCCCGACCTGCACGACGATCCCTGCCACCCGCGTGCGCTCGCCCTCCGGCGGGTACTTGTACGCCACGGCCCAGCGGGGGAACTTTGCCGTGCTGCCGAGGAGCCTCTGCTCCTCCAGGGAGTCCACCTTCACCACCACGCCGTCGATGTCGAAACCCAGGCGCGACCGTTTCCCTCCCCACTCACCGATAAAGGCGTGCACCTGCGCGAGGCTGGTGCAACGCCGCCACCCCGGATTCACCGCGAACCCCCACCCGGACAACCGCTCCAGCCCGTCGGAGTGCCGCTCGAGGCTCGTCCCGACGACGCGCGGGATCTGGTAGGCGAAGAACGCCAGGCGCCGCCGCGCGCACTCGCGTGGGTCGAGGAGACGGATCGATCCCGCGGCCGCGTTGCGCGGGTTGGCGAACGGCTCCTCGCCCTCGTCGCGCCTTGCCCGGTTGAGCGTCGAAAAGACCTCGTGGGGCAGGTACACCTCACCGCGCACCTCAACCACCGCCGGCTTCTCCGGCAGCGCGAGCGGCAAAGCACGGATTGTCCGCGCGTTGCCGGTCACCTCGTCCCCTACCTCACCGTTGCCGCGCGTCACAGCGCGGGCGAGCACGCCACGCTCGTAGGTGATGGCGAGCGAGACCCCGTCGATCTTGAGCTCGGCGACGAGGCCGTCGGGCTTCCGGCCCAGTACCCGGGTTGCCCGCGAGTACCACTCCTCGAGCTCCCCCTCGTTGTACGAGTTGTCGAGGGACAGCATGGGCGTTGCGTGGCGGACCTGGGGCAACTCGTCCACCGGGGCGCCGCCGACGCGTCGGGTCGGGGAGTCCAGGGTGACAAGGTCGGGGTGAGCCTCCTCCAGCGTGCGAAGCTCGGCCATAAGCGTGTCGAACGCGTAGTCGCTGACCTCCGGCCGCGCCAGCACGTAGTAGAGGTGCTCGTGCCGCCGTATCTCCCGCCGCAACCACTCGGCCCGCGCCTTCACGTCCTTTTTCATGCTCGTCCCCCAGGCTTGCGTGCCCGCCGGCGCGTCCCGCCGCGGCGGC
>MEKI01000048.1:7901-9281 GCA_001766905.1 Acidobacteria bacterium RBG_13_68_16
CCACGGCCTGCTCCCAGGGGCCGATCAGCGGGCGGTAACGCTCGGCGGTCGCACCAAGAAGGCCGGCGAGCTGCCACGCAACCGGGAACGCCTCGTGCTTAATCGTTCGCAGGACGAACCTGGGGGAGCGCGGCGGCGCGAGGAAGCGCGAGAGCAGCAGGAAAGACGAGCGCAGAAGGTGGGATCGGTAGTTTGAGAGCGCCAGCCGCAGGGCAGCGGCGTCGAGCCTGTCACGCACGGCGCGCTCCACCTCGCCCGGAACCCGGCCCTTCTCGCCGTCGCGGGCGAGCGCGTCGAGCACCGAGGGAAGGAAGAGCAAGCCCAGCAACGTCTCCTCGGAGAGCTTGTCACCGTGCCTGACGCGCTCGTCGGCGCTGGCGAGCAGGCGCCAGAGCAAAGCGTCGCCACCCCCCGAAACCGCGTCGTGGGCCTCGGGCACGCTGTGGACCAGGAGACCCGAGTGCTCCAGCCCGCGAAAGATGGGCAGCGCATGCCCGCCTTTGAGGCTCTCCCCCAGCTCGTAAGCGATGCGCGCCGGGGCGGCGCGGCGGATTTCCCCGTGCATCACGGCAACCGCCTCCGCGAGCTCGCTCTCGAGACTGAAGCCGAGGCGCGCTCCGTACTCGACCGCGCGCATCATTCGTACCGGATCCTCGGCGAAGCGTACGCGGGGCGGCCCTATGGTGCGGATCACTTCGGCCCGCAGGTCCTCGAGACCGCCAACGTGGTCGATCACCGAGAAGTCAGCGATGTTGTAGAACAGGCCATTGACGGTGAAGTCCCGGCGCCAGGCGTCCTCCTCGGGCGTGCCAAACTCCTGCGCCTCGGGTGTGGGGGCCAGCACGTCGGCGGTCTCCCCGTCCTCGATCTCCGGCGGCTCGGGCGAGCGCCGAAAGGTGGCGACCTCGACCACCTCGTCGGCAAAGCGAATCATCACGAGGCGGAAGCGGCGCCCGATCACCCTGGCGTTGCGGAAGAGCTGGCGAACCTGTTGCGGGCGGGCGTTCGTGCCGATATCGAAGTCCTTGGGGTTGCGGCCCAGAAGCAGGTCACGCACCGCGCCACCGACCAGGTAAGCCAGGAAACCCGCGCGGTGCAGGCGGTAGAGCACCTTGATGGCGTTCGGAGAGATCGACGCCCGCGAGACCGAGTGCTCGGCGCGCGGAAGGATGCGCGGCTGCCGCTGGAGTTCCGCGGGCTCACTCACGAGCCGTTCTGCCCCGTCCCGGAACTCCCGCCCGGCATCTCCAGCACGATCTTGCCGAACTGCACGCCGGCCGCCATGCGCTCGTACGCGGCCCGGCCGCTCGCGAGCGGCAGCACCGAGTCCACCACCGGGCGCAGGCTCCAGTCTTCGACCGCGCGAACCATCGCCTGCCA
>MEKI01000048.1:9326-26230 GCA_001766905.1 Acidobacteria bacterium RBG_13_68_16
TGTAGTTCAGCGCGTGGTCCGCTCCCAGCTCCCTCGCACGCGCAAGCTTGGCGTCGCTCGACGAGGTGACGAACACGCTCGCGCCCACCCGCTTTGCGATTGCCAGCGCCGCGAGAGCGACGCCGCCACCGATCCCGTGGATGAGCACGCTCTCGCCGGCCGCCAGGCGCGCACGGGTCATCAGCATGCGCCAGGCGGTCAGAAAGGTGAGCCCAAACGCCGCGGCCTTGGGCCACGACAGGGCGGCCGGCTTCGGTGCGAGCGAGGAAGCCGAGACCTTCACGTATTCGGCAAACGTGCCGTTGACGTGCTCCCCGACGATGCCGAACCTCACGCACTGCGACTCCTCGCCCCGCGCGCAGAATTCGCACTTGCCGCACCAGAGCCCGGGGTTAAGCACCACCTCATCCCCGATCCGCCACCCCGTCACGCCCTCACCCAGTTCGGCCACAGTGCCAGCCCCGTCCGCACCCCCGACGTGGGGGAGTTCCACCGGGATTGCCGGAAGCCCGCGCAGGACGAACAGATCGAGGTGGTTGAGCGATGCCGCCCTGACGCGCACGAGGACCTCGCCCTCGCCGGGGTCGGGCCTCGGCCGCTCCCCGACGATCAGCCGCGAGGGCTCCCCGTGTTCTTCAAAGTAGAGCGCCCGCATCCCGGGCTTCCTCCCTGGCGGTTGATCGTAACGTACGCAGGGCACAAAAAGAACCGCCCCGGCAGCCCGGGGCGGTTTTGGTTCAAGGCGGAGGGAATCAGTTGGCGTTGTTGAACACGAGCGGCCGCTGCACCCAGAAGTTGGAACCGCCGTTGTAGCCGACCGCCTCGATCACGAGCTGGTGGACGCCGTCCACGTACTTGGCCGTGTCGAGGTTGTACTCGAACCCGCTGTAGTACGAATCCGGATATGGCAGCCACGGGTACTTCAGCGGGACATCCGACCGCGGGAGGCCCAGCGACACGCCTGTCCCGGCGATGAGGCTCCCGTCGAGAATGCCATCCACGTAGAAGTTGAGTCGTCGGAGACCACCGGGGAAGTCGATGACCCACCCCTTCACGAGCTGAGTGTTCTTCATGTACTGCATCGCGACCGGGACCTCGAGTTCGCCGTAGGCGGGGTTGATGCCCCTGAAGTCGCAGTTCACGATGATGGGAACCTCGTTGATGATGACCGCCGGCCGCACGGAGTCCCTCGTGCGGGCCTGAACTCCGAGGATGTTGAGGCCGAGGTGCAGCTGACCGGTCTGAAGGTAGTAGCGCGTGTTCACGTCGAAGAAGTACCCCGCGTACTTGGCGTCCATCCCGAATTGCGGGTACTGGTAGAGGATGTCGGGGCGCTCGTTCCCATAGCAGTTGGCCTGGAAGGTGACTCCTCCCCTCGTCACGGGTCCGCAATCCGTGGCGGTGTTCTTCACGGGTACGCCGTTCATGAGCAATTCCACACCGACTACGCCCTCGAAGATCGAATTGTCGTTCTGGTCCACTACCCACCCCGAGACCCAATCAACGTTGTCGCCGGGGTTATAGTCGATCCCCGACGGAGGGTTGGCGGTGAAGCAGCCGGTGGAGTAGAAATGGCCGTTCGACATCGGCCAGTCGATCCTGCCGAAGGGCCCGAGCGTGGCGTAGTTGTTCTCCAGCCAGATGTCGGTAGACCCGATCACCTGGCTCATCCCGCTGGTATCCCAGACGCGCACCGAGATCGTGTAGAAGCCGTTCGTGAAGCGGGTCGTGTCGAGGTTCATCTGGAACCCCGAGTTGAAGGCTGCGGCGACGTCCGGGTGGGCGATGGCCACGTCAGGCCTCGGCAACGGGTAGACCGCCTGGCCGACGACCGCATCGTCAACCATGACCTCGATGTCGGCGCGGACCTTGCCGTCCGACCCTGTGGTCGTGCGAATTCCCTCTGCGTCGATGACCCAGCCGGTCACAGGGTAGACGCCGGACACGTAGACGTTCGGGTCACCTGGGCTGTCCAGGGCGCCGATCGGCGCCTGGTTAATCGTGTTGTCCACGATCACCGGGATTTCAGCCAGCTCGACCACTTCGCTGTTCGAGTAGGTCACCCTCATCGCGACCGTGTGTGACCCGTCCGTGTAGTTCGAAGCGAGGAAGGAGGTCAAGAAGCCGGTCCCGACGGGGAAGTCTTCGCCGAAGAACCGAGGATACTTGCGACGCACGTCTTGGCGCGGCTGGTTGATGTCCGCGTCATGAACGGGCGCGCCATCGACCAAAAGTGTGATGCGGGACACACCACGGTCGTCGAGGATGTACCCGCGGACCTCCACAATCCCGAAAACGGTCGCGCCGGCGGCGGGTGCTTCGACGCTGAAGATGGTCTGCAGCGCCGGCTGGGCCACCCCGCGCCGCGTGATGTGGCCGGCCAAGGCAGCGTTAGCCACGAGCACGCACAACGCCAGAAGAGCTACTCTCCCTAGTGTCTTGCGCATCGTCAGGCCTCCTGTTGGCTCTTCACGTCACACTCTTGTATTCAAAAATAGAGGCGACTCATGAAAAAGTCAAGATGCAGCGGTTTCTGCGAGGCCTACGAGGAACGCTCGCACCGATCGGCGCAGCGCTTCCAGGCTGTAGCCACCCTCCAGGACCGCGATCAAAGGGCTTTTTCCCCTCGCCTGCCCCAGCATCGTCCCGATAGCAGCGAAGCCCTCGTCGGAGACAGCCATCCCGCCGAGAGGGTCCTCGCGGTGTGCGTCGAAACCCGCCGAGACAAGCCACGCACGCGGAACCGTCGTCTTCAGGATCTCCTGGAGCCCTGCGGCGACGGCACCGGTGAAGATCGCATCGTCCGCACCGGCGGCGAGGGGGAGGTTGCGGGTGAAGCCGCGCCCGCGCCCGCCGCCGGTTTCGTCCGCGCCACCGCCGCCCGGGTAGAAGGGGTAGTGGTGCACCGAGAGGTAGAAGACGTCGTCCCGCTCCCAGAAGTGGGCCTGCGTGCCGTTTCCGTGGTGAACGTCGAAGTCGACGATTGCCACGGGACCGACGGAGCGCGCAAGCAGCTCCTCGGCTGCAATCGCAACGTTGTTGAAGAAGCAAAAGCCCATCGCCCTGTCCCGCAGCGCGTGGTGGCCGGGCGGCCGGGCCGGGACGAAGACCCCCATCGCCTTTTCTCCCAGCACGGCGTCCACGGCGGTCAGTGAACACGCCACGGCGGCGATCGCGGCGCGATAGGTCCCTTTGCTGATCGGGTTGTCCGGGCAGTCAAAAATGGCCGGCGCTGCAGCGCAAGCCTCCCGCAGGCGCCGAGCAAGCCCGCCGTCGTGCACGCGCTCGACCGCCGTGAGCACCGCATGCTCGTCAATCTCGACCGCGACATCGGTTGCGCCCGCTGACGCCGCACCTTCCAGCGCCGCCCGCAGGCGCTCCGGGCGCTCGGGATGACCGGGAAACGGCCGGTGTTCCCAGCAGTCCTCGTGGGCCGCCACCAGCAATGGCGCGGTTGCTCTCATGACGACTAAATACTACCCTTAGCGCCGTGCATGGGAAAAACGGGCGCCACCTCTGGAAGGTGCTGGCCAGCGTCTTGCTGGCCGTCGCCCTGTTCGCGGTGTTCCTCTGGACCGCGCCGCTCGGCGAGGTCGGCGCTGCGCTCACCCGCGTGAAGATGGGCTGGGTCCTCGCCTCGGTCGGCATGGCGCTGGGGACTTACGCGATCCGGGCCCTGCGCTGGGGGCTCATCCTGCGGCCGGTAGGGCGCGCGGGAACGGCGAACCTGCTGGGCTGCACCGCCGCCGGCTTCGCCACGTCGACGGTCCTTCCGGCGCGCGCCGGCGAGATCGTGCGGCCCCTGCTCCTCACCGCCCGCACCGGGCTCCCGGCGGCGGGAACGCTGGCCTCGATCCTGACCGAGCGCCTCCTGGACGGAGCCTCGGTGCTCGTGCTCTTCGCGGCCGGCGTGGTCTTTGCCCAGTCGAGTCTCAACCCCGGCAGCCTGACCCTGCTCCGCGACGCGGCCATGCTGACGACTGCAGGACTGGCGGTGGCCGTGGCCATCGTCTTCCTCCTGCTGCGCCACCGCGCGGGCACCGTGTCACGGCTCGCCGCCCTTGCCCCCTCGCGCTTTCGCGGCCGGGTCGAGAGTTTCCTCCACCACCTCCTGGACGGCCTCGAGGTCCTCCGGAGCCCCCTGCGCCTCGCGGAGATCGCGGTCTGGAGCCTCGGCCTCTGGGTCGTCATCGGGTGGCAGCTCGTGCTGCTCGCCAAGGCGTTTGACCTCCCGATGAACCTGGGCCAATCGTTCGTAGTGGTTGCGGTGGCCGTCATCGGCCTCGCGGTTCCTGCGCCGGCCGGCGTCGGCGGGTTCCACTGGGCGATCCGGGTCGGGCTGACCCAGTTCATGAGCGTCGGGGTCCCGACTGCAACCGCCTTCGCGCTTCTCCACCACGCGATCTGCTTCTTCCCCATCACAGTCCTGGGCCTCGGCTACCTCGCGGGCGTGGGCCTTTCGCTCGGGCGGGTACGCGCGCTCCAGAGTGACGCGGCGCCGAACCCGGAGGGCGTCTAGATGCGCTGTCCGTACTGCGGCCACATGGAGGATCGTGTGGTTGACTCCCGGGAGCTCGGGGAGGGCAGCCAGGTACGGCGGCGACGCGAGTGCCTTTCGTGCACGAAACGGTACACGACCTACGAGCGCATCGAGGAAGTGCCGGCACTGGTGGTCAAGCGTGACGGCCAGCGCGAGCCGTACGACCGCGCCAAGGTTCTCGGCGGGCTGATCCGGGCCTGCGAAAAGAGGCCCGTCACCTCCCGCCAGCTCGAGGCGATGGTGGACGCCGTGGAGGCAGCACTGAACCGCAAGGATGACCGTGAGATTAACTCGGACCAGATCGGCCAGATCCTCATGGCCAAGCTGCGCGCCCTCGATCAGGTGGCGTACGTGCGCTTCGCGAGTGTCTACCGCCGCTTCGAGGACATCGAGCAGTTCCTCGTCGAGCTGGAGAGGCTGCGCAAGGAGCGCGAGGTCGGCGCGTGAGGAGACGCCTCTCGTCCGGGCTGGAGCTCGAGCTCATCCAGCGCCACCTGGATGAGCTGCTCAACCTGCTGGCCGGACCGCGGGGCCCTGCCGCGACCGGGTTTGCGCCCGCCGTGGACGTCCAGGAGGTAACGGACCGTTACTTGGTTCGTGTGGACCTCCCGGGCGTCGCCACTTCCGAGCTGGTGATCACGCTGCGCCAGCGTGAGCTCCGCATTGCCGGGCGTAAGCCGCCGGGCAGCGAGCAAGCCGACAAGGGTCACTGTCACCACATGGAGCGCGGCTTCGGCGCATTCTCGGTCGAAGTGGTTCTTCCGGGTCCGGTGCGCCCCGACACCACGACCGCGGTCGTTCGCGCCGGGGTCCTGGAGATCACCCTGCCCCGTCTGCGCGAGCGCCGCGATTCGCTCTACACCATACCGGTGACCGACGAGGAGCCATGAGCGAAGGAACCACCATCCCGCAGGAACCGCGCGAGGAGGCCGTAGCCATACCCGACATCCTGCCGGCGATGGCCCTCAAGGACGCCGTGCTGTTCCCATTCGTGATGGTGCCGCTTTCCATAGGCCGGGAGCGCTCGGTGGCCGCCGTAGATCAGGCGCTGGCGGAGAACCGGCTGCTACTGCTGCTCGCGCAGAGGGACCCCAACGACGAGAATCCGCCGTCCGAGGACCTCTACCAGGTCGGCACCGTGGCCGGAATCATGAGAATGATCAAGCTGCCGGACGGCCGCATCCGCATCCTGGTGCAGGGCCTGGCGCGTGCCAGGGTCGAGTACTTCATGCAGGAGGAGCCCTTCCTGCGCGCGCGCATCACCCGCCTGGAAGAGCCCGGAACGCCCACCGGAGACCTCGAGCTCGAGGCGTTCCTTCGAACCGTGCGCACCAACCTCGAGAAAGTGGTCGAGCTGGGCAAGTCCGTCTCGCCGGAGGTCATGCTGATCGCCACCTCCCTCGAGGACGGGGCACGTCTCGCGGATCTGGTGGCCTCCAACCTGACCCTAAAGCCGGAGGAGGCGCAGAAGGTGCTGGAGGCGATGGATCTGAAGGGGCGGCTTCGCGCGGTCAACGAGTTTCTCGAGCACGAGATCGCCCTGCTCGAGGTGCAGAAACAGATCACCACCCAGGTGCAGGGGGAGCTCGACAAGTCACAGAGAGAGTATCTGCTGCGCCAGCAGCTCAAGGCGATCCAGAAAGAGCTCGGCGAGACCGACGACGTGGACCAGGACGTGCAGCGCTACCGCGATCTGATCACCGCCAAGGGGCTCCCGGAGGAGGCACAGGCCGAAACCGAGAAGCAGCTCAAGCGCCTCCGCACCACTCACCCCGAGTCCGCCGAGTCCTCGGTGATCAGGACCTATCTCGACTGGCTCACAGGCCTGCCGTGGAAGACCTATTCGACCGACAACCTTGAACTCGGGCACGCGCGCGGCGTCCTCGACCAGGACCACTACGATCTCGAGAAGGTCAAACAACGCATTCTGGAGTTCCTGGCGGTTCGAAAGCTGAAGGCCGACAGCAAGGGGCCGATCCTGTGCTTTGTCGGGCCTCCGGGCGTCGGAAAGACCTCGCTTGGGCGCTCGATCGGCCGCGCCCTCGAGCGCAAGTTCATCCGCATCTCCCTCGGCGGAGTCCACGACGAGGCCGAGATCCGCGGTCACCGCCGGACCTACGTCGGCGCGCTTCCCGGTCGCATCATCCAGGGGATCAACCAGGCTGGCACGTCCAATCCGGTCTTCATGCTGGACGAGATCGACAAGATCGGCGCCGACTACCGCGGGGACCCGTCCGCGGCACTGCTCGAGGTCCTTGACCCCGAGCAGAACTTCTCCTTTCGCGACCACTACCTGGACGTCGCCTATGACCTGTCGAAGGTCCTCTTCATCGCGACGGCCAATGTGACCGAGACGATCCACCCCGCCTTCCTCGACCGCATGGAGGTCATCCAGCTCTCCGGCTACACCGAGGAGGAGAAGCTCCAGATCGCACGCCGCCACCTGATCCCGAAGCAGGTGCGCGAGAACGGGCTCTCACCAGGCCAGGTTCGGTTCCTTGACACCGGCCTGCGCTTCCTAATCGACCGCTACACCCGCGAGGCGGGGCTGCGCAACCTGGAGCGCGAGATCGGCGGGATCTGCCGGAAGGTCGCGGTCCGCATGGCCGAGGGCACCACCGGGAGAGTAACGGTGACACCCAAGGCGGTGGAGCGTTTCCTGGGGCCGATCCGTTTCCTGCCCGAGGAGCGCCTGGCCCAGGACCGCGTGGGTGTCGCCACTGGGCTGGCGTGGACGCCGGTCGGCGGCGACATTCTCCACGTCGAGGCCCTGGCGCTGCCCGGCAAGGGCGACCTGCGACTGACCGGACACCTGGGCGAGGTCATGAAGGAGTCGGCGCAGGCGGCGCTCTCCTATCTGAGGGCGAACGCCGCTCAGTTCGGCATAGCGCCGAACTTCTTCGACAAGCACTCGTTCCATGTGCACGTGCCGGCGGGAGCGACTCCCAAGGATGGGCCGTCTGCCGGGATCACGATGCTGTGCGCGCTCGCCTCGACGGCGGTCGGGAAGCCCGTTCGCCACGACCTGGCGATGACCGGCGAGATCACGCTTCGGGGCGAGATTCTCCCGGTCGGCGGGATCAAGGAGAAGGTGCTCGCGGCGCTGCGGGCCGGCATCAACGAGGTCTGCCTTCCACGCGAGAACCAGCGTGACCTCTCCGAGCTCCCCGCCCCTGCCCGTGCCAAGTTGCAAGCCCACCTGTTCTCGCGCGCCGAGGGCGTGCTGAATCTGGCCCTGGTCGAGCCGCCGGCAGCCAAGGCGCCCAAGGTGTCGTGAGACAGCTGCTGGCTCGCGCGACGAGCCGCTTCGTCGAGGTCATGGGCGTCCATGACAGACCGGAGCGGTTGGCCGCCGCATGGGCTCTCGGCATAGGCATCGGGCTGTCGCCCCTGATGGGCCTACACACCGCGCTCGCCCTTGCACTCGCGATCGTCTTCCGCCTCAACAAGCTGGACGTGCTCCTGGGGACGCTGATCATCAACCCGTGGACCCTGCCGCTCTACTTCCCTGTGGCCCTCCTGGTCGGCAAGCGGGTCACGGGCGTCAACATCCCTCATTTTGTCCGCTTTCAACCCGAAGCGGTTCTCAACCTGGCGGTGTGGCGTGAGAACGCCCCGTGGCTGAAGTCGATGCTTCTTGCGTGGGGGTTCGGGGCTGCGATCCTCGCCCTGCTGGCCGGCTTTGCGACCTACTTGCTGCTGCGCCGGGTCATCCGGGTGCACCGTGAGCACCATCTCCGCCGCCTGGCGCACGCTGATCAGAGCAACCTCCAAAAGCCCAGGGTACCCCCGGAACAAACGGGAAAAGGGTAAGGCGTGAACTGCAAAGGAAGGCGGGCGACCGACACCGGTCGCCCTTCTCACGGTCTCCTCTTCTTTGCCCTTTCCCTTTCTACGTTTTCCCTTTCGCAACCTCCCGGCGCTCGCGGAAGTAGGCGATCGTTTGGCGCAACCCATCCTCCAGCGCGATCCGGGGCTCCCACCCCAGCCGCGTGCGGGCGAGCGTGATGTCGGGCTGGCGCACCCGCGGGTCGTCCACGGGAAGCGGGCGAAACTCGATCGGCACGTGATTGCCAACCAGGCGACGGATCGTCTCGGCAAAGTGCAACACTGTCATCTCCGCCGGGTTGCCGATGTTGATGGGGTCGCCGATCTCCGAGAACAGCACCCGCACGATGCCTTCGATCTCGTCGTCCACGTAGCAGAAGGAGCGGGTCTGGGAGCCGTCCCCGAACACCGTGAGAGGCTCGCCGGCCAGGGCCTGTGAGATGAAGGCCGGCACGACGCGGCCGTCGCGCGCTCGCATCCTTGGGCCGAACGTGTTGAAGATGCGCACGATCCGCGTAGAAACCCCGTGGAAGCGCTGGTAGGCCATCGTCATGGCCTCGGAGAAGCGCTTGGCCTCGTCGTAGACCCCCCGTGGCCCCACCGGGTTCACGTTGCCCCAGTAGCCCTCGGGTTGCGGGTGCAGGAGGGGGTCCCCATACACCTCGGAGGTCGAGGCAAGGAGAAACCGCGCTCCCTTTGCCTTGGCGAGCCCGAGCGCCTTGTGTGTCCCGAGAGACCCGACCTTGAGGGTCTGGATCGGCAACTCAAGGTAGTCGATGGGCGAGGCCGGGGACGCGAAGTGGAGGACGAAGTCGACCCTTCCCGGCACGTGGATGTGGTTGGTGACGTCGTACTTCTCAAAGGCGAAGCCGTCCACTCCGAACAGGTGCTCGACGTTGGCGAGGCTGCCGGTGAGGAGGTTGTCAATGCACACTACCTCCATGCCCTCGGCCAGCAAACGGTCGCAGAGGTGCGAGCCGAGAAACCCGGCCCCGCCGGTCACCACCGCTCGAACCCTCTCCATTGGCTACCTCCTCAGGGCATTATGCAACGGAGGCGCCCCAAAGTCGCTTGACGAAGCGGCCGCCGGGGCCGCCCCCGCCTCTTGCTTTCGGGCCGCGGGGTGGCAGAATGAATCGTCGTTCATTCTACTCGAGTGGGTCAGCCGGCCCACGAGGGAGGTCCGGTGACGTACCAGGCCGACATGCGTGACATCAAGTTTCAGCTTTTCGAGTGGTTGCCCACGAACGAGCTGCTCACGACGGAGCGCTACTCGCAGTTCGACCGGGGCGATGTGGAGATGGTGCTGGAGGAGGCGCTCAAGCTGGCCCAGGAGCAGCTTGCGCCTTCCAACAAGGACGGCGACACGGTCGGCGCCCGCCTCGAGAACGGCCGCGTGTTCATGCCGAAGTCGTTCCACGCCGCGTACCAGAAAATGTGCGAGGGCGACTGGATCGGCTGCATCAACAATCCCGAGTACGGCGGCATGGGGCTGCCCGGTGTGGTGGGCACCGCTATCAACGAGCTCTTCTTCGGTGCCAACATGTCGCTGTGCCTGACCACCCTCCTCACTCGTGGAGCCTCATACCTGATCGAGAAATTCGGCACCGACGAGATGATCAAGCTGTTTTGCGAGCGCCTGTACAAGGGGATCTGGGCAGGCACCATGTGCCTGACCGAGCCGCAGGCCGGCTCGGACGTCGGCGCCTCCAAGGCGCGCGCCATCAAGCAACCCAACGGGCGATACCTCATTCAGGGCGAGAAGATCTTCATCACCGGCGGCGACCAGGACCTCACCGAGAACATCATTCACGCGGTGCTTGCGCGTACCCCGAAGGCGCCCGAGGGCACCGCCGGGCTCTCGCTTTTCATGATCCCGAAGATTCGCGTCAAACCCGACGGTTCTCTCGGCGAGCCCAACGACGTGGTCTGCTCCCGCCTCGAGGAGAAGATGGGCATCCACGGCTCCCCTACCTGCTCGCTGGTCTTCGGCGGCAACAACGGCTGCGAGGCCTTCCTGGTCGGCGAGGAAAACCATGGCATGAAGCTGATGTTCCACATGATGAACCCGGCGCGGATCGAGGTCGGCCTTCAGGGCGAGGCCGTCGCGGCGGCGACGTACCTGGCTGCGCTCGACTACGCGAAGACGCGCCTTCAGAGCCGCCACTGGACGAGGTTCAAGGACCACGAGGCGCCACAGGTGCCGATCGTCGAGCATCCGGACGTTCGGCGCATGCTGTTTACCTCCGCCGCCTATGTCCAGGCGATGCGCGCCCTTCTCATGCAGACCTCCTTCTACATCGACATGACCCAGGTCACGGCCGGCGAGGAACAGGAGCGCTATCAGTCCTACGTTGAGGTACTCACGCCGATCTGCAAGGCGTGGGCATCCGACTGGGGCTTCCGGGTCACCGAGTGGTGCCTGCACGTCTACGGCGGTTACGGCTACTGCTCCGACTACCCCGCGGAACAGTACATGCGCGACGCCAAGATCGCCGCGATCTACGAGGGAACGAACGGCATTCAGGCCCTCGACCTAGTGGCGCGAAAGCTCCCGGCCAAGGGCGGCAAGCCCATCCGGGAGCTGCTCGGAAAGGCCGAGGCGACGTTCAAGAAGCTGCGGGGCGACCCGCAGTTCATGGAGCCGGCGTGGATGCTCGGCGCCGCGCTCAAGCAGATCGAGGACATCTCCAAGGGGCTGACCAAGCGCCCGGATGCCGCCCTGGTCGTGGTGCTCAACTCGGTGCCGTTCCTCGACATGATCGGCGACGTCTTGGGGGCCCACTTCCTCCTCGACCAGGCGATCATCGCGCGCACGAAGCTCCAGGGTCTGCTGGAGGCGGACGGGGTGAAGACCGAGGACAAGGACGCCCTGCGGACCTACCTGCAGGGGAAGGCGGAGGCTGCCTTCTACCACAACAAGGTGCAGGCGGCGATCCACTTCGCCTACCGGGTTCTGCCGCAGGTCACCGCCCGCGCCGTGGCGATCCGGGCCGGCGAGATGGGGCCGATCGACGCGGTGATGTAGGTGGTCCGGCGCGTGCAAGCTCGCAGGGAGGGGGCGCGACGCGCCCCCTTACTTCGTGTCGGCGTCCTCTCAGTCCCATGTATCATTGAACTGAGGGCTGTCGTGCGCTGGAGGTGACATGACGACGCGGCTCCGCATCACCCCGGGCGGTCGGTTCCGGGCCGTGGCGCTGGCCGCAGCGCTCCTGCCGGCGGTCGCGGCCGCCCAGATCACCAACGGCGGCTTCGAAACCGGCACCCTTTCCGGGTGGACGGCCGGGGGTACCAGCCGCGTCGAGGTGCTCGGGGCCACCAACTTCACTCCCAACATCACCCCCCCCGAAGGGACCAAGTTCGCGCTCCTGTCCACCGGCCGCGGACAGCTCAACGCGAACGCACGAGGCGACCTCGACGGCAACGGCACGAATGACTACGACATTGCCACGCTCAGTGCCTCGTTCACCGTTGCCAGCGCGGGGCAGGCGTTGAGCTTTAGCTGGGCGATGCTCACTTCCGAGAAGAGCCGGGCGGCCCTTTACGACGACTTCTCCAGGGTCACCCTCAACGGCACCGTCGTCTTCGCGCGCAGCGTCTACAAGCCTGGTGGCGGCTCCAAGTACAGCGACTCACCGGACTACAGCGGCACCAGCACGACGGTCTCGAGCCCGGGCGTCACCAACACCAGCCTGTTCTCCGACGGTTGGACGCCGTTCCAGCAGGCGTGCGTCGTGATCAGCACCGTGGGCACCTACACCCTCGAGTTCCTTCTCGCCGACCAGGGCGACACGGCCAACGACACCGGCCTGCTGATCGACAACGTTGTGTTCCCCTCAACATGCGGATCTTCCGTTGGCCAGGTGACCAACACCGCGGGCCTCAACCTCGAGGCCAAGGCCGGCGGCCTCACGTTCACGCTGACCGAGACGCGCGACGTCGCGGTGAGCAACACCGGGACGGTCGCGGCGCTGATTTCCAACGGTAACCTGACCGGCGACAACCCGAACGTCCAGACGCAGCTGTTCACCTGGTCCGACAGCGCGTTCCAGCGCATCACGACCGCCGTCGGCGCCGACTTCGGCAGGCCCTCCGTGACCAGCAACGGCCGGTGGATCGCGTTTGCCTCGACCGCAGACCTCACCGGCGGCAACGCGGACCGCAACTGGGAGATCTTCCGGTTCGACCGGAGCACTTCCACCATGCTGCAGCTCACCAACACTACCGGCTGCGCCAACACCGCACCGAGCATTGCCGTTGATGCCAGCGGCGGCTACGTCGCGTTCCAGACGACCTGCCCGGTCAACGTCGGCTACAACGCCGACGGCAACAGCGAAGTGGTCGTGTACGACGGGACCTCGACGTTCGTGAAGCGGGAGACCACCGGGTGCTCGAGCTTCGTGCCGTCGATCAACAACAGCACCGGCCAGTACGTCTTTATGGTCACCAATTGTGTCTACCCGGGGATCAGCAACGCCGACGGCAACAACGAGATTGTGCGCTGGGACCGGAGCGCCGGCACGTACCTCCAGGTCACCAACACCGCCGCCACGGTGGTCAACGACGTGCCCTCCGCCAACGGTGACGGCACCTACGTTGGCTTCCTCTCGAGCGGTAACTTCACCGGCGGGAACGCCGACGGCAACCTCGAGGTGTTCCGCTGGACCAGCACACCGGCTTACCTCCAGCTCACCAGCAGCGCCGCAACAATCGCGCACACCTGGGTCACCGCCGAGGACTCGGCGCGCTACTTCGCCGCCGAGCGGCTCGACACGACCACGTTCAACGTCGACACCATACGGATCGACGCCAGCGGTCCGACGTCCTCGGTCGTCGCCTCCGCGCCGAGCTGGTCGTTCCCGGCCATCGCGCTCAACCAGACCATCCCGCTCGTTGACTTCCAATCGAGCGGCGACCTCACGGGCGGCAACGCCGACCTCAACACCGAGGTCTTCGCCAGCACCCAAGGCACCGTAGCGCGCTCGACCTACTGCCTCACCCCGAACGTGACGATCCCGAACAACAACACGACCGGTGTGACCAGCTCGCTGACCATCTCGGACACCTTCAGGATCGGCGATGTCGAACTTTTCCTGAACATCACCCATGGGAACGTGGGCGACCTCATCGTGAAGCTCACGCACGTCGACACCGGCACTTCGGTGACGGCCGTCGACCGGCCTCGCTACCCCGGCCTCAGTGCGGGCTGCGGCGGCGACAACATCCTGGCCACAATTGACGACGAGGGGGTGCTCCCGGTCGAGAACCAGTGCGTCACCGCGACCCCGCCGGGCATCTACGGGGTGTTCACGCCCAACAACCCCCTCTCCCTTTTCGACGGCGAGTCAGTGGCGGGCAGTTGGCAGCTCAACGTCTCGGACCGCCGCAACCCCACCACCGGCACCCTCGTCCAGTGGTGCATGTCGGTCGAGGGGAGCTGACGGCGATGGCCAAGCGCTTGTGGCTTGAGCCGGCCCTTCGCGTGTCGGCGCCCTGCCTCGGCGTTGCGTGCGTCGTCGTGCTTGCGGCCGCGATCGACTCCTCGGCCCAGGCTCCCTCCGGGGCCAACGGCACCCGCGACTCGTTCGGTTACGTGGTCTACGACCAGAGCCAGCCGGGCTGCACCTACTCGTTCGTCGACATCCGGGCGACCGGCGCGCCGGTGAGTTTCACCGCGCCGTACCGCGATCCCGGCCTCGACCCGCCTGCCGACGACGACGGTGGGGCGGCGATCGCGCTGGGCGCTCCGCTCCAGTTCTACGGTGCCACGGTGAGCCAGCTCATGATGTCCACCAACGGCTACCTGGCCACGGCGACCTCGCTCGACGGGGACGACGGCCGGGATTTCTCCAACGACGCCCCCCTCCCCGCGGTGCCCGGCCACACCACCAGCGTGAGCGGGCAGCAGATCTTCGGCGTCGCCGGCCGCCTGATGCCTTACCACGACGATCTCGCGGCAGGAGGGACCGGTACGGCGCAGCAGCAGTACTTCCCGGTCTGCCCGCGCGATTCCGGGACGGTCACCGGGGAGCCCTGCACCGTGCTGCAGTGGAGCGACTGGGGGTTCGCCCGCGGCGTGCCGGGGACGTTCAGTTTCCAGGCGCTGCTCTATCACTCGAGCAACGCCATCGCCTTCCAGTTCGCTCCTCTCGACCCCTCCGGCGGTGCGTCGGCAACCGTTGGCATCCAGGACAGCGAGGCGCGGGTTGGGCTTCAGTACGCGGCGAACCAGTCCGGCGCCGTGCCGGGCGGTACCTCGGTGTGCTTCTACGAGCCGGCGTTCCCGCTCGGCGGCGCCGTCGCCGACGTGTCGCTGGGCGTGGTCAACGACGAGTACCTGGTGCAACCGGGCCAGCAGATCAGCTACGACGTCTACGTCACCAACTTCGGCCCCTCTGCAGTCACCGGCGTTGTCGCGGCCCAGACGCTGCCGCCTCAGCTGAGCTTCGCAGGCGACACCTGCGGCGGCGAGTTCACGGACGGCTCCTGGGCGGTCGGCTCGCTGCCGCCGGGCGGCCAGACCTCGTGCACCGTGACCCTCGACGTCGTCGGCTCATCGCCGACGTCCGTAAGTGTCCCGCTCGGAGCCAGCGCCACCGAGGCCGACCCCGACGCCGGCAACAACTCCACCGCCGTCGTCATCGCCTTCCAGGAGAACGGCGCCGCGATGATCCCGACGCTCGGCGAAGCCGGCCTGATGATCTTCGCCACGCTGCTGGCCGCTCTCGGTGCCCTCGCCCTCCGACGCTCCGGCTGAGCCGCCGGCGCTGCGACCGGCGCTCAGTCGGGCTGGTCGCCGTCGGCGGGCATCGGCGGCACCGCCACCGGCACCGTGAGATCCTGGTCGAACAGGAAGTCGTCAACGATGGCGATCTCGCGGGACGGTGGCACGACCCCTTCCGGCACGCTGTCTTTGGAGAGTCGGACCACGTAGCGCCCCGGGGCCACTCCGTCGATCCGGTACAGGCCGAAGCTGTCGGTCCGGCCCCTGGCCACGATCTCGCCGCCCGGGGCCACCAGCTCGACGCGGACACCGGCCAGCGGCGTGCCGATCGCGTCCCGCACCCGGCCGGCGAGCCCGAACTCGAGCCGCAGCTCGAAGTCCACCCGGGTCACCCCGCCGCTGACCACCCGCGCAACCCGCACCGACTTGACCGGGACCAGCGCGATCGGCAGGTTGCCGACGTCGATCTCGACGGTGTGCACGCCCTCGGGGAGGTAGCCGATGAAGTACGCCCCCTGGGCGCCGGTCATCCCGCGGCTACGCCCGTTCACCAGGACGGCGACATCCGCCAGGCTCACCCCCGGCAGGGAAAGCCCCTCCGCCGCGCGGAGCCGGCCCGCGACCGCGCCGGAGCCGCGCACCATGCCGCTCGCGCTGGCCGGCACCAGTCCGCGCCCGGCGACTGCCAGGTCCGCGACCACGCTGATCGAGAGCCTCGGCTCGGAGAACGCCGGTCCGGAAACTCGTGAGGGGACGGCCTGGTAGTCGAGGGCCCCGAGCAGGCCGAAGCCGATCGGTGCGTTGACCGAGAGCAGGCCGCCGGTCCGGCCGGCCGAGGTGATCGCGCCGGCCTTGAACGTCAGGCCCGGGAACCGCGCCCACGAGCCGCCGAGATACGCGGTGTAGCGCTCGTCGAGGCCGCCGCCGGCCTCCGCGGTGACGCCGACCTGAAGCATCGGCGCCACGCCGACCGTCAGCTCAGCGTTCACGGTCTTTGCGTAGTTCACC
This sequence comes from Acidobacteria bacterium RBG_13_68_16, assembly GCA_001766905.1. Taxonomy (GTDB): domain Bacteria; phylum Acidobacteriota; class Thermoanaerobaculia; order Thermoanaerobaculales; family Thermoanaerobaculaceae; genus RBG-13-68-16. The sequence continues at coordinate 25,427 of MEKI01000048.1, forward strand.
GCCAGCCAGATCTTTTGCCCCGGCTGCGCGAACAGGTTCGCCTGGTAGTCGCCGTAGGTGTCAGGGAAAGCGCTCAGGGAGAGGCGGCTGAACGGCCGCCACCGCACGGTCGGCCGCACGAAATCGGCCTCCTCGACGCCGTCGTTGATCCGCCGCGCGATCAGCCCGAGGTCGAGGCCAGGGCTCAGCCTGTAGAACCCCTCGGCGATGTGGTCCCAGCGGTCGGCGGACAGGCCGTAGTACGTGAGACCCGCGGGTTGCGACTGCGAGCGGACAGAGAGGATACCGCGCTCGAACGAGCCGGACAGGCCGGCGTCGTAGCCGACCTCCCCGCCGCCCCCGACCAGCGTCGCCTGCAGCAGGAACGGCCGCGAGAGCTGGGCGACGATGCCGGCGCTCCCCTCGACGTGGGAGCCGATCGTCTCCACCGACGCCTCGGCGGTCGCCGAGTCGGTGAGGCCGTGACGGACGTAGAAGTACCCCCCGGCGTGACTCGGCTCCCCCGTCGAGGTCCCGACGAAGCCGCTGGTGAAACGGCCGGCGACCCCTCCCCCGGTCGCCACGGTCGTCGCGCCGTCGGCCAGGAGGAGCGCCGAAGCTGTGGAGAGCTGCCGGCGCACCTCGATCGGCACGGTCAGGTTCTGCCGCTGGTAGATCTCGATCTCGACGACGATCAGGCCGCGCGACGGCAGCGCGACGTCGACAAACTCGTACTCGCCCGAGTACCCCACCTGTTGCACGGCGACCCGGGCGCCGTCGAGCCTGAGCGCCACGACCGAGGCCGGCGGCGCCGACCCGCGGAAC
>MEKI01000049.1:0-292 GCA_001766905.1 Acidobacteria bacterium RBG_13_68_16
GGGCGTGCGCCTTGCGCTCGCGGTCTTTATGGCCTACTTCGGGCTGGGGACGTTCCTGCCGCAGATCGAGTCGGCACTTTTCCTGCCGCGCCACCTTCCGCCCGGGTTCGTGACCCGCCTGTTCGTGATGGGCGCCATCGCTGCCGTCGTCTTCGCCCCTGCGACGGTGCTGATCTGGGGACGACACAGGCCGCCGACCGCTGTGACGCCCGATGTTCCTCCGCGATGGTTGCCGGTTCGCGGCGTGGTCGTGCGCACGGCCGTCCTGGCCGCGGTCTACGTGGCGGTCTAC
>MEKI01000049.1:341-2711 GCA_001766905.1 Acidobacteria bacterium RBG_13_68_16
ACTACAACGACACCGATCCCGGGAGCTTCGCCGCACAGGTTGCGAAGATCTGGGCGGGATCGCCCTGGTTCTTCGGGTTTCAGTTCGGCCGGGGGATTCTCTGGGTCGTGTTCGTCCTGCCGCTGCTCGCCTGGCTGCGCGGGGGCCGCCTGGAGTCGGCGCTTCTGACGGCCTGTCTCTTCACAGTCTGGGTGGTCATGCTGCTGGCGCCGAACCCCTACATGCCGGCGTCGGTGCGCATGACGCACCTGGTCGAGACGACCTGCTCGAACCTCCTCTTCGGCGCCCTGGTCGGGTGTGTGCTGGGGCGCCGCGACGCCGCGTAGGCTACGCAGCCTCGAGCTTGTCCAGCCACGTCTTCTTGAGGATCACGGTTGTGACGGCGAGGATCAGAATCGAGATCCAGAAACCCTTCCAGTCGCGGAGGATCATGTAGAGCGGGATGGTGACGAGCGTCATCTGGGCCGCGATGCCGATTCCGACGTTGAAGGCGTCCCGCGCCGCGTTGCGGTTGGCCTGGAACGACGGCTCCTCGGCGCGCACCTTACGCAGCACCGGACCCCAGAAGCCCCACGGCCGCACCTGCCTGTAGAAGCGGATGAGGACGCTGTCCGGCTCCGGGTCGCTCAGCAGGCTGCCAAGAATGCTGGCGATGATCGACACGATGAAGATTGGGGCGAATCCGGCGAGCGGAGAAAGGTTTGGGAAGAGCTTCGGTACGGCGAGGGCGGCGGCGATCCCGGCCACCATGCCCCAGAAGTAGCCGAAGCCGTTGAAGCGCCACCAGTGCCACTTGAGGAGGTTGGGCGCTGTGTAGCCGCCCCACAGCCCATTCACGATCCACTGCGTCACCTGGTTGATCGATGCCGCCTGGAAGCCGAAGAAGATGCCGAGTGCCAGGATGGCGATCTGCGCGACGTAGCTGACGTGAATGTAGTGCTTCGGAGCAGCGTCCCTCTTGATGTAGCGCTTGTAGAGGTCGTTGACCAGGTACGCCCCGCCCGCGTTGAGCGTCGCGCTGAACGTGGACATGAACGATGCGAGAAGGCCCGCCAGGAGCACGCCGAGAAGGCCCGCGGGGATCTTCTCCCGGATCACCCAGGGGAGGACCATTTCGAAGTCGGCCGACGTCATCGTCTTGAAGGTCGGACCCAGGTAGTGGATGGCCAGAACCGTGATGCCGCCGATCATCCACCAGCGGGGAAGGAGCGCGGCGGAGACGACGGCGCTCATCAGCGACGCCTGCTTCGGGCTTTTTGCCGCGAGCACTCTTTGCATGTCGTAGTTGGGCGCGGGTCCGGCGATCGAGACGAGGATGCCCTTGAAGAGCATGGCCATGAAGAAGAGGCCAAAGATCGAGTAGCCGTCGTTTGCGATGTTGTGCGTGATCGCGGGGATCGTAGCGGACCAGTCCAGGTCCAGCCTCCACCCGAAGAAGACGTCGCTCCAACCGGCCGGCACCACGGCCGCGATCTGCTCGGGCGAGACCTGCGCCATTGCGATGCCGGCGATCACGAGGGAGCAAATCGCCATGATCACGAACTGCGCCACGTCGGTGATCACGACGCTGATCATGCCTCCGAGCAACACGTAGATTGCGGTGACAGTCATGATCAGGATGCCATACGTGTTGGGCGAGAGGTTCCACGGCAGAAACGAAGCCGTGAACTTACCCATGCCCTGGAAGTCGTAGGCGATGAAACCCACGACGCTCACGAGGGCGAAGATCACGACGATAACGCGGCTGAGCTCGGCGCCGCGGCCTTCGCCGAAGCGGCTCGTCATCCACTCCGCGCCGGTCAGCACGTTCGAGCGGCGGATCCAGCTCGCGAGGTAGACGGCCAGGAAAACCTGGTTGAAGGTGGGCCACAGCCACGGCAGCCAGATGCCCTTCATGCCGTACACGAAGATGTTGTAGACGAGCCACATCGTCCCCGTGATGTCCCACATCGCGGAGGCGTTTGAGATGCCCAGGATGTACCAGGGCAGCTCCTTGCCGGCGAGGAAGTAGCTGTCGAGACCCCTGGAGGCCTTTCTCATCACGGCCACGCCGATGCCCACCATCGCTGCGAAGTAGAGGACGAGGACGGCGATGTCGATCGGGTGCCAGATGCTGGCGATCTGCTGGTTCATCGGCCCTCCCTGGGGCGGTGGCGCCTGGCAGACAGCACCGGGGAAAACGCGGTCAGGATACCGGGAACGACAGCGTTGTCAATGGCGCCGTAACAGGCTATTCTCTGGGCGCGAACAGGCGCACAACCGGGGTCCTACGAGGAGGGGCCGATGCGCTTCGGACGGTTCGACGACGACGCCCGCGAGTACGTCATCACCACCCCCCGGACGCCGCTCCCGTGGATCAATTACCTCGGG
>MEKI01000049.1:2718-4824 GCA_001766905.1 Acidobacteria bacterium RBG_13_68_16
AGTTCTTCGGCCTCATCTCGCAAACCGGCGGCGGCTACTGCTTCTACCGTGACGCCCGCCTGCGACGCCTGACCCGCTACCGCTACAACAACGTCCCCCTGGATGTGGGGGGCCGGTACTACTACATCCGGGACGGCGAGGATTTCTGGTCCCCGGGGTGGGCACCGGTCAAGCGCGACCTCGACCGGTACGAGTGTCGCCACGGCCTGTCCTACACGGTGATCACCGGCGAGCGGAACGGAATTCGGGCCGAGGTTCTGCACTTTGTCCCGCTCGACACGAACGCCGAGGTCCATCGTGTCCGCGTCCGCAACCTAACAGACAAGCCACGCTCCCTTCGGCTGTTCTCGTTCGTCGAGTTCTGTCTCTGGAACGCGTGGGACGATCAGACGAACTACCAGCGGAACCTCTCGACGGGCGAGGTCGAGGTGGTTGGGAGCGCGATCTACCACACGACCGAGTACCGCGAGCGCAGAAACCACTTTGCCGTGTACGCGGTCAACGCGCCGCTCGCCGGGTTCGACACCGATCGCGAGAGCTTCATGGGCCTGTGGAACGGCTGGGACGAGCCGCAGGCAGTGGCGGAGGGACGGTCGCGCAACTCAATCGCGAGCGGATGGGCCCCCATCGGCTCCCACCAGATCGCTGTGGACCTCGCCCCCGGGGAGGAGAGAACGTTGGTCTTCGTCCTCGGCTACGTCGAAAACCCCGTCGAGGAAAAGTGGGAGAAGCCAGGGGTCGTCAACAAGGCTCGCGCCAGAGAGCTTCTCGCGCGCTTCTCGACTACAAAGCAGGTGGATGCAGCGGTGGCCGAGCTGCGGGAGTACTGGGCCGGACTTCTGTCCACGTACTCGGTGGCGACGGGCGATCCCCGCATCGACCGGATGGTGAACATCTGGAACCCCTACGGGTGCATGGTCACGTTCAACATGTCACGGAGCGCGTCGTACTTCGAAACCGGCATCGGCCGCGGCATGGGGTTCCGCGACTCCAACCAGGACCTTCTGGGTTTCGTGCACCTCGTGCCTGCGCGTGCGCGCGAGCGCATCCTCGACATCGCCGCCACCCAGTTTCCGGACGGGAGCGCCTACCATCAATACCAGCCGCTCACCAAGCGCGGCAACCACGACATAGGGTCCGGATTCAACGACGACCCGCTCTGGCTCATCGAGGGCGTAGCCGCGTACGTCAAGGAGACGGGTGACCTCGGGATCCTGAAAGAGGCCGTGCCGTTCGACAACGATCCCGAAAACGCGGGAACGCTCTTCGAGCATCTCAAGCGTTCCTTTCACCACGTGCTCTCAAACCTGGGCCCGCACGGACTCCCTCTCATCGGGCGCGCGGACTGGAACGACTGTCTCAACCTGAATTGCTTCTCGGAGCAACCGGACGAATCGTTCCAGACGACGGAGAATCGGGCGGGCGGCACCGCGGAGTCGGTGTTCATTGCTGGGCTGTTCGTGCACGCCGCTCCCGACTACGCCGACCTCGCCGAGGTGATGGGTTTTGCCGAGGAGGCGAAGGCGGCCCGTGACCACGCCGCTCGAATGACGCAGACCGTCCTCGAGCACGGCTGGGACGGGGAGTGGTTTCTCCGTGCCTACGACTACTTCGGCAAGAAGGTCGGCTCGAAGGAGTGCGAGGAAGGGCAGGTTTTCATCGAGCCGCAGGGCTACTGCGTCATGGCGGGTATCGGCGTGGCGGAGGGCCACGCGCGCAAGGCTCTCGATACCGTCAAGACCTGGCTCGACACTCCCCACGGCATCGTCCTCCACCAGCCCGCCTACACCCGCTACCACGTCGAGCTGGGCGAGATCAGCAGCTACCCGCCGGGCTACAAGGAGAACGCCGGCATCTTCTGCCACAACAACCCGTGGATCATGATCGCGGAGACGGTCATCGGCCGCGGTGACCGTGCCTTCGAGTACTGGAAGAAGCTCGCCCCCGCCTTCCGCGAAGAGATCTCGGAGGTGCACCGCCTCGAGCCGTTCGCCTATGCGCAGATGATCGCGGGCAGGGATGCCCCGCGTCCTGGCGAGGCCAAGAATTCCTGGCTCACCGGCGCCGTCGCCTGGAACTACGTCGCCATCTCACAGCACATCGTCG
>MEKI01000049.1:4941-5596 GCA_001766905.1 Acidobacteria bacterium RBG_13_68_16
ATCCGAGCGGTTGACCGGGTGTCTTTCGAGGTCAGCGACGGCGAGATCTACGGACTCCTCGGTCCCAACGGCGCGGGAAAGACGACCACAATCTCCCTCGTGTGCGGCCTGCTCAAGCCGGACAGCGGCAACGTCGTCGTGAGCGGGGCGAATTTCTGGAGCGACCCCCAAGCTGCGCGAAGAATCATGGGCGTCGTACCGCAGGATCTCGCCATCTACGAGGAGCTCAGCGGCCGCGAGAATTTGGAGTTCTGGGGGCGCATCGCCGGCCTGGGCCAGCGTGATGCGCGTGCTCGCGCAGGCGAGCTCCTTGAAGCGCTCTTTCTGGTGGACCGGGGCAAGGATGCGGTGAAGAAGTATTCGGGCGGCATGAAGCGCCGGGTCAACCTGGGCTGCGCGCTCATGCACCGGCCTCGGCTCCTGCTGCTCGACGAGCCGACCGTGGGCATCGACCCACATGCCCGCGCAAACATCCTGGACTTCATCCGAAACCTCGTTGCCGATGGCGTCGCCATCCTCTACACCACGCACTATCTCGAGGAAGCCGAAACGCTGTGTAATCGAATCGGCATCATCGACCACGGCCGGTTGCTTGCCGAGGGCACGCTTGCCGATCTGCAGCAACGTTTGGGTGAAGCGCAGCTCTTCGTCATTG
>MEKI01000049.1:5611-5754 GCA_001766905.1 Acidobacteria bacterium RBG_13_68_16
CGGCGGAGCCCGACACCTGGACGGGTTTTACCGAGAGGTTTAGGGTCATCCAGAAGACCGACCGCCAGCTCACGGTGGCGGCGCTCGGCCGGCGAGATCCGGCCGAGTGCCTGAAGGAGCTTCTCGCACTTCCGGTGCGGGTC
>MEKI01000049.1:5873-6631 GCA_001766905.1 Acidobacteria bacterium RBG_13_68_16
CGCAACCCGGTGCCGTGGCTCGTGTCGATCGCGGTACCGCTGCTGATCACTGGATTGATCGGTCTGGCTTTCAGCCCGCAGACGCGTGGGGGCGGTCTCGGCCGGATCACATTCACGCTGGTGGACGAGGACGATTCGCCGTTCACGCGGTTGATCCGTGGTGCCCTCACCGGGCAGGAGGCGGGCAAGTCTCTCGATGTGCACCTCCTCGACCGTGACGAGGCGCTTCGCCGAATCGCCAACAATGAGCTCGCCGCGGTCGTGATCATTCCAAAGGGGTTCACGAAGGACTACCTCCGGGGCGGCAGACCGATCGTGTTGGAGCTGGTGAAGAATCCCGCTCAGGCGATTCACCCGGCTGTCGTGGAGGAGGGGCTCGGCCTGCTGGTCACGGCCCTGAACGCGATCGCCCACACGCTGGGTGGCGAGCTTGCCGAATGGGAAGCGATACTCGAGGGGCACGGCAAACTCGACTTCCAGACGATGAGCCGACTGCTCCAGCGAACGGGTGACCACCTCGCCCCGGCCAAGGCATATCTCTCGCCTCCACTCGTTTCCTACCAGGGGGAGACCCGCGCCAACACCTCCGGGCCGGCGCAGGCTTGGAGCATGTTCGCCTTTCTGCTCGTCGGGATGGGCGCCATGTTTCTGCTCTTCATGGCCGATAACGCCATGCGCGACCTCTACCGCGAGCTGCGCTTCCACACGCTCGAGCGGTTCCAAACGCTTCACGAAGGGCTCCTCGTGCTCATCGCCGG
>MEKI01000049.1:6646-6993 GCA_001766905.1 Acidobacteria bacterium RBG_13_68_16
CGTCGCCATCGTCCTCGTGGGCGCGGTGATCCTCTTCGGCGGTGGTGCGCTGGTTTTCCAGTTCGCGTGGAAGCGGCCGCTTGCGCTGGTGGTGCTCGTCTTGACCTACGCGCTCTTCGCGGCCGGTTTCATGGGTTTGCTCGCCGCGCTCGCCGGCAAGGAGCGTCGCGCCGACATCCTCAACAACGTGATCATCATGGTGGTGAGCCTGGCGGGCGGGTGCATGTTCCCGCCTCAACAGCTCCCGGCGTTCATGCGGGATCATGTCACGCCCCTGCTGCCGACCGCCTGGTTTGCAGGCGCAGCGCGGGCTCTGCAGGGGGATGGGGCCTACCTCGGGTGGGTGG
>MEKI01000049.1:7054-9272 GCA_001766905.1 Acidobacteria bacterium RBG_13_68_16
CCGCCGGCGTCTCCACAGAGGGGTGCGTGCATGAGACACGTGCTGCTGATCGGGCATCACGACGTGCGGCTCTTCCTGCGTGAACGCACGTCCTACATCTGGCTCTTCCTCGTGCCGTTGGTCTTCGTGTACTTCATGGGACTGGCCGTCCGTGGGCCGAGCGGGCCCTCGGTGGCTCGTCCGACGGTACTGATCGACAACCGTGACAACGGTTTCCTCGGACGGGTCTTCGTCAAGGAGCTCGGCGAGCAGGGCCTGAACGTGGTCGGACCGCAGGACGCGACGGGTGCCGAGCGCGGCATCACCGTACCGGCGGAGTTCACGCAACGAGTCCTGGAGAAGGAGCAGGTCAAGGTGGAGTTCTTCAAGATCGAGGGATCCGACGATCCGGAGGCGGCCCTCGTCGAGGTTCGTTTGATGCGCGCGCTGGTGGCGATAAACGGGCGCCTGGTCGAACACGCCGTAAAGTCGAACGGCGCCGCACCGACCGAGGCCGCGCTGGCCGCGCTGATGGGCGAGGCAAACCCCGTCACGCTGCAGTCGAGCTTTGCCGGCCGAAAGCCCAGGCCGGTCGGGTTCGGCCTTTCCCTTCCTGGCAACCTCGTGATGTACCTGTTCCTGAACCTGCTCATGTTCGGGGGGGCTTCGGTGGCCAACGAGCGGCGCACAGGCGTTCTGCGGCGGCTTGCGGTCAACCCCGTTACGCGGCGCGATCTGGTGTTCGGAAAGCTGTACGGCCTGGTTCTGCTTGCGGGGGTGCAAATCATCTTCTTCATGGTCGCCGGCGAGTTCCTATTCGGTGTGAACATCCACGACAACCTCTTCGGTGTCGTGCTGATCTTGCTCGTGTTTTCGTGGGTCGCCGCCTCGCTCGGGGTGCTCATCGGGTCCTTGATCAAGGCGGAAGAGAAGGTGGTGGGAGTGGGCCTGCTCGTTGCGCTGCCGATGGCTGCGCTCGGCGGATGCTGGTGGCCGACGGAGATCGTGCCGAGATTCCTGCAATACGCGGCTCTCGCCACACCGACCGGTTGGGCCCTCTCCGGCCTACACCAGCTCATCACCTTCGGCGGGGGACTGGCCGAGGCCGGGAAAGCGATCGCCGTGCTGGCCGCGTTCGGCATCGCGGCAAACCTGACGGCGATGCGGTTCTTCCGGGTGTGAGGGATACGCGACACTGGATGAGGCGGACCGATGTTTCTTCTTTCGTGTGGGCTAAAGGAGGAGAGCATGCGAAAGGTGTCTAGGGTGGTTCTTCTTTTGTTTCCCTTACTAATGGTTTTTTCGGTGGCATCTGCTTTCGCTCAGGTGCAGGGGACCGTGCGGAACGACTGGTGGAACGTCCCGTACCCGGGGGTGTTTGACGTCGCGAAGCTGCCGAAGACGCCGGGCTGGATCGGCGTCGAGGGAAATCGGTTCGTTGACGAGACGGGGAGGACGGTGATCCTCCGCGGCGTCAACATCTCCGACCCGGACAAGCTGCAGAAGGGGGGCCACTGGGGCAAGAGGAACTTCGAGGTGATCAAGGAATGGGGTGCGAACGTCATCCGGGTGCCGGTTCACCCCGTCGCGTGGAAGAAAAGGGGAGAGGACGAGTACTTCAAGCTCCTCGACCAGGCCGTGATGTGGGCTTCGGAGCTCGAAATGTATCTCATCGTCGAGTGGCACTCGATGGGAAACGTCGAGATGGGCCTGCTCCAGCACCCCATGCACGAAACGACCAAGCAGGGGACGTTCGAGTTCTGGCGCGCCATCGCGCACCGCTACGCCGGCGTTCCCACGATCGCGTTCTACGAGATCTTCAACGAGCCGACGTTGTTCAACGGCACGCTGGGGAAGATGACCTGGGGCGAGTGGAAGACGATCAACGAGCAGGTCATCGGCATCATCCGCGCCCACGGCGCCAAGGCGATCCCGCTGGTTGCGGGTCTCGACTGGGCGTACGAGCTGCGCAGCGTCAAGGATGCTCCGATCGACGCGCCCGGAATCGGCTACGTCTCGCACCCGTATCCGATGAAGGCCCAGCAACCCTGGGAACAGAACTGGGAGCTGGACTTCGGCTACGTGGCCGCCGCGTACCCCGTGTTCGCGACCGAGCTGGGTTTCATGGCGGCAACCGACCCGGGAGCGCACGTGCCAGTCATGGCCGACGAGGAGTACGGCCGGAGGATCATCGCCTACTTCGAGAAGAAGGGGATCTCTTGGACGGCGTGGTGCTTTG
>MEKI01000049.1:9333-9574 GCA_001766905.1 Acidobacteria bacterium RBG_13_68_16
CGACGCGAGGTCGGGCGAGCCTTCCCCGGTGCGGGCGGCGTCGTCCTGGGGAATCCCGTAGAAGTCGATCACCGCAAGGGGCTGCGGCACGAATCCGGCGAGGTCGATGCTCCCCATGAGAGCCGCCGTCGGGCTCTTGTTGATCACCAGCAGTCTTAGCGAGCCGTCGCTCCCGCGCACCGCGAAAACCGCGAGAAGTGGGTGGTCGCTCCTCGCCTGAACGACGAGGTCGCCGCCGTGC
>MEKI01000049.1:9689-11322 GCA_001766905.1 Acidobacteria bacterium RBG_13_68_16
CGTACAACCGGGTGCTGTTGTTGTTGCCGGTCTCCTGGCTGTTCCGCAGGTCCCACCACAGGAGCGCGTTGAACTCGGTCTGCAGAAGGTTTCCCATGCTGTCGGCCAGGAAGAGGCCGTTCACCAGGCTCGTCGTCTGCTTGCCCGGGTTGGTGTAGACGGAGTTGTTCTCCGTGACGACCAGCTCGACGCTCGCGCCGGCCGGTCCCAGGTAGTCCGTCAGCTGCTGCCGCAGATCCCTGGCGTCGTCGGGCCATGTCCGGGCCGACTGCAGCAGAACCGCGTCGGATTCCGAACCCGGGGCCTGTTCGTACCGGTGGTAGATGGCGAAATCCGGCGTGCCTCCGAGCGCTCGCAGCGTGGTCAGGAGGACGGGCGTCCAACCGTAATGCACCCTCCCGGTCCGCGGGTTGGTGGCCGGATGATTGACGTTGGTGACGTACGAGTCCTCGCCGGTGGTCACCACCACACCCAGACGCACCGTCGGATCGGCCGCCTTCATCTGTGCGATGTACTCCCTGGCCCGCAGCGCGTAGGTGTAAGGATCGTGCGGAACGGCCTGAACGTCGGTCTCCCACGGGCCGTAGTTCTCGTTGCCGATCTCCCAGAACCTGAACCCGTAGCGCTTCGTGACGTTGGAGTACGTAACCCACTCCGCCGCCTCTTCGGGCGTGCCGGTTCCGTAGTTGACGGTGACGAAGACGCACGCGTTCAGCGCGGTGGCGACCCCCGCGAACTCGTCGAAGCCCGTCGCCCAGGTCCAGGTGTTGTCGAGCGTGGTGTTCGTCTTCCAGTGGTACTGGTTGGAAAGCGAGCCCCCCGTGAAGCGCAGGACCCGGGTTCCCGCCGAGGCGAGCAACACCGTGGTTTCGGCAGTCGCGAAGGCTTCGTCCCAGATCGGGGCGTTGAGACCGAAGAAACGCCCGTCAACGGTGCGAACCCCGGCCGTGGCGTCGACCGTGAGGTGTGCGGCCGTCCAGTCGGCCGCCCGAGCGTCCCCGACAACGGTCCCCAGAGCCAGCGCAGTCGCCAGTGCCGCGACCGCTGCCGGCCCGTACTTGGAGCCTCCTGCAGCACGGTGATCGTGCGGAGCCCGGCGCACGCGCGAGCGACCGATCGGCGCACTTTGGGGCGCCACTGTCCTATCCTCGTTGACGCCGGCGCGGACGTCCAGGCCATAGCATCGGCGTGCGGCTCCGGTACTCGAGGGACGGCGATCCGAAACGGAGCTCGAGCTCCCGCTCCTCGAACACCATCAGGTACCACACCCAGGCCGGAGCTACGAGGGCGACAACCCAGGCGATGAACCACGCCGACCTCAGCCACAGCCCCATAGCGAAAAGAAAGAGGAGGACGGCCAGGACCATGGGGTTCCGTGTGTAGCGGTACAGCCAGTCGGTCGCGAGCCTCCTGCTGATGGGGGCGGCGAACGGGGCCCCCAGCCCCCGCACGGCCAGGTTGATCACGGTCAGCGCCACGACCGGCCCGAGCATCCACATGAGCAGGAGACCGAAGCTTGCGGGAATCGGCAGGCGCCAGCCTGGCCGGGCGATGCCTGTGCGAATTCCCTAGACGAGCGCCAACCCGAAGAGCACGATCAGGACAAGATCCACGACAGCGGTCACGGCGAGCA
>MEKI01000049.1:11608-11721 GCA_001766905.1 Acidobacteria bacterium RBG_13_68_16
GCGGACCCACTCGGAGGCTACATGGGCGCGGATCCATGCCGCTGCGGCTACGGGATCGTTTACGGGTACGCCGGCGGCGTTCGGGAAGGCGGCGGCGAAGCGCCCGAGGCAGT
>MEKI01000050.1 GCA_001766905.1 Acidobacteria bacterium RBG_13_68_16
GGTAGTATCGCCCCGGGACGGGGACACGACAAGAGGGTGAGGTGCGGCTTGATTTCGAGGGTGCGCACCCGTAAGCTCCCGCCGTTTGCTACCAGAAGGAGGGAGACCGTCATGGAGACCGCCGCCCGCCGCACGCTGCCCGAGAACGCCTATCGCCCTCTAAAGCCCGGTGAGAGCTACGTCCCCGTCGTGCCGGCGGGGGTCCGGGTTCCGGAGTGGACCGCGCGGTCGGTGGTCATCGGGCTCGTCATGGCCGTGGTGTTCTCGGCTGCCGCCGCCTTCCTCGGCTTCAAGGTGGGCCAGGTCTTCGAGGCCGCGATTCCGATCGCAATCCTCGCGGTGGGGATCGGCGTCACCCTGAAACGGCGCTCCACCATCCTCGAGAACGTCATCATCCAGTCCATCGGCGCTGCCTCCGGCCTCATCGTCGCCGGCTCGATCTTCACGCTGCCGGCCCTGTTCATCATCGGCCTGCCGGTGGACCTGTTCAAGCTCTTCCTCGTCGCGCTCTTCGGGGGAATCCTCGGGGTGTTGTTCCTGATCCCCTTGCGCCGATACTTCGTGAAGGAGATGCACGGCGAGCTCCCGTTCCCGGAAGCGACGGCCACCACGGAGGTGCTGGTGGCGGGAGAGTCGGGTGGCCAGCAGGCTGTCGTGCTCGCGGTGGCCGCCGTTATCGGCGGCATCTTCGACTTTCTCGTCATCCACTTCTCGGCCTTCGCGGAGGTGTTCACCACGCGCTCCGTGCCGTTCCTCGCGGGGCTTGCCTCGAAGGCGAAGCTGATGTTCAAGCTCGACGTCCTCGCGTCGGTGGTCGGTCTCGGGTACATCATCGGCCTGCGCTACTCGGCGGTCATCTGTGCCGGGTCCTTTGTCTCCTGGTTTCTTCTCGTCCCGCTCTTTGGCTGGGTCGGCGACGCCCTGACCGCACCGCTCGGCAGCAGTGCCGCCGGAGCCCTGGTCTCGCAGATGAACGCGGATCAGATCTTCCGCACCTACGTGCGGCTCATCGGGATCGGTGGCATTGCGTGCGCCGGCCTTCTGGGAATCCTGCGCAGCTGGCGGATCATCGCCTCCGCCTTCGGCCTCGGCTTCAAGGAGCTCCTCGGGAAGAAGGCCGCAGATGCCGTCCAACCGGAGCGCACCGACACCGATTTCCCGATGAAGACCGTCCTGGGTGGCATCCTTCTGGTAAGTGTCGTGATGCTGGTCTTCTTCACGTTCGGGGTTCTGCGGGAGCAGCCCAACTACTTCGGGCTTGCGATCATCGCGCTCCTGGTCGTGCTGGTGATCTCGTTCCTGTTCACGACCGTGTCCGCGCAAGCCATCGCGACGGTCGGCACGAATCCGGTCTCCGGCATGACGCTTATGACCTTGATCCTCGCCTCGGTGATTCTGGTCGCCGCGGGCCTCACGGGCAACGCCGGGATGCTGGCGGCGCTCATGATCGGCGGGGTCGTCTGCACCGCGCTCTCGACCGTGGGTGGCTTCGTCACCGACCTGAAGATCGGCTACTGGATCGGTGCCACCCCGGCCGTGCAGCAGCGCTCCAAGCTGCTGGGGAGCCTCGCCGCCGCACTCACCGTGGGGTCCGTGATGCTCTTGCTCAACAAGGTGTACGGTTTCGTGCAGACGCCCGCGACACCGACACCGCTCGAGGCTCCCCAGGCCAACGCCATGGCCGCGGTCATCCAGACCCTGATGTCCGACCAGCCGGTCCCCTGGCTTCTGTACGGGGTGGGAGCGCTGCTCATTCTCGTGCTCCAGATGGTCAAGGTCCCCGCCCTCCCGTTCGCGCTCGGCATGTATCTGCCGCAGCAGCTCACGACGCCGCTGCTCGTCGGGGGACTCGTCGCACACTTTGTCGCCGCCTCGGCCAGGGGTGACGAACAGCTGGCGCAGGCTCGAAACAGCCGGGGAACATTGATCGCGTCGGGCTTCATTGCCGGTGGCGCTGTGATGGGAGTCGTGGCGGCGTTCTTGAAGTTCCTGAGCCAGGGCTTTGTCCTGCCCTGGCTCGGCTGGAAGGTGCACGTCAATCTGGGCGTGAACCTCTTCAACAATGCGGAGGGATCGGGGGCCGAGCTGCTGGCGCTGCTCTTCTATGTCGGCCTCGTGGCGTACATGTTCATTGATGCCCGGAAGGGCCGGATCGAAGGCTAGGGCACTCTCCGGGTAGCGGACTCCGGCTACGGCTGCTTCGGCTCGCCGCGCGGCACCTGCCCGGGCGAGCCAAGCACGTTCGCTGCCGGGACGCCCATCAGGTTTGCCGGCAGCGAGTTGGGCGAGGACCCGGAGGCGACCGCCCACCCCTGCTGCGGCGCTGGTGCGGCCGCCTGAGGGGAGGTGGCTTGCGGCGCGGCGGCTCCTCCGGCGGCGGGTGCCGGGGCGGGGCTGCCGACTGGCTTGGGGACCGGCCGAATTTCCTGCCAGGACAGGTCCACCGCGACTTGGACCGGCTCACCATCGACGGTGACGCGAGCGGTGATCGTTCCCTGCTTGCCCGGGTCCAGCTTGGCGGACAGCGAGCCAGAACCGGTCGCGACCGGTTTGCCCTTGTCATCCAGCACTCGCATCAGGCCGGTCACGCCCTGGACCGGCGTCTTGCCCTGGTTCGCGACGGTGGCGGAGATCTCCCACTCCCCGTCCGAGACCTTCCGCTTCTCGTAGCTCACCAGCACAACCTGGCTGTCGGGCTCGGACTCCCCCTCCTCCTTCTTCTCCTCCTCGGCTTCGGGGGGCTCGACGTGCTGGACGTCCGCGTCGGTCACCACGATGGCTCCGGCCCCCGTTGACGATCGGGCGCCCAGGAACGGGCTATGCGGCCCGCCCGCTTCCGGCGCGGGCCCGGCCGTCGTTTTCTCCCCGCTCGCCCCGCGCGTCGCCGGAAGGTCGACCGCCGAGAGCGGATAGGACTCGCGGCGGCCGTTTGCGTACTGGACGGTCACGTAACTGCCGCTCACGCTGTAGCTCGTGACATCCAGCCGCTTGCCGCCGGTCAGGACGACGGTGACGGCCCACGCCTCCCCGGCTACCATGAGTGCCAGCACGAGCATTGACAGTCTCTTCACCTCGCACCTCCCGCCATCCCACCACTATGATAACCCCCAGGGGCAATATTCAGGCCTGAAATCGGGGTGGGGAACCCCTTTCTGCGGCCTGGGGCCTGGTCTTCTCGCCACTAGCCCCCCCCGAAACGCAAACGCCCCGGGGCAAGCCCCGGGGCGCGGAAGCTGCGTCTTGTTGAGTGGACTCAGTAAAGGACCACGAGGGTGACGCGGCGGTTCTTGGCGCGTCCGTCCGCGGTCTTGTTGTCGGCGATCGGCTTGAACTCGCCGTAGGAGGTTGCGCTCATGCGATGCAGCGGGAAACCGTGCTGCATGGCGAGGTAGCGCATCGCGGCCTCGGCGCGGGCCTGGCCAAGCTGGACGTTGTACTGCTCGGAGCCGACGCTGTCGGTGTTTCCCTGGACCTCGATATAGACGTTCTTGTTCTCGTCCTTGACGCGCTTTGCGAACGCGTCGAGCGCGGCCTTCGCGTCGGCGGAGAGGTCGCTCCTGTCGAAGCCGAAGTGCACCGCGTCGTCCGTGAGGGTCACCTCGAACAGGAACGAGTGGTTGGCCAACTTGTTTGCCTCGTTAGCGCGGTCGAGCGCCTCCTTGGTCGTGTCCGACAGCTTGGCCAGCTGCTCGGTCTGCATCGCGTCGGACTTCTTCAAGTTGGTGACGTCCATCTGGGTGGCTTCGACCTGCTTCTGCACCTCACCGATCTTGGTGTCCTGGACCTTGGCGGCGCTGGCCACCTGCTCCTGGACGTAAGTCTTGGTGGCGCAGCCGCTCACACCTAGTGCGACGACCAGCCCCACCGCGAGAACAACCCACAGCGACTTTCTCATGGCAAATCCTCCCTTTGCTCCCTCATCTCCCGGCTATTGAGTGGTTCGTTTCTTTTGCAACCGTGTACTTATATCACAAGTTACTCGCCACATGTCAAGCCCCGTGGCGTCTCGTCAGGGCAGCGTCCCGCGGTACCCCTGCCGCGCCATCACGCCGTACCCGCCGTCCACCTTCACTTCCAGCTTGCGCCACTTCACCATCCCCAGTCCGGAGGGATCGAAGGTGATGATGTAGCGCATCGCGAGCTCGCTCCTCAGGTCCTTCGCGAACTTCGGGAGTTTGGAGGCGTTGGCAACTGCCGTATAGCGCCCGCCGGAGGCGGTGGCAAACCTCTCGAGCAAAGCCTCATAGCTATCCGGCGACCCCTCCTCCGGGGGCGGTGGCTCGATGCCGAGAACATACAGGGGGTCCGCCAGACCCTCAAGGACCTTAACGGCGTCGGTCGGGGTGAACTCCGAGGCGGTGTCCACGCCATCGGTGAAGAGCAGGACGACCCGCCGTATGTTGTGCGCGCCCTCCATCACCTGCGGGGTGGCCGTGAGCATGTCGTAAAGGGCTGTCGTCCCGTAGCCCCGCAGAGACTCGAGGATGCGGCCCAGGAGCCCGGGGTCGGTTCCGAAGGAGAGGCGCCGTTTCACGTCGCCGGCCCCGAAGGTAATCAGGCACACCTCGTCGTCGGGTCGCAGCTGGCGGACGAACTCGATAATCGCCTCGCGGGTCTTGGCGAGGCGTCGGCCGTTCATCGAACCGGACGTGTCGACCACGAAGGTGTAGGAGATCGGAAGCCCCCCTTCGCGCCAGAACGACCTTATGGGAAACTCCATGTCGTCGACGAAGAGATGGAAGCGATCCCGTTCCAGCGTGGAGACAAGCCGCCCCTTGCCGTCACGCACCGTGACAGGGACGAGGATCGAGGAAACCTCCGTGGAGGCGGTGAAGGTGTCTTTCCTCTCGGGCGGCTCCTCGCCCGGCGCGGGCCCTGCCAGGAGCAAGGCCAGAACCAACACCAGCCGCAGCCAACGCCAAAAGCTCGCTCGCAAGATCAAGGCCCTAAAACACGAACGTCAGGCCCAGGGCGAGCTCCGAGAAGGTCAACCAGTTGCGATCGTTGTGGCAGTCGCTCCACCAGTCGCAGTCACCACTTTGGGTGTTGATGTTCACGCTGTGGCCGCGCCAGTCGAATCGCAAGGCGAGCTTCGGGCTGAAGAAGAGCTTGAACCCGGCGCCGAAGTCACCGACGAACTTCGTGTCGGCCGTCAAACTGGTATTGCCCCCCTCTACGGTGAGGCTGGGGTCGAGACGCATGGCGCCGACACCGCCCGCAAGGAAAGGCACGAAACGGCTGTGGCCAAACGAAACCTCCGCGTTCACCTCGGCGGTGGTCATGTCCATCCGTCCGAGCCTGTTTTGGCCGCCGAAGAACTCGCCACGCCCGGTCACGAGGTCCGCACGCTCCTTGGCGAGGTAGCCCTCCACCGCCCACATGGGGTTGAAGCGGTAGGCCACACGGAGGCCGTAAGAGGCGGCGTCGTCGATGGTCATGTCGAAGTTGATGTTGTTGACGGCTCCCTGTGAGATGGTGTCGCCAAACCAGTAGCCGACGGTCGGGGTCAACTCGATCGTGTTCGGTGTCCCCTGCCCGAAGGCGAGCGGCGCGGCCAGCACACAACACACGGCAATCAGGACTCTGCGCATTTCACTTCCCTCCCTGTTTCGGCCTTTCCGCCAGTACCCCGAGGACCTGCTGTCGGAGGTCCTGGAAGGACTCCGCCGAGTACCCGGGGTAGATCCGCACCACGCCCCCATCCTTGTCAAGAAGGACCGAGAAAGGAATCCGGTCCAACCCCAGTGTGGCCTGCGTCGGGCCGTCAATGAGGTAGACCGGTAGAGTGATCCCTGTGCGGCTCAGAAACGTTTGAATCCGCGGGCGAATCAGCTCAAGCTGCTGGGCCACGCCCTCCTCGGAGATAGGTGGCAAGTCGACGTCAACCGCCAGCACCACCAGTCCCTTGCCACCGAGCTCGTTGGAGAGCCTCTGCAGCTCCGGCAATTCGATCCGGCACGGACCGCACCAGGTGGCCCAGAAGTTCAACACCGTCGCGGTCCCGAGGAAGTTCTTGAGAACGTAAGTTTGGCCGGTGAGGTCGCTGACCTCGATCGGAGGGAACGCCGGACGCGCCTGCGCCCCGGCGACCGTGGCGGTCAGCACCAGACCCGGAAGAACCCCGTGGAGAAGGTTTCTCTTCATCCGGCGTATGCTACCACGCCGTTGACACTTTCCGAACCTTGTGCTACGTTTCACAACCATGAGCGAGCGTGAGCTTCACCGCATTGCGGTCGTCGGCGGGGGGATGATGGGACGCTCGATCGCCACGCGCGTCTCACAGGCCGGCCTGGGCGTCGTGGTGCGCGACATCAGCGACGAGCGCACGACCCAGGTCAGTGAATTGCTGGCCAAGGACCTCGACCGTGAGATCGAGCGATGGGGGCTCACCCAATCCGAGAAGAAGGCGATCCTCGCCCGCATCGAGTTCACGACCGACGTAAAGAGGACCGTCGGCTGCGACCTGGTGATCGAGACGATCTACGAGGACTTCGACGCGAAGCGAGCGCTGATTGCGGAGCTGGACGCCGTCCTGGAACCGCATACTCCCATCATTATCAACACCTCGACCCTGTCTATCAGCGAGCTCGCGCGCGGCCTCGCCCACCCGG
>MEKI01000051.1:0-559 GCA_001766905.1 Acidobacteria bacterium RBG_13_68_16
GCTCACCGGTGACACTGCCGAGAAGATCGGCAAGCGCGTGAAGATCGTCGCCGAGGGCGCCAACGGGCCCACCACCCCCGAGGCCGACGCGGTCATCAAGAAGCGCGGCATGTTCCTGGTCCCGGACTTCCTCTGTAACGCCGGCGGCGTCACCTGCTCCTACTTCGAGGGCGTCCAAAACGACATGAACTTCTACTGGTCAAAGGACGAGGTCCTCAAGAAGCTCGACGACAAGATGACCGTCGCCTTCCACGGCGTGCTCGAACTGGCGCAGAAGAAGAAGGTTTACATGCGCAACGCGGCGTATATGGTCGCCATCGACCGCGTGGCGACCGCGATGAAGCTTCGCGGCTGGGTGTAATCGCTCCGCTCCTCCTGAACACCGGGCCCTTCGGGGCCCTTTCTTTTTTCACTGCGTGAGACCTGTTTTGCCCGACGGGTGCGCGACCGCTCGGCACTTGCTCGCCCCCGCTCGCTGCGCTCCGAGACTCACTCGACCGCGACCCAGTAGCGAGTCCGGTGCCGGGGCCCCTCGGTGTCCGCATGAGACAGCGTCACC
>MEKI01000051.1:705-1139 GCA_001766905.1 Acidobacteria bacterium RBG_13_68_16
CGTGGGCCTCGCCTTCTCCGCCTTCTTTTCGGGGGTCGAGACCGCCCTTACCACGCTGCCTTTCGCGCGGGTCGCCAGCCTCGCCAAGAAGGGCGGCGGCGCGGTGAAATGGGGGTGGCAGCGCTGGCGGGTCCGGCCGCACCGCGTCCTGGTCACGCTCCTGGTTGGCAACAACCTGGTCAACATCGGGATCTCAGCGATCGCAACCGAGCTTGCCCTCGGGCTTTACGGCGACAAGGGGATCGGGATCGCGATCGGGGTGACGACCCTGGCCGTCCTTACGTTTGGCGAGGTGACTCCCAAGGCTCTGGCCCGCAGTGACCCCGAGGCCGTCGCGCGCTGGGTGATCGTGCCGGTTGCCGTGCTCGAGTGGCTGCTGACGCCGGTGGTAGTGCCGCTGCTGGGCTTCTCCCACCTGGTCGCCCGCCTGCGTC
>MEKI01000051.1:1147-2103 GCA_001766905.1 Acidobacteria bacterium RBG_13_68_16
CTGCACGGCGCTCCCACGGCGTCGCGCCCCGAGGACGTGCGTTTCCTGCTGGCGATTGCCCGTAAGGAGGGACACCTCACCGAGTTGCAGCATGGGATGCTCGAGGCTGTGCTCCGTTTCGAGGGCGCGCAGGTCAGGCAGGTTCAGGTGCCGCGCACCGACGTGGTGTTCCTGAGCGATGCGTTGCCCATCGAGGAGGTGGAGGCACGGGTGCGCAAGCACGGGTATTCCCGCTACCCGGTCTTCCACGAGCGCGACGACAACGTGGTCGGGATCCTGCTCGCCAAAGACCTTCTGCGTCCGGAAGCAGGAACCGGGTCCTGGACGGCCTTCCTCCAGCCGGCGCTGTTCGTGCCGGAGAGCAAGCGCACGGTCGAGTTGCTGCGCGAGATGCGGGACCGCCGCACGCACATCGCCCTCACGATCGACGAGTACGGGAACCTGGCGGGACTTGTGACGCTCGAGGACCTGCTCGAGTTCATCGTCGGCGACATCCAGGACGAGTTCGACACCGCGCAGCCGCTGTGGCGCCCCGAGGGACCCGGGACGTGGGTCGTCCGGGGCTCGCTGCCGCTGGAGAGGCTCGCCCGCCTGACCGGAAAGCCGGTCGAGAGCGCCCCGGACTACGTCTCGGTGGCCGGAATGCTGCTCGAGGTTGCCGGCCGGGTACCGCCGGTCGCCAGCCGTTTCCAGGTTGGTGAGCTGGTCTTCGAGGTCGTCGAGGCCACCCCCCGCCGCATCGACCGCGTCCGCGTCACCGTCTCGCCACCAGCGGCGTGATCTCCGGCGTGGGCGGCTCGGCACCGGCGAGGACCCAAACACGTACTCGCCGGGTCCGCGTCACTGTCTCGGCACCAAGAGCTTGATCACCGGCGTGGGCGGCTCGGCACCGGCGAGGACCCAAACACGTACTCGCCGGGTCCGCATCACTGTCTCGGCACCAAGGGCTTGATCAC
>MEKI01000051.1:2205-39875 GCA_001766905.1 Acidobacteria bacterium RBG_13_68_16
GCGCCGCCACCAGGGCGCCCTCGTCAACCACCTCGCCGCGGCTGGTGTTCACGAGAAACGCCCCGCGGGGCAGAAGGTGGAGCCGCCGGGCGTCGATCAGGTGCCTGGTCAGGTGGGTCAGCGGGCAGTGGAGCGAGAGCACGTCCACCTGCGGCAGTAGCGCGTCCAGGTCCGCCACGTACTCCGCGCCCATGGCCTCGAACGGCGGCACGCGCTCCGGCGAGGTGTAGTACAGCCGCATCCCGAACGCCGCGGCCCGCCGCGCGACCGCGCGCCCGATCCTGCCCATGCCCACGATCCCCAGGGCCTTGCCCTGCAGTCCCACGCCCAGCATGTAGTCCGGTCGCCAGCCCGTGAACTCGCCGCCCCGCACCAGGAGGTCGCCCTCCGCGACGCGCCTGGTCACGGCAAGGATCAGCGCCCACGCCAGGTCGGCGGTCGCCCCGGTCAGCACGTCGGGGGTGTTGGTCACCCACACGCCGGAGGTCCGCGCCGCCTCCAGGTCCACGTTGTTGACGCCAACCGCATAGTCCGCCACCACCTTGAGGCGCGGGCAGAGGACGAACACCTCCGCGGTCACGCGATCCGCCAACAGGCAGACCAGCGCATCCGCATCACCCACGAACCTGGCCAGTTCACGGCCACCGAGCGGCGGGCCGGGGGGCCGCACGCGCACGCGATGCTGCTCCGCCAAGAGCGCGAGCGCCTGGCCGGGCAGCGCCGCGGTGACCGCCACCTCACTCATTCGGCAGCTCCCACCCCTCGACCGGGGCGAGGATGTGCACCAGATCCTCCTCGATGCTCCCGGACTTCGGGCTCTCCACGACGCGGCCCACCTCGCTCCCGCCTGCCGTCACGACGATGGTGGGCACCAACTCGACTGCGCCGTACGGGTAGAGCTTCGTGTCGATGCTCTTGCTGCGGTCCGTGCCGACCAGGCGCGGGGGATCGAACGCCGAGTGCTCGCCCAGCGCCAGCAGGATCGCCTGCAGGCGGGGGATCTGCTCCCGCGAGTCGCCGCACCACGTGCCCATGGCCACAACCAGGCCGTAGCGGAGCTTTGCGGTGCGGAGCATCTCCAGCCACTTCGACTGCGGCTTGTAGCTCTCGCGCTCCTCACGCCAGCCGGCAATCTCGCGGTCGAGGCGTTCGGCCGAGATCGGCCCGTACCGGATCGGGAGATACGCCGGCAGCGGGCCCTCCCCCACGCGCGTGCGCAGGATGCGGTCGCCCACCCGCAGGCGCTGGCACACCTCGAGGCCCGCGGCCAGCGTCCCGATATGCGGGTAGCGGCCCACTAGGTGCGGCCGCGGGGTGAGGGTGACGAAGAGCTGGGAGCCCCCGGTGTCCGGCCCCGAGAGCGCCATGCCCACCGACCCGGCCTCGTACGGTGCAAGGGTGAGCTCATCGCGCATCACGAAGCCGGGGCCACCCCAGCCGTCGCCGCGTGGGTCGAAACCCTGCACCACGAAGTTCGGCTCCACGCGGTGGAAAGTGAGGTTGTCGAAGAACTTCTTCTCGGACAGCTCGGCGATGCGGAAGCACTGCAACGGCGCTGAGGCCGTGTCCATGGCGATCTGCAGCGTGCCCCGCACGGTCACCACTTCGAGCCACCGCGGCTTGCCCGCCCACTCGAGGACGTTCCTGTAGTAGGCGGCCTCCCTGCCGGCCTTCACCTCGGGCAGCGGGACCACGGCGCCCCGCTTGAGGAGGGCACCCCACGCCGCCCGCGCCACCACCGGGTCGGGCCACGCGACGAGTCTCTCGAGAGCTGCCTTCGCCTCGTCCGTAAAAGGATCACTCTGTGCGAGGGAATTCACCAGCGCCACCGCCGCGTCGGGCACCTCCGTGCCGTGCTCGCGCTCAAGCAGCGGAACCAGCTCCCCGGGGCCCGGCAGCGCATTGCGCCCGGCGAGGGCCTCCACCGCGGCCGCCCGCACCGCCGGGTCCTGGTCCTCCAGCCGCTGCTTGATCGCGGAGGTGACCGTGGGGCTCGCGTCCTCGCCGAGGCTCGCGAGGGCGGCGAGGCGGATCTCCGCCTGCGGATCCGCGAGGGCGGCGATGAGCTGTCGCTGACCCTGGTTAATGTGTTTGAAGGCGTTCACCGCCGCGAGACGCCTCGGCAGGTCCTTGGAGGCAAACCACTCCCGCACGGTCTGGTCACTGCCAACCTCACCGAGCTGCGCGAAGGCGACCAGCGCCTCCCCGGCAACCCACGGCTCTCCCCCGGCCATCGCCGCCCTCAGCTGCTCCTGGCAGCACCTGGCCGCGCCTGCGAGACGGATCGCGAGGACTCGCCCCTGCACGCGATCCGGATCGGCGTCGCCGACCAGCGCCCTAAGCCGCTCGACCCCCTGCGGGGGGAGGATCCGGCCGGGATCCTTGACCAGCGTCGCCGCCAGCCCCTGGAGGGCCGCCATCCGCACCCGGCCGTCGGCATCGGTGACCCCGGCGAGCAGCTCGGACCAGAGCGCCCCGGGATTGACCCGCCGAGCGCCCTCGAGCGCCACCATCCGCACCACCGGGTCGCCGTCGCCGGCCGCCTGCTTCAGGCCTGCGACCGCCTCGGCCCTCCCGGAGCGTGCCAGCGACCAGGCGGCGGCAAGCCGCACGCGCGCGTCACGGCTGGCCATGAACGTGGTCGCCCGCTTGATCCAGAGCGAGCCGGGAAACCGCCAGAGCTCCTGGAGGAGGGCCGCCTGGACCGCCGGGGCCTTCTCGAGCGAAAGCCGCTGCAAAACCCACAGGTCGCTGCCCTTCAGAGCCGCCATCCCCGCTCCCCACGCGGCAGCCGTCCGAACGTCGGGCGTGTGGTCCTGCAGGAGGTGTCGAAGCTCCTTGCCCAGCGCCTCGCGCTCCCCCGCCTTCTCGGGGAGCATCGAGGCCAGCCTGCCCGCCCCCTGGGCCACGGCGGAACGCACGCCGGGCTCGGGATCGTTGGCGAGCTGAGCCAAGAGCGCGACTCCCGCCGGGCTTGCCAGCTCGCCCACGGCCCGGGCAACCGCCTCGCGCACGCCCGCATCCGGGTGGCGGGCCAGGCTCGCGAGCGGGGCGGGGTCGAAGCGGCGCGCATCGGCCAGGGCCAGCACCTGAGCCTTGGCCTCCGCGGGCGCCGGTACCGGCTCCGCAGCCACAACCGCCGCGACGCACCCAAGGACCGCCAGCGTGCAGGCGAGTACGTGCCTCATGGCCTTCGCTCCTCGCGGCGTGAATCGCCCGCCGCCTCGTTGTAGCAGACGTAGCAGATTGGGCCGGCCTCGGTGTCCATCTTCTTCCACTCCAGGAGCGGGCCCAGGTCACGCCCACACACGAAGCAATGACGGGGATCCTTCGGCCCTCCGTTCGCTCCACCGGGTTCGCTCATTGCAGGCACATTCTCTCGCATTCCCCGTCCCCCTGCCACCCTGCCGTGTGATGTATGCCACTCCGTGGCGGGTTTGTTCTTGCTGCCGCCACGGGTGGGTTGTTTATGGCCCTCCGTGCCGGGCCTTTCTTTGCCCTGCGGGTGCGCGGCCAAGCCCGACTCTTTCACTGCGTGAGGCTTGTTGTTGCCCCGCGGGCTGGGAGCAGTCGCTCGGGCTGGGCCTCGAGCCCAGCCCTCCGACCCGCCTGCGCGCGCGACCGAGCAAGGACGTCCCGCTATGGGGCCCCTCGCTGTTCATATGAGACCACGCCAGCGACACCCCACCGCGAGACGCCCGCTCGGTACCCGCGCGCTTCGGCGCCATCGCTCCTTCCGCCCGCGGGGCGGATTTCACCCCCGCCCTCCCGTTCGCCATGCTCCTGCGCGGTCTGCATCGCCGTACCGGTGAGTCGGCTGCACAGGATCGTGCCGCCAAACACTGGGAGGCGGGTATTCAATCCGCCAAGCGGGTGCCAGCGGCCATGGCTCCGGAGGCTGCGGGGACCCGGCGTGCGGTCCGGACTGGGGTATCGGTGACGCGGCTTCTCGCGGACACCGAGGGGACCCCGGTCCGAGACGCGCTGCCGGGTCGCAACCGGAGGAGTCTCGGAGCGCAGCGAGCGGGGGCGAGCAAGCGACGAGCGCCCGCGCACCCGCTTGGCAAAACAAAAGCCGTCACGCAGTGACAGAAGAAGAACGGGCCGGGCACCCGCAAGGAAAAAGAAAACCTCCACGGAGTGGAAAGAAGCGACTAGGATCCGTGGACGAGCCGGTCTGCCAGGATGGCGGGCAGACCGGCAGAGAGTATCCGCTTGCGCGCCGCCTCCACGTTGTAGGCGACGCGGTGCAGGGTGAAGCGGCGGATCGCCGAGTCGTACACCGCATACGAGGCACGGGGGTCGCGGTCGCGGGGCTGCCCAACCGAGCCCGGATTGATGAGGTAGCGGCGGGCGGGGTCGAGGTCGATGACCACCCGGCTGCCCCTCAGGAGCACGCCTACCAGGCTCTCGTTCCCGCCGTCGGTGGTGAGCTCGAACATGCACGGCACGTGCGAGTGGCCGAAGAACGTCACACTGGCGGGGAGGCTCCGGAACGCAGCCTGGGCCTCCATCTCGGAAAACAGGTACTCGTCCTCGTCGGCGGGCGACCCGTGACAGATCGCGACACCGTCCTCGATGACCTTGGGCCCCACCGGCAGGTTCTCCAGGAAACGCCTGTTCGCCGGCGTGAGCACCTCGGCCGTCCAGAACGCTGCCCTGCGGGCGTGGGCGTTGAAGAACACCGAGCCCTCCTCGGGGTCGAGCACGACGCGGTCGTGGTTGCCGCGCACCGAGACCACCTTATGGCCCATCGCCCGGAGGCGCTCGATGACCTGGTTCGGGGCGGCGCCGTAGCCGACGGCATCACCCAGGAACAGCACGGCGTCGCGCCGCTTCCTCGCGGCGTGGGCGAGGACGGCGCGGAAGGCCTCCAGGTTGCCGTGGAGGTCGGAGATGATCAGGTATCTCACGCGAACCTCTCGAGCGCCAGCGCCAGCCGCCCGGCGAGCGCTTCCGCGTCCTCGCCCGCCTCGGGGCGGACCGTGATGTCCGCCATCCGATAGTAAGGGAGCCTCCTGCTGTAGAGCTCGAACGCCTGCTCGGGCGAGCCGAAGAGCGGTCTCTCGCCGCGCTTCCCGGGTAGGCGTCTGGCCACCTCGCCCCACGGCACGTCCAGGAACACCGAGACCCCGAGGCGGGAGATCAGCTCACGGTTGTCGGACTGGGCGAAGGTGCCGCCCCCGGCGGCCACGACCAGCGCCGGGAAGCGCGCGCAGGCCGCGAGCTGGCGGGTTTCCTCGACGCGGAAGGTGCTCTCGCCCATCGCTTCGAAGACCCGCGCCACGCCCATGCGCAAGCTCGCCTCCACCCGGCCGTCGAGGTCCCAGAACAGCGCCTCGGACCGCCTAGCGAGAGCCCTCCCGGTCGTGGTCTTGCCCGCCCCCATGAAGCCGATCAGAAAAACCCGCATCCGCCCCCCACGGCGTCCCCCCGCAGGGCTACTCCCGGTTGCCGTAACGGTCCATGAACTGGGTCGAGAGTCGGCCCGCCTCGAAATCCGCGTCGTCAATGATCCGCAGGTGGAGCGGTATCGAGGTGCGCACCCCGCCGATCAGAAACATTCCGAGTGCACCTCTCGCACGAGCGATCGCCTCCTGCCGGTCTCTCCCATGCACGATGAGCTTGGCGAGCAGCGAGTCGTAGTAGGGCGGGACCACGTACCCGCGGTAGATGTGGGTGTCCACCCGGACCCCCGGCCCGAGCGGGAATGCGAGCTCGGTGATCTCTCCCGGTGAGGGCGCGAACGTCACCGGGTCCTCGGCGTTTATTCGGAACTCGATCGCGTGTCCGACCATCTTCGGGCGCTTGCGGATCGAGAGCGCATGGCCGTCGGCGACCCGCAGCTGCTCCTTCAGCAGATCCACGCCGGTCACCGCCTCAGTCACCGGGTGCTCGACCTGGATCCGGGTGTTCATCTCCATGAAGTAGAACTCGCCGTCGTTGTAGAGGAATTCGACGGTGCCGGCGCTCACGTAGCCGACCGCGGCGGCCGCCGCGATCGCAGCTTCGCACATCTTCTCCCGCAGCTCCGCGTCGACGACTGTGGAGGGTGCCTCCTCGATCAGCTTCTGGTGCCGCCGCTGGATCGAGCACTCGCGCTCGCCCAGGGCGACGACCCTGCCGCCCGCGTCGGCCATCACCTGCACCTCGATGTGGCGCGGCGCCGTCAGGTACTTTTCCAGGTAGACGTCGCCCACCCCAAACGCCTTCTCGGCCTCGTGGCGCGCGGTCTCGAACACGTGGCGCAGTTCACGGGCGTCGCGGGCTACGCGCATCCCCTTGCCGCCGCCTCCCGCGGAGGCCTTGAGGATCACCGGGAAACCGATCTGCTCGGCGAGCGTCACCGCCTCGTCGCGCGAGCCGAGCGGCTCGCTCGAGCCGGGCAGCACCGGAACGCCGCGCTCGGTCACCGTGCGGCGGGCGTTGGCCTTGTTCCCCATGGCGCGGATCGCCTCGGGCGGGGGCCCTATCCAGGTCAGGCCGCACTCCTGCACGATCTCCGCGAAGTGGGCGTTCTCCGCCAGGAAGCCGTAACCCGGGTGGATGGCGTCGGCGCCCGTGATCTCCGCCGCCGCGATCACCGCCGTGACGTTGAGGTACGAGGCGGCGGCGTAGGCCGGCCCTATGCACACCTTCTCGTCGGCCATGCGGACGTGGAGCGAGTCCCGGTCGGCCTCGGAGTGCACCGCCACGGTCGCCAGGCCCGCCTGGCGACACGCGGCGATGATTCGCAGGGCGATCTCCCCGCGGTTGGCGATCAGGACCTTGGAGATCATGACTTCAGGGCCGGATGGCGAACAGCCGCTCTCCGAACTCGACGGGCTGGGCGTTCTCGGGGTACCGTCGCACGACCGTACCCGAGGCGTCGGCCTCGATCTCGTTCATGAGCTTCATCGCCTCCACGATGCACAGCACCTGGCCCTTGGAGACGACGTCGCCGACCTTGACGTACGGGTCGGACTCGGGACTGGGCGCCTGATAGAACGTGCCCACGATCGGCGAGCTCACGAACGAGAGCCCCTCGTCTTCCGCCTGTGCCGCCGCGGGTGCGGACGCCCCGCCGGGCAGCGCGATCGGGTTGGATGCAAGCTGTCCCGCGACCGCGAGCTGCGGGGGCAGCAGTGGGGCGCCGCGGCGCTCGTACTCGGGCGCCGCCGGCACGCCGTCGATCCGCACGCGCATCCCGTCCTTCTCGACCTCGATCCCCCCGATGCGCGCCTCGGCGACGATGTGAATCAACTCGACCAGCTCGTCAAAAGTGAACATTCCGCTCCTCTCAGACGAAATCTTGGCGCAACCGGGAAGCCGCAACACGGCTGGCGAAGCGGGCCTTCCCAGGGTTCCCGTCGCGGCCCACAACAGTCATCAAGAAGTACGTTCCGGTGATGTTCGTAATCAGCACGATCTTACGCTCGGCCGCAACGACGATCTGCTCGAGCTCCCCGAGCTGCAGCTCCCGATTCGCGGTCGTGACCTCACGCAGGAACGTCGAGTACTCGGCGAGCAGCTCCTCGGATTCCCCGCCCTCGCCGCCCCAGCACTCGACCGGGATGCCGTCCCGGTCGGAGATGGCCGTGACGGAGACTCCTGCGCATTCCCTCACCTCGGTGAGGACCTCGGCAAAGCTCATCTCGTCGCTCTTTCCCGGCCAAGTGTAAGGGATGCCAGCCACCGCTGCAAAGCCGCGATCTTGCGCTCCCGCGGCGAGAGTCTCGGCGGCGCCGCGGGCAGCGGCTCCATCATGTCGCGCACCAGCGCAAGCAGGTCGCGGGCCTCGGTGTTGGCGGGCTCGCGCTCGAGCAGGCGCTCGAGGATGCGCACGGAGTCGCTCAGCGCCTGCTGCTGCACGTACAGGCGCGCGAGCGTCAGCGAGGCCGGCGGTTGCGCGGGCACCTCTCCGGCCGCGGCGTCCGATGCGGAAGCCTGCAGCACCTTCTTCAGCAGCGCCGGCCCCTCCTCGGTCTCGGGCGCGGTGAACAGCTCCGCCTCCCCGGTGGGCTGCGGCACGGGCGCCTCCTTCACGGCGGTCGCCGCGGGCGGCTCTGGGGCCGGCGCGGGCATTCGCGCGGGCTCGGGTGGCGCCTCGACCGCGTGCGATGGCCCTCCGAAAAGGTCCTCGGCCTCCTCCTGCCCAACCGGGGGAGGCCCCTCCGGCACGGGGGCGGGTGCGTGACCTTCCGAGAGGACGGCGGGCTCGGGTGTCCGAGGCGCAGCCTCGGGCTCCCAGACAAGCTCGTCCGGCGCGGCCGCGGGCGGCGGCTCCGGGGCCGGAGCGGCCGTCTCGACCTCCTCGGCTTCACCGAACACCTCGTCTGCCTCGATCAGCGCGGCGGCCGGGGTGTCGGCCTCGTGCGGCTCCGCCGGGGGCGTCGGGGCGGCCATCTCGGCGGCGATGGCGTCTACCGCGGACTGGAGCACCTCGTCGCCGGGCACGAGCTGCAGGCAGTGCTTCATGGCCTCCAGCGCCTCCGGGCGCTCGCCCAGTGCCAGGTGGCCCTCGCCCAGCAGGCGCCACGCCACCGGGTTCTGGGGGTCGAGGGCGATCGCCTGCTCGAGGGTGTGAACCGCCTCCGAGGGCTGCCCCGAGTCCAGGCAGGCCCGCCCCAGCGCCACCCAGGCGGCCACGTAGCGGGGGTGGTGCGCCAGGCCCGAGCGCAGCGCCTCCGCGGCCTCAGGGGCCTTCCCCTCCCGCCGCAGCAGCTCCCCGAGCTGGTAGAACTGCCTCGAGGCGGGGTTCCCTGCGAGCTCCCGCTGGAGCTCGGCGATCCTGCGCGCGCTCTCGCTCATCGGCACATTTTACCGTTTCCCAGCAAGAAAAGGGGGCCGCGTTTGCACGCGGCCCCCGACAGGATTCTCAAGAAGATCCTAGGTGTATGTGAAACCGTTAACGAGAGTACCGAACTGCGTGTCCGGATTCGTGACCACCACGTTCACAGCACCCGCAGCGCCTGCCGGCGTCGTGCACGTGATCGTTGTGCTGTTGACTACGGTCACGCCTGTGGCAAAGTTCCCGGCGCCGAATTCGACCGTCACTGTGCCACTGGTGGCGAAGTTCGTGCCGGTGACCGTCACCGAGGTGCCGCCGGCCTGCGGGCCGGTAGGCGGGGCTACGCTGAGCACCGTCGGCGCCGCTGCGATGACCGTGATGACGCCCGACGCAGCCGTCACCGTGCATGACCCGCCGCCCACCGACGCAATGATGTTGCCTGAGCCGGCCGACGTCGGGGTGACGATGATCGGGTACGGGCTGGCAGAAGGAGGAATAGTGACCGTTGCGGGGGTCGCCGTGAAGCCCACGTACGTCAGGGCCACCGTAGCCGCGGCGGTCAGAGGGGTCGGCGTGAAGGTGAGGGGGATCGAGAACGACGACCCCACCTGCGGTGTCCCGACGACGGCACCCAGGCTCATCGAGGTCAGGCCCGTGATGAGGCAGGTGGTGTCGCACGGGTTGATAACGATCGCGCCGCCCAGGGTGTCCGAACACCCGTTGTTGGGGTTGGCCACCGTGACGCTCACGGATGTCGGAACGTAGCGGCCACCACATGCGCCCGCGCCCGTGGTGCAGCTGATCTGGTTGAGGCTGACGGAGGTGAGATCGGGCAGCCCCCCAAGCGTAAGGGTGTTTGCGTTGACAAACGTGGCCACCACGGGCGCGCCGCCACCGAAGCTCGCCGTCATGCCCTGCTGGAAGCCAGAGCCATGGATTGTGACCGAGTAGTTGTTCCAAGGCGTCGCGCACACCGCGACGCTCGGCGGAACCGCGACCGGGACGTACTGCAAAACTGTGTTCCCGCCGCCGGCGAGCTGCACCGAACTGATGAGCGGATGGATCGCCCGGTAGGTGAACGGGTTGGTGGCTGTCGCACTAGTGTTGGAGTTCACGTTTGTGACGGTGAGGGTCGCGGCCACGTCGCCGCAGGTCCTCGCACTCTCCGGGATCGGCTTGCTCCTGGCGACGATCTCGGTGCCGGCCACCGACAGGACGTCCCACTGGTACAACCCGCCGGCCGCAGCCACAACAGTCACCGGTGCGACGAACCCCTGGCCGAAGATCGTGACAGTGGTGGGCGTGTCCGCAGGCCCCTCCATCGGCGTGAAGCTGGAGATCAACATCGTCACGCCGTAGCGGAAGCCGACGGCATTGGAGACCTTGCCGTTCGTGATGTTGGTCACCGTGACCTGCGCGGTGACCGCAGTAGTGGGCGGCGGCGCGGTCGGGGGGATGCTGGGCGAGATGCAGACCACCTCGGTGTAGGTGGTGGAAACTACCTGCGCCTGGACCGGGGCCTGGCCCTGGCCGTCGTCGAACAGCACCTGGACCGGCGCCAGGAAGCCCGTGCCGGAGATCGTGACGCGGGTTCCACCCTCGAATGGGCCGGCGTTGGGCGTGAGCGCGTAAATGTTCGGCGTGTAGTCCGGCGGGGCCGTCGGGGTCGGGGTCGGCGCGACGCCGGTGAACGTGATCTGGGTCTGATCGGTGTCGCCAGGCACGCGCCCCTCGATCAGGGCCGTGCCCCCGTTGGACGTGACCGTGACGCTGGTGCCGCCGCCCGTCGTCGTGCGCACGACCTCCGTCGCAGTAACAACGCCGCCGCTGCCGTCCACGCCCGCGATGAACACGCCGTTGCTTATGAGGAACGTCACCGCGGTGTTGTCGGGGGCGTTCGCGCTCCCGGCCGTGACCTGCGCCGCCACGAGCACGGACTCGCCGGCCCTGGCGCTGCTCGCTTCCGGGGTGAGGGAGATGTTGAAGGCCGGGATCGGCGTCGGCTTCGGCGCCGTCGGGCTCTTGGAGTTGCAGCCCACGAGCAGCACGGCCGCTCCGAGCGCCATTGCGATGAGTTTAGAGTTTCGCATCATGGTCGTCTCCCGCATCTCCTCTTCCCCCTCAGTAGAAGAAGTTGAGGTTCACATCTAACACGAGGCTGACCTTCTTGCCGGCGACGGTCTTGCCGAAGACCTCTATGTGCATTCGCTGGCGGATGTTCGGCTTGTTGGTTTCCTTGTCGAAGCCGCCGTTTGCGGGGAAGAGCTGGTAGAGCGGCGCCTGGCTGAAGTACTCGAATGGGTAGATCCGATAGTTTTTGAGGCCCGCGGTGCCGCCGGCGGGCACGTACGCGGTGTAGAAGTTGTGCCATACCGGCGACGCCACCGTGCCGCCATCGGTGCGAATGGGCGTGATCACCCACTCGGTGAGGACCACGTCGTCCTGCGCCGAAAGCACAACCGACGGGCTCTTCGGGTGGGATTCGATCGTGAGCTGTTCGATCGTCACGTCAACAAGGCCCGCCATGCTCACATCCGCGGGCCCCGGCTCGACGGTCGATGAGAGGAACACCGGCGCCTCTGTGTCGGCGGAGTCGTTGCTGCCGTAGCAACCGGCAAGCGCGAGCGCCCCCAGGGCGACCAACGCGAAAACTGCGAGCCGATGAGTTCTCATGGCTTCTCCCTAGTACTTGACGATGCGCGGCGTGATGAAGATGAGCAACTCATCATGCCGGTTCTCAACCTGACTGTTGCCGAAGAGCCAACCGACGATCGGTATGTTCCGCAGAAACGGGACGCCGTTCTTTTGATCGTTGTCGGTGAACTGATAGATGCCGCCGATGACCGTCGTGCCGCCATCCCGCACCATCACGCGTGTCCTGGCGTCGCGGGTCGTGATCGGGGCGTTCTGCCCGCCGGCGATGTTCACGCCCGAGACCGGCTCGCGCTTCTTGATGTCGATGTCGAGAAGCACCGTGCCCTCGGCCGTGATCTGCGGCGTCACGTCCAGAGAGAGCGTGGCGTCCACGTACTGGACGGTCACGGTCTGGTTCGCCACCGTCTGGATCGGCAGCAGGATGCCGCTCTGGATGTGCGCCTTCTCGTTGTTCTGGGCGGTGACCTTGGGCGAGGAGACGATCTTGGCGAGGCCGTCGTTCTCCGCCGCGTTGATCGTGAAGTCCAGGTTGAAGGAGTCGAGGATGTCGCCGAAGGCAAAGCTCAGGACGCCGATGCCGGAGATGTTGGTCGCCGCCGAGCCCGCACCGCCGAAGTTCGACGTACCGTTGACCGTCGCCCAGTTCGGGAACTTCCAGCCGGTGGACGTCCCATGCTCGGCATCGGCCGCGCCGGTGAAGCCCCAAACGGTGCCCAGCGCGCGGGCAAACCGGCGCGTGGACTCGACGATCCGCGCCTCGATGACCACCTGCTTGTTGGGCTGGTCAACGGTGTCGATCAGGTTGACGATGCCCTCGAGGCGGTCGCTGGCGTCGCGGATGATGAGCATGTTGCTGCGCTCGTCCACGACCACCGAGCCGCGGTCGGAGAGGATGAAACCCTGGGAGGTCAGGAGCACCTTGACCTGGGCCGCCTTGGCGTAGGAAAGCGTCTTGGTGATCGTGCGAAGCGGCGCCGCGTTCTCGGACTCCTTCCGGAACGCCGCTGCCTGGCTCTTCTCCTGCGTCAGCCTCTCCATCCTCGCCACGCGCAGCACGTTGTTCTCCACCGAGTAGCCCAGGCGGTTGATGCGCAGGATGATGTCGAGGCACTGGTCCCAGGGGACGTTCTCCAGGTTGACCGTGACCGACCCCGAGACGTCCGGGTCCACGACCACGTTCAGCCCGGTGATCTTCGCGAAGGTGCGCAGAACGTCCTTGATGTCCGCGTCCTTCAGCTCGAGGGAGATCGGCTCGCCGGTGAAGTGCGCCACCTGGCTCTCGACCTCCTTCGTGCCCGTGATCACGTTGACCGCCTGCCCGGCTTGCTCGGCCATCGCCGCCTGCGAGGTAGTCCACGGGGATTCGGCGGGCGCCGCCTGCTTCGGCTGCTCGATCGGGGGCGCCGTCAGCGCGCCCGCGGCGGGCTGCTGTTGGGGCCCCGGCTCGTCCACAATCTTGACCGGCGTCGGCGCGGGTTCGACCACCTTCTCCGCGACTTGCGCCGGGGCCTCGGTCGCGGCCGGCGGGTTCTCCTGCACCGGCGGGACCGGCGGCGGGGCCGCCTGGGCCACCTCGACAGGCTGCGACGCCGGCTCGGAGGCGACCGCCTCCGGCGCGGCGGTGGGCTCACCGCCCACCCGCAGCAGCGCGCCCTGCGACGTCGGGTCTACGCGGTACGGCAGCTGCTGGTCGAGGTCCACGACCACCCTCACCACCGGCTCGGGGGAGGTCGCGAACTGGGCAACCCTCACCTGCTTGACGCCCGCGGTCCCCACGGGGTGCACGCGCCGGCTCACCCGATTGACGACACCCTTGAGGTCCACGACGACGCGGGGCGGGTTCTCGAGAGTGAAAGCCCTGGCCTCGAGGGGGCCGCGGCCGTTCAACTGCACCGAGACGCCGGTGCTGTCCGCCACCGCGAGCACATCGTCCAACTCCGCGGGCATGGGCGCCCGTTCCGCCTGGCGAGGCTTCTCGACACGCACCTCAACGCCGGACGGCAAGCCGTTGACGGTGATGCTGGCGTCAGGATCGGCCTCGACCCGCAGGCGGGCCCACTGCCGGCCCCCCTCGTCCACGGTCGAGAGTGTCGCGCCCCGCAGACCCGCCGCGGGCTGATCGACCGCGGGCAGCGGGTTCGCCAGGATCGCCTCGGGGAACTCCAACAGCACGACACCCGGCTCTGGCTGCGTCTTGGTGAAAGCCAACGGCCCTGAGGCGCTGATCACCAGCGCAGGCGCGGGCGTGGGAGTCCACGCCATCCCAAGAATCGAGACTGCCGCCTGTCCCGTGGCCACCACGGGAACCAGGAGAGCAGCAAGCGCCCCCACGGCCGCCACCGCTATCAACGAGCGAGTACCTGTCGCCATCATCGCAACCCCCAAAGGATCACTGAAGCGTACGCACCACTTCGCGATAGGGCTTGAGGCTCTTCGGATCGGCCACCTGCATCCGGAACACGACCTTGCCTTGCTCGATGAGCTCGACGGTCCCGTCGTAGAGGACCGTTCCCGGCCTAATCAGGTAGCTCATGTTGTCGGTCCCCTGGACCATCGCCACATAACCCTCGGGAATTCTCAAGATGCCCTGCAGCCTGATCTCTTCGATGCCCATCCCGCGCAACCCCGGGGGACGCCCGCCCAGCTCCTCCTTGGCCTGCCGTGCGAGAAGCGAGCGGAACGGGTCACGCCTCCCGGCCGGGTCGTAGGTGAAGCCCTGGCCGGCCTCCACCGCCTCGTCGCCGCGCAAGATACGCTCGACGGTGGAGGTGTCGATCGGGCTCTCGGCCGGCGTCGGGGCCGGGCCCGGCGGCGCCTGCGCGAAAGCGGGCAGAGCCACCAGCAGAAGAACGAACGCCAACGCTCCCCTGCTCATCGCGGTGCTCCTTCCTGCTTGAAGTCCCCATAGATGAACGTCTTCATCGTGAAGCCCGCGCTGATCGTGTATGGGGAGCCCCTCTTGCTGAGGGCACCGGCCGCCAGGGTCTCCACGTTGATGATCCGCGAGAACCTCGAGAGACGGTCGAAGAACAGCGCCAGCTCGTGGTAGCTCGCCTCGAGCTGAACGTTGATCGGCCACTCGGAGTAGAAGTCCTTCTTGACGAACCCCTGAGGCTGGAACGTCACGAGCCGGAAGTTGCCCCTCTCGGTCAGCGACTTGATTTTCTTGATCAGCTCGTCGGTCTGCTTCGCGGTGGGAAGGATGCGCAACAGGCGGTTCAACTCGGTCTCGAGCCGCTCCGCCTCTTCGCGGAACTGCGGCAGCCGGGCCTCGGCAGCCTTGCCCTCGCGGACCTTGCCCTGCAGCACCTGCAGGTCGTTGGTGCGCGCCTTGATGTCCTTCTGTATGTCGCTGAAGAGGTAGTTCTCGAAGGCCCAGATGAGCACACCCGCGATCACCACCCCAAGGATCAGCGCGAAGTACCACGGCCGGTTTTCGAGATCGAGGCCTGCCATGTCGCAAAGCCCCCCTAACTCCGCTGGCCGGAGACGGCGGGCGCCGCCTCCCGCGGGGTCTGCGTGAATGTGCAGGACAGGTCGAACGTGAAGACGCCCCGATCGTCCTGCGACATGATCTTCAAGCTCGGCTCGGCAAAGAACGGGCTGGCCGCCAGGTTCGAAATGAAGTTGGCCACGGCGTTCTCGTTCAGCGCCTGCCCCTGCAGCGAAAGCACGTTGCCCGTGAGGCCCATGTTGGTGAGCCACAGGAGGTCCGGTAACGCCTTGCTCACCTCGTCCATGACGCGCACCGGCCCGTACTGGTTTTGCTTGAGCTGCTCGATCACCTCGATCTTGTGCTTGAGCTCCGCGTTCTTCTTCTTGAAGGCTTCGACCTCGGCGATGATCGGCTTGAGCCGGTCGTACTCGCGCTGGTTCACGACGATCTCGGCCTTGATCGAGGCCAGCGTGGACGAGAGCTTCCAGTACCTCAGACCCACGAAGGCAAGGCCCAGGACGATCAGCCCAAGGAGGATGTAGTTGTTGACTTTAGCGGCGCCAAAAGAGATCAACGGCGCACGCGCGGCTCGCTCCGCGCGTGCTTCGACCATGAGGTTGATCTTTATCATGGGCATCAGTCTCCGGACGTCCGCAGAGCCATGCCGACCGCCACGGCCATGGCCGGTGCATGGCGGTTGAGCCATTCAGGCGGGAACTGGCTCTCGGAGTACGAAATCTCGCGGAAGGGGTTCATCACTTCCACACGGGCTCCCAGACGCTCCCGCAGCACCCCGTCAAGGTTGAGGACCTGGCACGCGCCGCCCGCGACCGCGATCTCCTCCACGTGGTCGTGGCTGGAGGTCGTGTAGAAGAACTCGAAGGTCTTCTGCAGCTCGGCGGCGAGGTCCTCGCTGACGCCGTTGAGGACGCCGAGGATCGTCTGCGGGGTGTGGTCCCCGAGCTGCTCTCCGGTCTTGACCGCCTCCGCCTGCTCGCGCGTCAGGTTCAGCTCGCGCTGGATCGCCTCGGTGTACGCGTTGCCCCCGAAGACGATGTCGCGCCAGAACACCGACTGCCCGCGCGCAAGGATGTTCACGTTCATGATGTGCGCCCCGATGTTGACGAGGGCGAGCACCTTGTCCTGGGGCAGCCCGTAGTTGTACTCGTAGGCGTTCTGGAGGGCGAAAACGTCCACGTCGACGAGCGCCGGGACCTTGCCAAGCTGCGAGATGATCCCGGTGTAGTCTGCGATCCGGTCCTTCTTCGCCGCGACCAGGAGCACGTCAACGGTGTCCGTGTCGCCGCCCAGGACCACGTAGTCCAGCTTCACCTCGTTGACGTCAAAGGGGAGGTACTGCTCGGCCTCCCAGTGGATGGACTCGGCGAGCTCCGCGTCGGACATCGCCGGGACCTGGATCTTGCGGATCGCCACCGAGATCCCTGAAAGAGAAACCCCGAAACCGGGGTTCTTCACGCTCTGCTCCTGGATAAGTCGCTGGGCGACTTCGACGACCAGCGACGAGTCCATCACCGTGCCTTCAACAATCGCTTCGGGGGACAGGGGGGCGTGCCCGGCGTGCAAAAGGGTGAACCTGCCGCCCTTGCCGCCCTTCAACTCCACCAATTTGACTGCAGAGGAGCCTATGTCCAGCCCCACGATCCCTTTTTTCTTTCGTAGAAGCACGGTTCGTCGCCCCCTCTGTTCGTTTCTGAGTCGTCCGCGCTAGGGAGGATTTGTTCCCCTCATCCTTTTGTGACTAATGTATACAGGACAAACCCTTTTGTCAAGAATACTCTAGGTGCCTCCGACCTTTGCAATCCCGGTATCGGGTGGTAGAATATCCCGCCCTCAGGCGAGGGAGGGAGGTTCGATGGCTCAAGTTT
Source organism: Acidobacteria bacterium RBG_13_68_16 (assembly GCA_001766905.1). Classification (GTDB taxonomy): domain Bacteria; phylum Acidobacteriota; class Thermoanaerobaculia; order Thermoanaerobaculales; family Thermoanaerobaculaceae; genus RBG-13-68-16. The sequence goes on from MEKI01000051.1 coordinate 18,953, forward strand.
GCGCGATCTGCGGCAAGAGAAGCCTGAATGGAAACCGGATCAGCCACGCTCACAACGTGTCGAAACGGAAGTGGAAGCCCAACCTGCACGTCGTGCACGCGGTCGTCGCTGGACAGACGAAGCGGATCAAGGTGTGCACGCGCTGCATGCGCTCGGGGAAAGTCCTGAAGGCCAGCCGTTAGGCCCTGGCAACCAGTCCTTCCGCACCCCACAACCAACCAATAAGGGACTTCGCCACATCGGGTCACAGCACCCGCAGCTGGCGCGCTTGCGTCGTGACGCTCGGCTCGACCGAGGTGACGCCGGCAAGGCGGCGCAGCACGACGAGCAGTTTCTCCAAATGTCCGCGGCCGTCCACGTCCACCACGAGGTCCGCAGTGCCCAACTGACCTTCGTTTGTCGAGAGGTGGCACGAGCGGATGTTGGCGTTCTCCCCGTTGGCGGCCTGCGAGATCGCCGCCAGCATCCCCGGCGTGTCCTCGAAGGCCACGTGCAGCGGCACGGAGAAGGCACCGGTGACCCCGCCCCACTCCACTTCGACCTCGCGCTCCGCCGTGAAGAGCAGCTTTCTCACGTTGGGGCAGTTCGCCGCGTGGACCGCCACACCCTTCCCGCGTGTGATGTAGCCCACAATTTCGTCGCCCGGGAGGGGGTTGCAGCACTGCGCCCGGTACGTGAGGAGGTCGCTCTGGCCCTTCACCATGATGACCGACCCCTCCGGTACGGCCGCCGCGCGGCCCCTGGGTGAGGGCACCGGCGTCACCGGGCGCGTGCGCACCAGCGGCGCCAGCAGGTCACGCAGGGAGATGCGCCCGAACCCGATGGCCGCGAGAAGGTCCTCCTCCTTGCCGTAGCCGTGCTCTGCCGCGATCTGCGGGAGGCGCTCGTCCTCCCGCAGCTGCTTCAGCGAGACGCCGATCTTGCGACACTCGCGCTCGAGCAGCTTCTTGCCCGCCTCGACCGCCTGTTCCTTCTCGCCCCGGTTGAGCCAGGCGCGGATCTTGTTCTGGGCGCGGGCCGTGGCCGCGATCTCGAGCCAGTCGCGGCTCGGGACCTGGTTGGGCGAGGTCAAGATCTCGACGATGTCGCCGTTGCCCAGCGCCGTGCGGAGCGGCACCAGCTTGCCGTTGATGCGGGCTCCGACGCAGTGGTGGCCGACCTCGGTGTGGACCCGGTACGCAAAGTCGATCGGGGTCGCTCCACGCGCGAACGCGAACACCTCGCCCTTCGGCGTGAACGTGTACACCTCCTCGGGGTAGAGGTTCAGCTTGAGCGAGTTGAGGAAGTCCCTCGGGTTCTCCTGGTGCCCCTCCACCAGGCCGCGCAGCCAAGACACGCGTTCGGCATCCTGGCTGGGCTCCTTGCCCTCCTTGTAGAGCCAGTGCGCCGCGATCCCGCGTTCGGCGATCTCGTCCATGTCTCGCGTCCGGATCTGCACCTCGAACGGCTGGCCCTCCGGGCCGATCACCGACGTGTGCAGCGACTGGTACGCGTTCGGCTTGGGCATCGCGATGTAGTCCTTGATTCGGCCGGGAACCGGGCGCCAGAGCTGGTGGATGAGACCGAGGGCGGCGTAGCAGTGGGGCACCGTGTCCACGATCAGTCGGAAGGCCAGGAAGTCGTAGACGCGCTCCAGGCCGATCCCCTGCCGGCGAAGCTTGGTCCAGATGGAGTGAAGGTGCTTGATCCTCCCGCGCACCTCCGCCCCGATCGAATTCTCCTCGAGCAGCGTCGTGATCATCGAGCGGATCTCGGCGATCAACGCCGCCGCCACCGTCTCGCGCTGGCGCAGCTGGTCGGTGAGCCGGCGGAACTCCTCGGGGTGCTGGTAAGAGAGGGCCAGGTCCTCGAGCTCGGCCTTCATGCGCCCCATGCCGAGGCGGTGGGCGATCGGCGCGTAGATCTCCATGGTCTCTGCAGCAATGCGGCGGCGCGCCTCCTCGTGCAAGTACCCCAGGGTACGCATGTTGTGGAGACGGTCGGCGAGCTTGACGAGGATCACGCGCACGTCGTCGATCGAGGCGAGGAGCATGCGGCGGACGTTCTCCGCCTGAGCCGCCGCGCGGGCCGCGTACGACTGTTCCATCGTCGTGATCTTGGTGAGCGCCTTGACGAGACCGGTGATGTGCTCGCCGAACTGCTCCTCGAGCTCCTCCTCGCTGACCCAGGTGTCCTCGAGCAGGTCGTGCAGCAGCCCCGTGGCGATCGCCACGTCGTCGAGGTGCATCTCGGCGAGTGTGCGGGCCACCTCGAGCGGGTGGACGAGGTACGGCTCCCCTGACACCCGTACCTGGCCGCGGTGAGCCATCGCCGAGTAGACGTAAGCACGCCGCAGCAAATCCTCGTCGCACTCCGGGTTGTAGCCCGAGACGATCTCGAGGATGTCCTCGAACCGAGGCAGCGTCTCCGTCACCAAACCATTGTAAGGGCAGGGGGAAGCGCAGCGACCCCAGAAAATGAAAGGGAAAACGGGAAAGGGAAAAGGAAAGTCACGAGAGACGGAAATGAGCCAAGAGACGGTGCAGGAACGAGTTCCGAGTGCTTGCCTCGACCCGAGCCTTCCCTTTACCCTTTACCCGTTGCCGCCTTCCGGTTCCCCGCCTCAACGGCGCCGATGGGCGTGCTTGCGCTTCTCCAAGAAGTTCGACACGCCAAGGGCGATCGGCGAGGCAATGAAAACCGAGGAGTACGTTCCGACGACGATTCCGAACATCAACACGAAGGCGAACGTGTTGATCACGCCGCCGCCGAACAGGAAGAGCGCGATCACGACCAGCTCGGTGAGGCCCGAGGTGATCACGGTTCGCGAGAGCGTCTGGTTGATCGCCGAGTTCATCACCTCGACCAGCGGCTTCCCGCGGTCGAGCTTCACACGCTCCCGGATGCGGTCGAAGATAATCACGGTGTCGTTGACCGAGTACCCGACGAGGGTGAGCAGAGCAGCGATCGTGGGGATGTCGATCTCGCGCCCCGTGAGCGAGAGCACGCCGAGGGCGATGAGCGTGTCGTGAAACAGCGCCACAATGGCGCCCACGCCGTACTGGAACTGGAAGCGGAGCCAGATGTAGACCAGCATGCCGAGGAGCGAGAAGCCGACGGCGTACGATGCCTTCTTGCGCAGGTCCTTGCCGACCGCGGGACCGACGTTGTCCGCGGCCAGGATCGAGAAATTGCCGAAGCGCGCATTGTCCGCGAGGTAGCGTTTGGCGTTTGACGACAGCTCCTTGACCCCGTCGAGGTCTGCAGGGCCGTTCAGGATTCCCTTCTCCTTTCGGAAGTTGAGGATCGCGGACGCCATCGGCTCGTAGTGGGCGCGCCGGTTGTCGAACGTTCCACCCACGCTGTCGGGGTCGGCCTGGGCGAGCCCGTCGCGCACCGCGTCAACGCCCTGCAAATTGAGACGCATCGACGCCGTTTGAGCGTTGAACTCCCGGTCGAGCGCCGTCATCATCCGCGCCGAGAAGTCGCCCTCCTGGCCGGGATTCTGCAGCCGGATGAGGAGCTCGTGCCTCTCGGGCTCGTCGAAGCGCTGGATCGTCACCGCGCCGAGCTTGAGGTTCTCCAGCGACGTGCGTATACGAGCCAGGTCCGGTTCGGACTTGAACTTCACGGTGAGCTGGGTGCCGCCTGCGAAGTCGACGCCGTACTTGAAGCCAGGCCCGAAGAAGATGAGGCCGAGGGCGACCAGGTTGAGCGCCGTAGAGATGGCGATCCAATGCCAGCGGTACTTCATGAATTGGATATGGGTGTCGTGGAAAAATCGCATGGCGCCCCCTAAATCGAAAGCGTGGTGAGCTTTGCGCGGCGCGAGAGCAGAACCTCGAAGATCGACCGCGACACGAACACCGCCGTGAACATGGAGATCGTGAGACCGATCGTGAGCGTCACCGCGAACCCCTTGATCGGTCCGGTCCCGAACTGGAAGAGGAACAACGCGGAGATGATCGTCGTCAGGTTGGAGTCGATGATCGCGGAAAGAGCGCGCTGGAAGCCGAGGTCGACCGCGTTGCGGACCGTCTTGCCTAACCTGAGCTCCTCGCGGATGCGCTCGAAGATCAGCACGTTGGAGTCGACGGCCATGCCGATCGTGAGGATGATGCCGGCGATTCCGGGCAGCGTCAGCGTGGCCTTGAACACACCAATCGCGCCCAGCAGCAGGACGGCGTTGAGGATCAGGGCGACGTCGGCGTTGATACCCGCCCCCTTGTAGTAGAAGAGCATGAACACAACCACCAGGATCAGGCCGACGAGACCGGCGCGCAGGCCGCGGATGACAGAGTCGCGGCCCAGACTCGGGCCCACGGTCCGCTCCTCGAGGTAGGTGATCGAGGCGGGAAGCGCGCCCGCGCGCAGCACGAGGGCCAGGTCCTCGGCGCCCTGCACCGTGAAGTTCCCCTCGATGATTCCGGAGTCGGAGATATGACCCCTGATGACCGGGGCTGAGCGCACCTTGTTGTCGAGCACGATGGCCATGCGGTCGCCGATGTGGGCACCCGTATACGCGCTGAACTTCGTGGCTCCGTCCGGGTTGAGCGTGAAGCTGACGGCCGGCTGGCCGTAGGTGTCCTGGGAGCGGCGTGCCGTGCGGAGGTCGCGCCCAGTAACGACGGAGGCCTTCTTGAGGAGGTAGTACTCGCGGCCCGTGATTCGCCCCTCCAGATCCTCAACGTCGCCCGATACGATCTCCGAATCCTCGGGCAGCTTCCCCCCCGAGGAGGCGAGCAGCGCTTCCTGAGTCGGCGCGACCGTTACGACCGGTTTGATCTCGAGGAATGCCGTGGCTCGGATCAGGTCCTTGACACGGGCGGGATCGTCCACGCCCGGGAGCTGCACAACGATCCGGTCGCCCTCGATGCCCTGCCGCTGGATGAGCGGCTCGGCGACGCCGAACTGGTCGATGCGGTTTCGAATCGTCTCCAGCCCCTGTCGTACCGCCATGTCCCTGATCGCGCGCGTCACCTCCGGCCTGAGCGTCGCGGTGAGGCCCACCCCGCGGTCCACCTTGAACTCGAGGAGGCGGTCGTCGATGACCTTGTCCAGGGTCTTGGCCGGGGTGTTGGGGGCAGGCCTGAGCTCGAATCCGTCGCCTGCGGAGAGCCGCTGCAGCAGCGCCGGTGCAAACCCCTTCTCGCTCAGATCACCGCGCACCCGCTCCATGGCGTCGTCCACCTCGGCGCGGACGGCGTCCTGAGTGTTGACCTGCAGAACGAGGTGGATGCCGCCCCTGAGGTCGAGGCCAAGGTGGATCTTCTTGTCCGCCGGCCACATAAAGAAGATGGCTGCCGCCGTGACGACACCGATCAGCACCCAACGCCACATCAGCTTGCGTTGCATGCAACCTCCCTACTTGGGCTCGCTGGCGGTGAGATCGACGCTCCCAGCATCCTTGGCGAGTCCGGCAACGGCGGAGCGGGCCACCTGGATGTCGACCCTTGGTTCCGCGATGCGGAGCGTGAGCTTGTCGTCCCCGACCTCCACAACCGTGCCGAAGATCCCCCCATTGGTGATCACACGATCGCCCTTCGTGAGCTTGCCGAGCAGCTCCTGGTGCTTCTTCTGCCTGCGCCTCATCGGCATGATGAGCAGCAGGTAGAAGATCCCGAAGATGAGGATGAAGGGCAGAAACTGAATGAGCGGGTTTTTCGCGTCCATGTCGTTCCCTCTTCAGCCGCCTGCGTCTCCCGCCGCGAGCACCTCCCCGCGGACCTCGGCAAAGCGGCCGGACATGATAGCCCACCGCGCCCGTCTCATCAAGGACAGGAAGTAGTGCAGGTTGTGGACGGTCGCCAGCACCACCACCGCGGCCTCGTGCGCAAGGTAGAGGTGGCGAAGGTAAGCCAGCGAGCACCGGCGACAGGTCGGGCAGTCGCAGGCGGGGTCGGGCGGCTCCTCGGACAGCTTCCAGCGGGCGTTCTTCAGCACCACCGGCCCGCGCGAGGTGTGCAGCAGCCCGTTGCGGGCGTTGCGCGTCGGGATCACGCAGTCGAACAGGTCGCATCCCGCCGCCACCGCCTCCACAAGATCCCCGGGAGTGCCGACACCCATGAGGTAGCGGGGCCGGTCGACCGGGAGGAGCGGCGCCACGCGGTTGACCACCTCCCTCATCGCCTCCGGCGGCTCCCCCACGGAGAACCCCCCGAGGGCGTGGCCTTCGAAGCCGAGAGGTACGAGATCCTCGGCGGATCGGCGCCGGAGGTCGAACTCCAGCCCTCCCTGGACGATGCCGAAGAGCAGCGTTCCGCCGCCAGCCGGCAGGGCGGCTCGGCAGCGGGCCGCCCAGCGGGTAGTGGTGGCCACCGCGTGCTCCAGCTCGGCTCGGCTGGCCGGGAGCGCCGGGCAAACGTCGAGCGCCATCGCCACGTCGGTTCCGAGCCGTCGCTGCGCATCGACGCACCCCTCCGGGGTGAGGCGCAGCTCGTTCCCGTCGATGTGCGACCGGAACACCACGCCGCCGTCGTCGTAGCGGCGCCTGCCGGCGAGCGAGAAGATCTGGAACCCGCCCGAGTCGGTGAGAATCGGGCCATCCCAGGCCATGAAGCGGTGCAGGCCGCCGAGCCGTTCGATCAGCTCGACGCCGGGGCGGAGCAGCAGGTGGTAGGTGTTGGCCAGCACGACCTCTGGCGCCAGCCGGTCGAGCTCCCAGGGCGTCAGGCCCTTCACGCTCCCCGCGGTCCCGACCGGCATGAACGCGGGACAGCGCACCACCCCGTGGGCGGTGACCAGCTCACTTGCCCGCGCACCTGTGGAACCGTCGCGGGCCATTACCGTGAAGTTGCCGATCATGGCGCCCTGCCTAGTTTGTCCGCCTCGGTGCCAGCCATGTCATTCTGCTCGTGCACGCAAAGGAGCGGTACGTGATGCCAGCGAATCCGGGCCAGCGACTCAGCCCTGGGCATCAAAATGTCATCACTGGCACCGACCGCGCCGCCGACTACTCGCTGCTCCCCATCTTGATCTCGACCACCTGCACGTCGGGCGGAATGGTGAGGCTGAACAGGTCGGGGGGCTGCACCGGGTTGAGCTTGATGTTGGAGAACGAGTACTCGGTGCTGTCGCCATCGTGTTCGATGTAGGCGACCTTGATCGGCATGTACGTCGTGCTCTCGATCTCGATCTTCAACGACTGCAGGCGTTTCTTTATCATGTGTACTTCGGGCCTGAGCTCCAGGACGTAGTTGCCTTTCCCGAGAGGGTCGCGAAACGTAACCGAGAAGTACTGCATGAGCTTGTCCAGCGGCTCGGTGGCGGACATGAAGCGGAACACGCGCCGCTGCGCCCTGCCGATCTCGATGCGCTCGGCGCGCTTCTCGGCCGGGCGGTAGGTGATTGCCGCACCGCCCGCGATCAGGACCGTCATCTCTCGAGGCGAATCGTAATCCCAGCGCACGGAGTCGGGCGCCAGATAGTGAAAGTGGCCGCGCGACACGCTCGGTGCGGCGAGGAGGTGGCTCACCCGAGTCTGAACGAAATCCGCGTCGAGTGAGGCCATGCTCACCTGCACCTGGCTGACGCGCTGGATGAGAGCCGCGAGCTTCTCCACGCCGTGCAGACCTGGTGGCAGCGGCTCCTGCGCAAGCAGGGGTGCGCAGACGAGCAGACAGAGGGCAGCCAGTGCCCGTCGCGTCATGGGCCGCCACCGTAACAGACGCCGACCAGCACGGTCAACGGGAGCGCTCTGGGGAATGGGACGTGATCTCGTAACCCAGCTGGTCGCGGGAAAGGGTGACACGCGAGCCCGGCGGCACCGAGGTGGTGAGCCACACGTTGCCTCCGATCACCGAGTCTCGCCCCACGACGGTGTTCCCGCCCAGAATGGTCGCCCCGGCGTAGACCACCACGTCTTCCTCCAGGGTCGGGTGACGCTTGGTGCCGCGCACCAGCGTTCCCCTCTGATCTCGTGGAAAGGAGAGGGCGCCCAGGGTCACGCCCTGGTAGAGCTTGACCCTATCGCCGATAACCGTCGTCTCGCCGACGACCACACCGGTGCCGTGGTCGATGAAGAACTCTCGGCCGATCGTGGCCCCGGGATGGATGTCGACTCCGGTCTCGTTGTGGGCGAACTCGGTCATGATGCGCGGAACCAGCGGCACCCCGAGGCCGTGCAGGAGGTGTGCGATGCGGTATGTGAAGACCGCCTTGACGCCGGGGTACGCGAGGATGATCTCCTCCAGACACGTCGCCGCGGGATCGCCTTCGTATGCGGCCCCGACGTCGGCGCCGATGAGCTCCATGACCTCCGGGAGCCGTTCGAAGAACGCCGTCACGACCTCACGCGCCTCCACAGTCTCCTGCGGCACTGCCGCGCCACCGGGCTTGCGGCAGGGTGCGGCCAGCGCCCGGCACACCTCGCCCTCAAGACGCTTGGAGAGCACGAAGAGCTGATCCCCCAGGTGCCCGTGGAGGTACTCACGATAGAGCGACTGGTCCCCGAAGTAGCCGGGGTAGATGACCTCCTGAAGCCCTCGCACGATCGCGATCACCTCACGCTTCTGAGGCAGGGGCGCTTCGCCGCTGTGGAAAAGCGGTTCGCCGCGCTCCTCCACCTGTCGAGTGATCGCCTCGATTGCGCGAACGGTCCTTTCCGAAATCGGGTCTCTTGCCACGCTCTCTCCCCGCCAGCGGCTGCCCCGCCGGGCACCGCAGGCCAGATTCGGATTCTACTTCCAACCGGGGACCGACCCCCATGACCTACAATCGTTATGCGGAGGTGTGCGTGCCCCTGGGAACCGTCGTGGTCAGCTTCGCCGGCGAGCGCCGCCAGGTGAACAGCGGAACCACGGTGGAGCAGTTCCTCGTCAACCAGTTCGGCAACGTGCCTCAGGACATCCTCGCCGCGTTGGTCAACCGCCGTCTCGTGATGTTGGATTTCCCCCTGAGGGGGTTCCAGGTCGAGCTGGAGGCGGTGCGGGTGGCCTCGCGCGAGGGCGAGGACGTGGCACGACGCAGCGCCGCGCTGATCCTGCTCGCGGCCGCACGTGAGTTGTACCCCGAGACTCGCCTGGTGGTCGGGCAGTCGCTCGGCGGGGGCTACTTCTTCTCCTGGCATGGGCCGGCTCCGCTCACGCCCCAGACGGTGGCCTCGCTCGCACGCCGCATGGACGAGATCTGCGCCGAGGACCGGCCACTTCTACGGCGGTCCGTGACGCTCGAGGAGGCCGAGGCGGTGTTCAGAGCGGCCGGCGAGCACAGCAAGCTCGCGTTGCTCGCCACGCATCGTTCCTCGACGGTGCCCGTCGTCGAGTGCGGGACGTTCGTCGACCTCGCGCACGGTCCTGTCGCTCCCTCGGCCGGCCGGGTGCGCGGCTTCGCGGTGGTGCCGTACGAGGACGGCCTGCTGCTGCGCTTCCCACGCAACGGCGACCCGACCCACCTGCCTCCCCTTCACCCCCAGCCCAAGCTGTTCGCGTGTTACCGAGAAACCAGGCAGTGGAACGAGTTGCTGGGCGTCGCAAACGTCGGCTCGCTGAACCGGCTGTGCCTGTCCCGCGACATCTCCGACGTGATCCGCATCGCCGAGGGCTTCCACGAGAAGAAGATCACGGCCGTTGCCGACGCGATCACCGAACAACGCCAACGGGTTCACCTGGTCCTCGTCGCCGGGCCTTCCGCCTCCGGAAAGACCACGTTCATCCGTCGGCTCGCGATTCAGTTGCGCGTCAACGGCGTCCAGCCGGTGGGGCTCTCTCTCGACAACTACTTCCTGGACCGCGAGCGCACGCCCCTGGGAGCCGACGGCAAACCGGATTACGAAGCGGTCGAGGCGCTCGACCTCGACCTCTTTAACGCCCAGCTCGTCGCCCTGCTCGGCGGCGACGAGGTGGCGGTTCCCCGGTACGACTTCCTGCGCGGGCGAAGGACCGAGTCGGACCGTTGGGCGCGCCAGCAGCTCGCGCCCAACCAGGTACTGCTCGTGGAGGGTATCCACGCCCTCAACCACCGCCTCACCGCCGCTGTCCCCGAGGAGGCCAAGTTCCGGGTCTTCATCTCCGCGCTCACCCAGCTCACCCTGGACGACCACAACCGGATCTTCACCTCCGACTCGAGGCTGCTGCGCCGGATCGTGCGTGACCGGCTGTTCCGCGGCCACCCCACGACCCGCACGCTGGAGATGTGGAACAGCGTGCGCCGGGGCGAGGCGCGGGGGATCTTCCCGTTCCAGGAAGAGGCCGACGTGATCTTCAACTCGGCCCTCATCTACGAGCCGGCTGTGATGCGCGTCTACGCCGAGCGTTTCCTGCTGGAGGTCCCGCGCGAACACCCGGCGTACACGGAGGCCTACCGCCTGCTGAAGTTCCTGGCCTGGTTCGTGCCGGTCTTCCAGGACGACGTGCCACAGACCTCGATCCTACGGGAGTTCATCGGCGGGTCCGCCTTCGAAGACTAGCTTCGCCAGCCCACACAACGAGTCAAAAGTTGATAGTTGACAGGAAAGGCTCATTTCCTCGCCGCTTTTCTGCCGTCGTTGGGCGAACGATGCCCTGTGGACTGTCGACTGTGAAGCTTGCCCTACGCGGGGAGGGTGTCGCGCAGGACGACGCCGAGCGCGCGGATCTCGCCAAGGGTGCGCTCGGTGTGACCGGGAGGGGCTCCCACAGGCCGGGTGGCGGGGAGCACGATCTCGGCCGAGAAGCCGAGCTCGATCGCGTCGCGCGCCGAGGTGGCTGCGCAGTAGTCGGTGGTGAGCCCGACGATGACCACATGCTCGACGCCGAGCTCGCGCAGCATGCTCGCGAGCCCGGTGGGGTGCTCGCGGTGGTTGTCCCGGAACGCCGAGTAGCTGTCCACGCGCGGGTCCACCCCCTTGCGGATGATGGCGCGGAAGAACTGGCGTTCGAGCTCGGGGTGGAAGTCGGCGCCGGCGGTCGCCTGCACGCAGTGGTCGGGCCAAAGCACCTGCGAGATGCCGTCCAGATCGATGACCTCGAGCGGCTTCCGGCCGGGGTGCGAGGACGCGAAGGAGGCGTGGCCGGGGGGATGCCAGTCCTGGGTCGCAACGACCAGCGGGAAACGCGGCATGAGGCGGTTGATCACCGGAACCACTGCGTCCCCATCGGCCACGGCCAGGGCTCCACCCGGGCAGAAGTCGTTCTGCACGTCCACCACCACGAGTGCCCGGTGTTTCATCGACTAGACCTTGGGGTTCACCGCTCCCTTGAGCTCCTTGCCGGGGCGAAAGCGCACGGTTCGCGACGCGCTCACGGAAACCAGCTGGCCAGTGCGCGGGTTGCGAACCTCGCGAGCCGGACGCTCGGAGGTGTAGAAGCTCCCGAGGCCCGGGATCGCCACGCGCTCGCCGCTCCCCAACCACTGGGCCATCGTGTCGATCATCACCTCGATGGCGCGGGCGGCGTGTGCCTTCGGCAGCCCGGTTTCGAAAGCGATGCGCTCGACCAGCTCCGTTTTCCCCGCCATTCTCCAGCCTCCCTCAGCCGGCACCCCGCGCGGCCGGGACATGTGCCCCTGCCCCGCGCGCGGCCACTCGCCGCAGCGCGAGTAGTGTACGCCAAACCGGCGCGGGCGCCGCTCACGCCCGCCGACGCAGCAGGTGGACAGTGAAGCCGTCCCCCGCTACTCCCGGCGGGATCACCGCGCCCCCGCTCGGGAGCGCGCGGAACAGCAGCGCCGGAGCAACCGGAAGTACCTCCAGGTCAAGCCCCGCAACGACCGCGGCGTTCTCCTCGGGCTCCAGCGAGCAGGTGGCGTAGAGCAGCACCCCGCCGGGCGCCAGCAGCGCCGACGCGGCCTCCGCGAGGCGTGTCTGACCGACTGCGAGCCCGGCCAGATCCGCAGGCTGCAGGCGCCAGCGGATCTCCGGGTGGCGGCGGAGCGTACCGGTGCCCGAGCACGGGGCGTCCAGAAGCACCGCCTGGCAGCTGCCCGGTCTCAGCGGTGCGGCGAGGGCGTCGGAGACGACGACGCCCCGCCCCCTTTCCACGAGCGCCAGGGTGCCCCGCATGAGGAGGGTGCGGCGGAGGCTGCGATCGGCAGCAAACAGCCTGATACCCGGACGCTCGCTCGCCAGCACCAGGCTCTTGCCCCCCGGGGCGGCCGTCAGATCCGCGGTGAGCCCGGCCGCCTCCGGCAGCAGTCGCGCCACCGCCACCGCCGCCGGGTCGATCGCGTAAGCCTTCCCGGCCCGTAGCGCAGCGACCGCCACCTCCGCACCATTCGTGACAACGAGCACACCCGGCACGAGCGGGTGGGAATCCACTTCGCAGCCTGCCGCGGCGAGTTGCTCGCGAACGGTTACCGCCGCGAGGAGGCACAGCGGCGCGGGCTCCTGGTCGGCCGCGAGCGCAGCCGCCGCCTCGCTCCCGCCGAGCAGCGCGACCCAGCGCTGAACCAGCCACTCGGGGTGCGACAGGCGCAGCGGCAGAGGCACGTCGGGGTCATGTGGATCGGGCCACGGCTCCTCGATGGTCCGCCGGAGCACCGCGTTGACGAGACCGGCCGCCCGGGGCGCCAGAGCCTTGGCGACACGAACCGCCTCCATGACCGCCACCGGCGCCGGCGTGCGCATACGCCGGGCCTCGTAGAGCCCGACGCGCAGGGCAGCCCGTATCCTCTCGTCGAGTACCGAGAGCGGTTGGTGGAGGTGGCGCGCCAAAAGGTGGTCGAGGGTGAGCTGCCAGCGCAGAACCCCGAGAACCAGCTCGCGCTCCGCAGGCGTCGCGTGCGCCAGCAGGCGGGCCGCGTGGGCGCCCCGCCCGTCCACCCTCGCGAGCGCGATCACCGCGTGGCGGCGAGGGTCAGCGGAGTTTTTCTCCGGGGGCAACGCGTTCCCCGATGATGAAGGCGTCCGCCGGGATGCGACGCTTGCCTTCGCGCTGGACCTCGGTCACGAGCGCCACCGACCCATCCCCGCACCGCACGGCGATCCCGGCCATCGACGCCGCCAGCACCGTGCCCGGTTCCTCGTTCCCCGGCCTTGCCTCGGACGTCTCCAGCCCGTGCACCTTGAGCCGCAGACCGCGGAAGTTGGTGAACAGTCCCGGCCAGGGGTCGAACGCCCGGCAGCGGCGCGCCAGCTCCTCGGCGGTCGATTTCCAGTCGATACGCCCCATCCTTCGCTCCAGCTTGCCGGTCGTGGTGGCCAGGGCGTCGTCCTGGGGCTTCGGGGCGATGCTTCCGCGGGCCAGTCCGACGAGGGTTTCGACCAGGAGCTCGGCGCCCAGGCGGGCCAGGCGCGACTCCAGCTCCGGGGCGCGCTCTCGCGGTCCGACCGGCGAGGAGCGCTGGAGCAGGATCGGGCCCGTGTCCATCCCCTCGTCGAGGAGCATCGTGGTCACGCCGGTTTCCGCGTCCCCGGACAGGATCGCCCACTCGATCGGCGACGGTCCGCGATGACGGGGCAGCAGCGAGGGGTGGACGTTGACAAACCCGAATCGTGGGAGGCTCAACACCCGGGGCGAGATCAGGCGGCCGTAGGCGACCACCACCGCGGCGTCAGGGGCGAGGGCGCGCAGGCGGTTGGAGAACTCCTCGCCGCCGAGCTTGTCGGGCTGCGCCAACGGAAGGCCGAGGCGGCGCGCCGCCGGCACCACCGCCGGGGCCGCGATGCGCATGTGCCTCCCGGCCGGCCTGTCGGGCCTGGTGACGACCAGCTGCACCCCGTGCCCCGCGGCGACCACCGCCTCCAGTGAGGGCACGGCAAACTCCGGCGTCCCGAAAAAGACAATCCGCACGCAGGGAGTGTACAAGAAGCGCACTCGCCGCTTCTTCCTGGGCTTCGCCCCACACCCTCTGCTGTCCGCGGCTTCCCGCTTCACCGCATGAGGCTCTTTGTTTTGCCCCGCGGGCTCGGAGCGGTCGCTCGGGCTGGGCATCGAGCCCGGCCCTCCGACCCGCCTGCGCGTGCGACCGAGCAGGGACGTCCCGCGGCGGGGCCCCTCGGTGTTCGTATGAAGCCACGCCAGCGATACCCCACCGCTGGACGCCCGCTCGGGACCCGCACGCTCCGGCGAGATGGCTCCTTCCGCCCACGGGGCGGATCTCACCCCCATCCCCCTGTTCGCCACGGCCTTGCTTGAGAAGGGAGGAATTCGCCGCGACGGTACACTCGTTGGCGCCCGAGGAGGTGGCATGCGATCCCCCCGACGCGCACTCACGACCCTCTTCCTGATCGTCTTCACCGATCTGGTGGGTTTCGGGATCGTGATCCCCCTGCTGCCGCTCTACGCCGAGCACTACCGCCCGGCGCCCTGGGTGTTCGGACTGCTCATGGCCACGTACTCGGCGATGCAGTTCGTTTTCTCGCCCATCCTGGGACGTCTCTCCGACCGCGTCGGGCGCCGCCCGGTGCTGCTCATCTCGCTCACAGGGTCGGTGGTCGGGTTCGTGATGTTCGCGCTCGCCGACTCGCTCCTCTGGCTGTTCGCCTCGCGCCTGTTGGCTGGCATCGCCGGCGGCAACATCGCCACGGCACAAGCCGTGATCGCCGACACCACGAAGCCCGAGGACCGGGCGCGCGGCATGGGCCTGATCGGCGCCGCCTTCGGGCTTGGCTTCATCGCCGGCCCGGCCCTCGCCGGCCTGCTTGCGCCGATCAGCCTCGCCGCACCCGGGTGGGGGGCCGCCGCCTGTTCCGCGGTCGCCTTCGCGATGACGTTCCTCTACCTCCCGGAGACACGGCCGGTCGGGACCGCGGTCGCGCCCTCGAGCCCTGCGTCAGGTGTGGCGCGCCTCGCGTTTGCCTGGCGCCACCCCCAGCTCGGCCCGTTGATGCTGATCGGCTTCGCGGTGGTCACCGGGTTCGCGGCGTTCGAGGTCACCTTCGCGCAGTTCCTCCACGACCGGCTCGCCCTGCCCCACTCCGGCGTCAGCTTCCTGTTCGTGTACGTCGGCGTGCTGGCGGCCGTAGTCCAGGGCGTCCTGGTCGGCCGGGCAACGCGGTGGCTGGGCGAGAGGAGGCTGGTGATCGGCGGACTCGCCCTAGGCGCTTTCGGGCTCCTGCTGCTGGCCTCGGCGCACCGCCTCCGCGTCGTGCTCGCGGTGCTGCCGGCCCTGTCGCTGGGTATCGGCATGGTGATGCCGTCGCTGGCGGCGCTGGTCTCGCGTGGCGCGGACGCGGATCAGCAGGGGATGGCGCTCGGGGCGTTCCAGGGGATCTCGTCGCTGGCCCGGGTGGTGGGCCCCTTCGCCGCCGAGGTGGCTCTCGGTTCGTGGGGCGTTGCGGCGCCCCAGGTGGGGGCCGCGGTGCTGGCGGCTGCTGCTGCCGGCGGAGCCGCAACGGTGCTGCGGAGGGCGGGCTCGGACCCTGCGCGACCGCACAACGGGCAGACGTAAGGTGTCAAGGAGGACGTGATGAGAGAGCAGAGCTGCGAGCTGCCGATGTCCAACGCCAGCGAGCGCGAGATCGACGAGATCCTCGCGAGCGCCAGGACCATTGCGGTCGTCGGGCTCTCCGACAGGTCCGACCGCGAGTCCAACATGGTGGCGCACTACCTTCAGGCGAATGGCTATCGCATCATCCCCGTCAACCCGGCGGTGGCCGGGGTGCTGGGCGAGCGGAGCTACCCCGACCTGGGCTCAATCCCGCCGGAGATCGCGATCGACGTGGTGGACATCTTCCGCAAGCCGGAGTTCATCCCGGCAATCGTTGACAAGGCAATCACGCGCGGTGCGAGGGTCGTCTGGATGCAGCTCGGGCTCGCCCATAACGCCGCCGCCCAGAAGGCGCGCGAGGCGGGGCTGATCGTCGTGATGGACCGCTGCATGAAGGTGGAGCACGCCCGCTGGTCCGCCCGGGTCTGAGGCAGGCTCGCCCGTTGACAGCGCCTGCTTGCGTCACCATGCCCTTTGCTATACTTCGCCGGTCCAGCTCCAGCGCTCGGACAACGGGGGACCAGAGGTCCGCCCAAGGAGGAGGCTCTCATCGCCGACGAACGTGATCGTACAAGAGTGAACGAGATGATCCGGCTCTCGCCCGTGCGTCTCGTGGATGCCGACGGGAGCCAGGTCGGCATCGTCCCCGTCGAAGAAGCCATGGCGCTCGCCCGCACGCGCGGCCTCGATCTCGTCGAGGTTGCCCCCACCGCAAGGCCCATCGTCTGCAAGATCATGGACTGGGGGAAGTACCGCTACGAGATGGAGAAGAAGGCACGCCAGGCGCGTCGCAAGGAGCACCAAATCGAGGTCAAGGAGGTCAAGTTCCGCCCCGGCGTGGCGGACCACGACTTCCACACCAAACTCTCGATGGTGAAGAGGTTTCTCCAGCAGGGGAAGCACGTAAAGGTCACGATCATGTTCCGGCGGCGCGAGATGCGCCGGCCGGAAAACGGCTACGAGGTGCTCGAGCGCATCAAGGAGGAGCTTGCCGAGATCATCCGCCTCGAGCGCGACGCCGGCCCGCTGGAGGGGCGCGACCTCACCATGGTCCTCGCCCCCGGACGAAAGACCGCCTAGGCGTCCGTCACTGACCGCGAGGCCTCGAGTACCAACCGTGAAAACCCGAAAGCGCCCGCCCTGCGGCAGGGCCGTAGCGAACGGCGTGTAGCCCGCGCCGCCGCCGTTGGGCCGGATGCAAGGCGCGCGAGCGGACCGCGCCGGAGTGTAGCCGGAGGCTACATGAGGACGCGAGGCCGCGGAGCGCAACGCCGCAGACGGTCCGACGCCGGCGGCGCTCCCGTCAGATCCGCTCGGTCTTCTCGGTGAAGTGGATGCCCAAACGCTCCAGTTCGACCAGTGCGGGCTCGTAGATCTCCGGGAGGACCGGCACAAGCACGCCCCGCGATTTGATCTGGCCCTCCAGGATCAGGCGCACGCCGACGGCGGCAGGCAGGCCCACGGTGCGGTTCATGCTCGAGTCGCCGTTCGGGATCCCGAAGTCGATCATCGTCGAGGTGATCTTCTCCTTGTGGTCCGGGAACTCGGCCACGAACTGGTGCTGGAGGATCAACAGGTCGCGCTCGCCCGCCGCTAAAGGCATCTTCGCCAGCATGGTCGCGGTCAGCACGTCGAGCGGTGACTTGCACCCAGCCGGCAGCGGCGCGCTGCTGAAAAGCCCCAGCCAGTCCAGGGCGGCGACGATGAAATTGATCGGCGCCAGGCCGATCTTGCGGGCCACCGCCTGCTTGACCCCGCGGGGGCTCTTCTTGCCGATCAGCTTGGCCATGAACTGGGCGTACGTCAGGCCGGTCAGGTCGCTCTCGGTCTCGGCCAGCAGGCCAAGGTCGGCAACCTTCTTGAGCGTGGCGCACCAGCCCTGGTTGCGCAGGGTGCCGCGGAACATCGTCCGCGCCTTGGTGATCCCGTACGTCTCGGCGTACGGCAGGCTGTCGCGGTTGGGATAGCCCTCGAACGGGATGACCTTGCCCTCGACCTCAACCGGCACGCACCAGTAGTTGAAGAACAGATCCGGGCCGGGGATGTCAATCAGCTCGCCGTCCCTGCGGAAGCGCGCGGCGTTGCGGCCGGCCATGAGGACACCGCGCGGGCTCCAGGAGAACTTGTACCCGAAGGGGTTGTCGTTGGCCTCGGGCGCCGGGAGGCCGCCGCAGAACGACATGAAGCTGGTGATCGTGCCGCCTTCCGCCTTGACGCGGTGGATCACCTTCATCGCCGTCATGTGGTCGATGCCGGGGTCGACGCCGCTCTCGTTCAGGAGGACCACATCCAGCCTCTTCGCCTCGGCGTCCAGCGCTTGCATCTCCGGCTTGACGTAGGAGGTTGTCGCCATGTGCTTCCGGTTGCGCAGGCACGATTTCGCCACGCGTGTGTGAAAGACGTAGGGCAGCAGGCTTACCGCCAGGTCGTGCTCGCGCACGATCTCGTCGAGTCTCTGGTCGCCCTCGGTCTCGATGTCAAAAGCGACCGGTCGGCCGTTGCGATGGTCGCCGACTATCTGCTTGGCCTTGCTCACCGTGCGGCTCGCCACCGTCACCTGATATCCGTGCTCCAGCAGGTACCTGACGTGGGCGCCGGCCACCAGTCCGGCTCCGAAAACGACAACCTTTTTCACGGTTCCCTCCTTCTCGTTGTCTTGTGCTCCCCGTGGGACGATTCACGCATCGTGGCGCACAAACCCTTCGCCTGCCGAACGCTCATTCGGCCTGCGGGCTCAGGTACTTCGCGATGTACTTGTAGTCCGGGGTCAACTTGCCGTGATACAGGATCACCGCCCGGGCGATCTCGGAGGGGAGGTCCACCTCCTCGAACGGTACGGAGAAGTCCGCCTGGGCGATGGCCGGGATGAAAGGCTCCAGGATCTCGCTGAAGTACTCCGAGGCCTCCCGCGGCAGCTCGCTCGGCAGGATGTCCACCGCCAGGATCACCGGGCCCGTGCCGGCCACCCCCATCGTCACCGCGCCGGTCTGCGGGTTCCAGACGTACACCGGGTCGTCCGGCTCGGTGGCCTTGAGAGTGCATTCGATCGAGCCCTGGATGTCGCAGCTCGCGTCGCCGACGACCCGCAGGCGCCGCCGCTGAGGCCCACCGAAGAGCTCGCGGGCGCGTTCCTTCGTCAGCAGACGCGGGTAGCGGGCATCCCAGTAGTTGGAATTCATTAGCACGGTCAGGTGCGGGAGATACTGCTCGAAGGTGGAGTGGTACTTCTGCGGGTGCAGATAGTAGTCCTGCAGGTCGAAGTGGGTCCCAGGCTCGTTCGGCGCAACCGTGTGCTCTTCCTTGAAAAGCACCCGGTAGACGACGCGGTTCGAGGCGTTTGGGTCGCTCGCCACCTTGGCGACTTCGGTCGGCTCGATCTCAACGGTGGGCAGATCGGTCAGGAGCTCCAGGATTCCCCGGCCGACGTTGCCGTAGCCGGCCACGCCGACGATCAGCGGGGTGATCTCCCTTGGCAACCCTTCGACCTTGATCCGCTCGCCGGCCGCGTGCACGTCGGCGCGGACGGTGGCTAGGCTGTCGTAGGTGTACGTGTGGCGGATCTCGGTGAACGGGTTGGCGACGCCCTCCCACCTCAGCCGCTGGCCGAGCGCCCACAGGCTCTCGATCATGCTGACCACTCCGGCGTGCCAGCCGAAGAAGATCAGCCGGCGGCCGCGCTCATCGGTCACCTTCTCGTAGTCGATGAGGTTGCAGCCCTGCTCCATCATCCGCTTCAGCATGGGCATGTTGTGGGGTTGGCCCTTGATGACGTGGGCAAAGAAGACGTAGGTCTTGCCGGGCTGAAAGTACTGCAGCGGGATCTCCTTTACCGCGAAGATGACGCCCGTGGGACAGAGATCCTCCTGCACGTGCACGCCGGCCTGCTCGAATTCCGCCTCGCGAAACACCCGAATGGGCGAGGGCTGGACGAAGAACTCGATTCCGTGGCTCTCACGCAGCTCGCGCGCCTTGGTCGGCGTGATTGGCACGCGCCGCTCCCATCGGCTCTTGTCCTCGCGACGAATCCCGATCCGGGCAGTCACTGACCACCTCCCGAACGCACACGCCTCCGCTGAACCGAAGAGCCACGAGAGCGTTGACCCCCTGCGCAGGCTGGAGTCACTGGCAGGGCGCCGAATCATACACTGGGCCACCGCGGGCGCGCAAATCTCAGGGTGCGGCCCGCGATTGAAATGGGGAAACGGGAAAGGGAAACGGAAGAACAGAGCAGAGGGAGCAGGGGCCCTCCCTTGCTTTCCTTTTGCCCTCTTCCCTTTGCCTGTTCCCTCGTTGCTGCCCTTCCCTTTCCTCCCCTCCCTGCCTACACTACGCGGGAACCGCAACGGACGAAGGAGGCAGTGATGGCCGAGAACTATCCCCCGCCGCCGCCACCCATGGCGCCTCAACCGCCGGGCACGGTACCGCCACCGCGCCCGGGGGGGATGCCGCCCGCGCTGCCCACCCAGCCGCTCCCCTGGGAGCAGCCGGGGTACCCGGCGCTGGAGGGCCTGTACGAGACCGCAAAGGTCGTCCTCACTGCGCCGAGCCAGGCGTTCGCGCGGATGTCGCTGACTGGCACCCTCGGAAAACCGCTGCTGTACGCGGTGATCTTCGGCTGGCTCGGGATCATCGCGAGCCAGGCGTACAGCCTGGCGTTCAGGGGGGCCATACACAACCTGCTCTCGGGCCTCCCAGGGTACAACTCGAGGCTGGCGTTCGGGTTGCCGGTCGCCGCAACCGTTGCCGTCATGGTCCTCGCGCCTATCTTCGTGCTGCTCGGCATCTTCATCTGGTCGGCGATCGTGCACCTCTTCCTGATGCTCGTGGGCGGCGCCAACACAGGCTTCGCCTCCACCGTGCGCGTGGTCGCGTACTCGAGCACCGTGCAGATCGTCCAGGTGATTCCGCTCTGCGGCGGCACGATCGCCGCGATCTGGGCGCTCGTGCTCTACATCATCGGCCTCGCCATCGCGCACCGGACGACCCAGGGCAAGTCCGCACTCGCCGTGCTGCTGCCGCTGGCGCTGTGCTGTGTGTGCGTTGCAATCCTGGTGGCAGCTTTCGGCGCGGCCATAGCCGCCGCGATCGGCCACCTGACGCGATAAGTGGTCACGGTGGGCTGGCGCAGGCCGAACCGCGAGGAGCGGCAGTTGGCGTGGCTGTGGGGCGCGGTGGCGGTGTCCTCGCTGCTACTGCGACCGCTCTGGCTCGCGCTCGCCCCGTTCGTCCCCGTTTGTCCGTTCCGGGCCATCACCGGCCTGCCGTGTCCGACCTGCGGCACCACGCACGCCGCGCTGGCGCTGCTGGACGGGCGCATCGGCGACGCGTTCGTCGCCAACCCGCTGGCCGCGATCGCCGGGATGGGCTTCGTCGGGGGCGGGCTTCTCGCGCCAGTCTGGGCCGCTCTCAGCTGGCCGGTGCCCGAGGTTCCAACGCCGTTGCCGAGGTGGGCGCGCGCCGCCATCGTCGCTGTTCTGCTCGCGGGGTGGGCATACGTGATCGTGAGGTCGAGGTAGGGGCGGGGCTTGGCTGTTTGACCTCGGGAGATGGGTGACAGGACGACATCAGGACATGGGTGACAGTGTAGCTGGTGGAGGTG
>MEKI01000052.1:0-566 GCA_001766905.1 Acidobacteria bacterium RBG_13_68_16
TGGACGTCGCTGTGACCGCGCGCATGGCCTACGGCGAGGACACGCTCGGGGCGTTCTTCCGCGAGACCCTGGAGCGGCTGGACGGTGGGGAGCGTCTGGAGAGCTTCCTCGCCGAGTTGAAGGGCGCCGTGGTCGGCAGGGTGTGGAGCGCCCGGATCGTGGGGCGCAAACCGGGCGGTCCTGCACACGGAACGCAGCGCTCGCCAGAAGGCGTGATCGTCGAGAGTGCGGGGGCGGACGACACGCCGGCAATCGAGGGCATCCTCGCCGCTGCAAACCTGCCCGCGGTCGGCGTCCGCGAAAACATCGACAACTTCCTCGTGGCCCGTGTCGGAGAGAAGGCCGTGGGGTGCATTGGCCTCGAGCTCTACGGCAAGACCGCATTCATCCGCTCCCTCGCGGTGCTCCCGGAGCGACGCGGGCGCGGGATTGGCGCCCGACTGGCGCGCGAGGTCCTCGGCAAAGCTCGCCTCCTCGGCGCCGACGAGACCGTCCTGCTGACAACGACGGTGCAGGAGATGGCGACGAGGATGGGCTTCCGGGAGGTTCCGCGGGGGTCGTTGTCG
>MEKI01000052.1:937-5684 GCA_001766905.1 Acidobacteria bacterium RBG_13_68_16
TCGTAGCTCCACGTTGGCCAACCGCGTACCAACGCCACCGGGCTACACTTCCGGCATGAGCGCGACACGTGTGCGGCGACTGACAGCGATCACTCTGGTCGGCGGCCTCCTGGCCGTGGCGGCCGCGGCCGCGCCGGGTCGGGGTGCGGTGTCCTCGGCGGCACCCGCGGCCAGCGAGGCGGGCGTCGTGGTCCTGGAGGCGGGCGGCAACGCCGCCGACGCCGCGGTCGCCACCGCCCTCGCCCTGGCCGTTGTTCACCCCGCGGCCGGAAACCTGGGAGGCGGCGGCTTCGCGGTGACGCGGTTCGGGGGCGACGTCGCAACCCTCGACTTTCGCGAGACCGCCCCGGCGGCGGCCACACCCGACATGTTCCTGGGAGCGGACGGCACACCTCTGCCGGAGGCGTCGGTCATCGGGGCGCTGGCGGCCGGCGTGCCCGGGTCGCCCGCGGGCCTTTTCGAGCTGCACCGGCGCCTTGGGCGACTGCCCTGGCCGGACGTCGTGGCCCCGGCAGCCCGGCTGGCGCGCGAAGGTTTCGAGGTCACCCCGCGCTTCCACCGCAGCATCACCGAGGACCGGAACCTTCTGGCTCGCTTCCCGGAAACGGCTGCCGTGTGGCTGCCGGGGGGGCAGGCGCCGGCTGCCGGCAGCGTGGTGAGGCTCCCGAGACTGGCGGCGGCGCTCTCGGAGTACGCGGAGCGCGGCCCGAACGCGCTCACCACCGGTGCCGCGGCGGCCGCGATCGCGGCCGTCTCCGGCAGGTACGGCGGGATCATCACGCTCGAAGACCTCGCATCCTACCGGCCGGTTTGGAGGGAGCCGGTCCTCTTCGGCGCCTTTGGCTGGCAGGTGGCTTCGATGCCGCTCCCCTCCTCGGGCGGGATCATCCTGGCGCAGACGCTCGGCATCCTAGAGCGCGTGGGATGGGCGAAGCTGAAGGCGGGCTCCGCGGATCGTGTCCACCTGCTCGCCGAGACCTGGCGCCGAGCCTACGCCGACCGCTTCCTGCTTGGCGACCCGGCCACCACGCTGGCCTCGGCGGCGCAGCTCATGGATCCGGCGTGGCTCGCGCGGAGGGCCTCGGAGATCGATCGCTCCCGGGCGACCCCGTCGGCGAAGGTCAGACCGTGGGCACGAGCCGCTGGCGGCCGGGGCGACACCACCCACCTCTCGGTGGTGGACGGTGAGGGAAACGCGGTGAGCCTCACCACGACCCTCAACGGAAGCTACGGCTGTGGCGTGCTGGTGCCCGAGCTGGGGATCCTGCTCAACAACGAGATGGACGACTTCGCCACTGCGCCGGGCAAGCCCAACCTCTACGGCCTGATCCAGGGAGAGGCCAACGCGGTTGGCCCCGGCAAGCGGATGCTCTCCTCCATGACCCCCACGGTCGCCTGGCGAGGCTCCCAGGTGCTGGTGCTGGGCTCGCCGGGAGGCTCCCGCATCCCCACCGCGACCGCCCAGGTGTTTCTCAACGTTGTGGTCGATGGCGACGCGCTGCGGGTCGCGGTCGCCAGCCCGCGCGTCCACCATCAGTGGCTCCCCGACGAGTTGAGGTACGAGACGGGTGCCCTCGACCGCCCGATTCGTTTCGAGCTGGCGCGGCGGGGGCACACCTTGCGCTCGGTCGAGAGCGTGGGCGAGGTGTGCGCGGTACGCCTCGGGCCCGACGGCACGTTCACCGCCGCCGCCGACCCGAGGGGTCCCGGCGCCGCGGGAACTGCCCCCTGAGCTACAATTCGCCGGTTTGACCCCGAGGACCCCCGATCGGGGCGTCCGGCACCCAAGGAGGATGCTCTTGGCAACGAGCCCGGCAGACTACACCGTGTCCCGGCAGGCGTTCCGCGACCGCTTCCTCCACTACCTGCGATACGTCCGGGGGCTCGAGATCGGCGAGGCGATGCCCGCCGACCAACTCGCGGCGCTTCAGCTCACGATCCGCGAGACGCTCATCGACCGTGCGGTCGCGACCCAGCGATTGCACAGGGAGCGGGAACCCAAGACGGTGCACTACCTTTCGCTCGAGTACCTGCTGGGTCGGCTGGTGGAGAACAACCTGATCGCGACGGGCCTGCGCGGGGTCGTCGCCGACGTGATGACCGAGTTGGGCCTGGATCTGGAACGCATCGTGGACGAGGAGCCCGACCCCGGCCTGGGCAACGGCGGTCTGGGCCGTCTGGCCGCCTGTTTCCTGGAATCGCTCGCCACCCTGGACTACCCGGCGTTCGGGTACGGGCTGCGCTACGACTTCGGGATCTTCCGGCAGGAGTTCTCCGGGGGGTGGCAACGGGAGCGGCCGGACACCTGGCTCAAGGATGGGTACGGATGGGAGATCGCGCGGCCCGACCTGACCGTGGCGGTGCACGTCGGCGGAACCCTGGGCGCCTCGCACGATGACGGCAGGAAGCACGACTCCTGGACAGGAGCCCGCCTGGTCTACGGTGTGCCCCACGACGTGCTGGTCGCCGGCTACGGCACGCCAACGGTCTCGACCCTTCGCCTCTGGAAGGCCGAAGCACCCGACGAGTTCGACTTTGACGTGTTTTCGAAGGGCGACTTTCTGAGCGCAGTCGAGGGGCGTGAGAAGGCCGAAGCGGTCACGAAGGTGCTTTACCCCTCCGACGAGGCCGAGGCGGGCCGGGAGCTGCGCCTCACGCAAGAGTACTTTCTCGTTGCCTGCTCGGTGGCCGACGTCGTGCGACGCTTCCGGGAACGGCAGGGGGAGCGTTGGGACTCCTTCCCCGAGAAGGTCGCGTTCCAGCTCAACGACACCCACCCCGCCCTGACGGTCGCCGAGTTGATGCGGGTGTTCGTTGACGAGGTGGGTCTGCCCTGGGAGAAGGCGTGGTCGCTCACCCGCGCCTCCTGCGCCTACACCCAGCACACGGTGCTCTCCGAGGCGCTCGAGACCTGGCCGGTCGCCCTCATGCAGCGCCTGATACCACGCCACGTGGAGATCATCTACGACATCAACAAGCGCTTCCTCGAGCAGGTCGGGGCGGTCAGGCCGGGGGACCCGGACCGCACGAGCCGTGTCTCCCTCGTGCACGAGGACGGCGAGCGGCGCGTCCGGATGGCGCACCTCGCCGTCGTCGGTAGCCACCGCGTCAACGGCGTGGCTCGCCTCCACACGGATCTCCTGCGGCGCGAGGTCTTCCCGGACTTCGCGCAGATGTGGCCGGAGCGCTTTGTCTCAATCACCAACGGCATCACGCCGCGGCGGTGGCTCCTCGCCTGCAACCCACGACTTGCATCCGCGATCAGCACGCGGATCGGCGACCGCTGGATCCGTGACCTCGAGTGCCTGCGTGACCTCCTGCCTCACGCCGATGATATGGGGTTCAAGGACGAATTCCTGGCCATCAAGCGCGCGAACAAGATCGACCTGGCAAATCTGGCCCAAACCTTGTGTGGGGTCGCCATCGACCCGGATTCGCTCTACGACGTCCAGGTCAAACGCATGCACGAGTACAAGCGGCAGTTGCTCAACGCCATGCACATCATCGCGCTGTACCGGCGACTGAAGGCAGACCCGCACGCCGACGTCACCCCGCGAACCTTCATCTTTGGCGCCAAGGCGGCGCCCGCGTACCGGATGGCCAAGCTCGTGATCAGGCTGATCAACGGCATCGCCGAGGTGGTCAACGCCGACAGCACCGTCGCCGACAAGCTGAAGGTGGTTTTCCTGCCGGACTACCGGGTCACGATCGCAAACGCCGTGATCCCCGCCGCCGACCTTTCGGAACAGATCTCGACTGCCGGAATGGAGGCTTCCGGAACCGGCAACATGAAGCTGGCTCTCAACGGCGCCCTCACGATCGGCACTCTGGATGGAGCCAACATCGAGATCAGGGACGCGGTGGGCGACGAGAACATCTTCATCTTCGGGCACACGGCCGAGGAGGTCGCCCAGCTGCGTCAGCCGGGCCGCCACAACCCGTGGGATTTTTACCGCGCCGACCCCGAGCTGGCGGGCGTGATCGACGCGCTGCGCGACGGAACCTTTGCGGGCCGGGATGCGGGCGCCCTGCGGGAGATTTGGACCGCGCTGATGCAGCACGGCGACCGCTTCATGCACCTCGCGGACTTCCGGTCCTACGCGGACGCCCAGGGGCGGGCTGGCGGGCTCTTCCGGGACAGGCGGGCGTGGGCCGCAAGAGCGATCCGCAACGTCGCGTGCATGGGTTACTTCTCCTCAGACAGGGCGATCCGGGAGTACGCGCGCGAGATCTGGAACCTCGCGCCGGTTCCGCCGGGGGCTCACCAATAGCCTACTGGTAGCGCTGTTGGATGGTGGGGATCAGGTACTCGGTGAAAGCGCGCTCGAGGTCGTACGTCGGAGCATAGCCCCAGTCCGCGCGCGCCGCGCTGTCGTCCACGTCGGCGGGCCAGGCATCCACGATGCCCTGACGCTTCTCGTCCACCTTGTACGTGATCTCCGAGCCCGGGAAGGCCTTGAGGACGATCTGGCGGATCTCCTCGGCGGAGGGGTTGAAGGCACCGACGTTGTAGACGGTGTGGTTGAGGCTCGCCCTCGGGGCGGAAGCGAGCTTCACGAGGGCCTCAACGCCGTCCGGCATCGCCATGAAGGGGATACGCGTGTCGGGGCGGACGAAGCAGGCGTAGGGCTTTCCCTGCGCTGCGGCGTGGATCATCTCCGGGGCGTAGTCTGAGGTTCCTCCGGAGGGGACGGTCACCGCAGAGATCAGGCCGGGGAAGCGCAACGAGCGGAAATCCACCTTGCCG
>MEKI01000053.1:0-14173 GCA_001766905.1 Acidobacteria bacterium RBG_13_68_16
GAGTCCCCGGGGTTCGTGACCACACGGGTGATCATGCCGCTCATCAACGAGGCGGCGCACGTGGTCATGGAGGGCGTGGCCAGTGCGGCCGAGGTAGACCTGGCGATCAAGCTCGGCTACGAGTTCCGCCACGGCCCCCTGGAGTGGGCCGACCGCGTCGGTCTGCACCGGATCCTCACGTGGCTCGAGCACCTCTTCCACGAAACAGGCGATGCCAAGTTCCGGCCGTGCCCGATCATCCGGAAGCTGGTGCGCGCGGGTCAGACCGGGGCACGGGTGGGCAAGGGGTTTTTCACCTACGACAGCCAGCGCAGCCGCCTGGACCGCCTGCCGGACGACACACCGAAGCTCGGCTGAACGCCGGCGTCTCGCGCAACGAGGGGAGCATCCCATGAAGGTCCTGGTTCTCAACTGTGGTTCCTCCTCCGTCAAGTTCCAGGTCATAGAGACCTCCCTCGAGATGATCGAGGCCAACTCCGACGCGACGCTGGCCCGAGGCCTGGTCGAGAAGATCGGTCTCTCCGACTCTCGACTCGCCATCGAGGTCGAGGGCCGCAAGCCATACCAGGAGATATCGGAGATCCTTGAGCACAGGACTGCCGTTGAGCGCGTCCTCAAGGTCCTGGTCCACCCGGAACACGGCGTTCTCAAGAGCGTCAAGGAGCTCGAGGCGGTTGGCCATCGGGTCGTCCACGGCGGGGAGAAGGTCGCGTCCTCGGTTCTGGTTACACCCGAGGTGGAGGCGATGATCGAGGAGTGCGTCGTCCTCGCCCCTCTTCACAACCCTCACAACCTCCGTGGCCTCAACGCCGCACGTGGCCTGCTCCCAGGCGTTCCGCACGTGGCCGTATTCGACACCGCGTTCCACCAGTCGATGCCGCCGATGGCCTTCATTTACGGTTTGCCGTACGAGCTCTACAGCCGCCACCGCATCCGGAGATACGGGTTCCACGGTACTTCCCATCGCTTCGTGTCGATCCGCACCGCAAAACTGCTCGGCCGCCCTCTCGAGGACGTGCGCATCGTGACCTGTCACTTGGGCAACGGGTGCTCGATGGCCGCCGTGGACCGGGGTCACTCAGTGGACACGACGATGGGCTTCACGCCGCTCGAGGGGCTGCTTATGGGCACCCGCAGCGGTGATCTCGACGCCGCAATCCTCCCTTGGGTGATGACGATGGAAGACGTGACCCTTTCGCAGCTCAACGCGATGCTCAACAAGCACTCGGGTCTGTACGGGATCTCCGGCGTCTCCTCCGACATGCGGGAGATCGAGCACGCATGCGCGACCGGCAACAAGCGCGCGCGCCTGGCGTTCGACATTTTCTGCTATCGCATCCGGAAGTACGTCGGTGCCTACGCTGCGGCCATGGGCGGGATCGATGCGGTGACCTTCACGGGCGGGATCGGGGAGAACTCGTCCCTGGTTCGGCAGACGTCGCTCGCCGGGATGGAGTTCCTGGGCATCGAGCTCGACGAGGAGGCCAACCGCGTTGCACCGCGCGGCAAGGAAATCCTGGTTTCCAAGGGTGGATCGAAGGTCGCGGTCGCTTTGATCCCCACGAACGAGGAGCGCGTCATCGCCCGCGACACCGTCCGCGTGCTCGGCGGCGTCATGCCCTCCTTCGCGGTGCCCGGTACCGAGGCGCCCAGATAGAACAGGGGTCAGGGCACAGTGCGCGGGGAGGGGAAGACTCCCCTGCCCGTGCCCCAGGCTTGCGCACAGGCGCCCACTCAGAGATCCGCGAGGAACCGGCGGGCCGCGGCGCGGCCGGCGTCCACAGCCTCGTCCAGGGCGCGGTAGTCCGCCCAGTGCAGGTGGTTGACTACCGGGGCGACAACCGAATCGGCTTCCGCGAGCATCCGACGCCGCAGCTCAGCCCATCCCATCGCTGCCGCGCGGAACAGCGCCGTCGGGACGCGTTCTCCACCCCGGGCCAGCGCCGGGGTCGCTTCGCTCACCTCGACGGCCACGACCGGGCTGCCGAGGTCGCGCGCCGCGCGCACCGGGATCTCGGCAACTGCACCACCATCCTGAATCGGCCTGCCTGCCCAAGTGATCGGCGGCGCCAAGCCCGGCATCGCCGAGCTCGCGGCCACGGCGAGGCGGAGCGAGCCGCGCGTGAGTCGAACCTCCTCGCCGGTCACGCTGTCGGTTGCGACCACAACGAACGGCCTCGGAAGCGCCTCGATGGATATCTCCGGGAGGAAGAACCCCACCCGTTCGAGCAACTGCTCGCGGCTCAGCGCCGGCCCGGCCACCACGGCGCGGACGAGGGTGCCGACATGGCGCAGGTGCCTCCAGAGCGAGGGGCCCTTCCCATGGTTCGCCGTCCCCTGGAGGTCCGGCACGTCCTCGACCAGCCCCGAGACTATGAACGCCCTGACCTTCTGGATCGCCGGCGCGGCACCGTTTAAGAGCCACAGCGCCCCCATCAGAGCGCCGGAGCTGGTGCCTGCGATCGCCCGGACATCCACGCCGGCGGTCTCAAGCTCGGCCAGAAACCCGAGGTGGGCCAGCCCGCGCACTCCCCCGCCCCCCAGGGCAAGGACCGCGCCCCGGGAGAGGTCCAATCCCCTCATCGCCGTGCCTTCGCCCGGGACCGCACACGAACGCGGTTCTGGTTGAGCACGATGGCCTCGTGCACACCCTCCGCAACCCGCTGCGCCTTGTCCGAGACGTGTTCCAGATCGTCCGTGATCCCCCGGGGGTCGATGTCGCCGATCTTGTCCCCGCCGTCCACCGGCACGCCGTCGCGAAGCAAACCCCGGATCACCCCCGAGATGCGCGCGACGACGGGGTACTCGGCGTCAACCGGCACGCCCTTGTAGAGGTCCTCACGTGCGAAAAGGAGCACCACGACTCCGATCTTCTCCCCCTGCTCCAGGCGGTCGCCGATGTCGCGGTTGGTCCGGAAGATCCCGGGCCTCTGCGCCTTGATCACCCGCTCGAGCGCGAAGCCCATGATCTCGGCCGGCGGCTCCAACGGAAGCGACTGCCCGCCGGACGAGAGCACCCTGCCGAGCTGCGGCCCGCGCACCGTTTCCACGAGGGCCTGGCAGTCCCTGCCGGCCAGGTAGCCCGGGCCGAGGGCAATCACGAGAGGCGCGAGCTCCTTGGTGAGGCCCCAGTTGGAGCGGAGCATCGCGGCCTCCACGTAGATGTTCGGGGGCCAGGCCGCCAGGACCTCGGGCAACGGTTGTGTGGTCACGGCGAGATCGCCCAGCTCGTGAACCATGTCGATGTCGGAGAGCAGCATCACGAAACGCGCGGTGACGCCGTCCACGGTTTTGCCGTGGCTGAACACCGCCTCCGAGAAGCACACGTTGCGGCGGACCGCCTTGGGGAACGCGCGCTCGACGAGGAGGATTCGCCCCATGCCTTGCCGCGCCAGGTGAGCCGCCACCCCACTGCCCAGCTCTCCTGCACCGCGGACCAGGACGCGCGCGTCGCGCAACCGTTGCATCAGCGTTCCGCCAGAGCCTCGATCTCCACCTGCGCTCCGCGTGGCAACGCCGCCACTCCGACGACGGCCCGGGCGGGTCTGTGGTCGCCGAAGAAAGCCGCGTAGATCTCGTTGAACTCGGCAAAGCGCCCGACATCCGTGAGGTACACGGTGACCTTCGCCACCTTGCGCCGTTCGGAGCCGGCGGCGCGCACAATCGCATCCACGTTTGCCAGCACGCGCGTAGCTTGGTCGGCGAAGTCTCCGCGCACGAGCTCACCGGTGGCAGGGTCGAGCGGAATTTGACCAGACACGAACACCCAGTCCCCAAGCGCGATCCCCTGGCTGTACGGCCCGATCGCCTTCGGCGCTTCGTCGGTGTGGATCACCACCGCGTTGGCCTTCATGCCCCCTCCTGATCGGAAACGAACTCCCAAATGTCCCGAAGGTTACGGAAGCGCTCAGCAAAGTCAAGGCCGAAGCCCACAACGAAGCGGTCTTCGATTTCGAGGCCCACGAAATCGAGCGGGATTTCGATCTTCCTCCGCGAAGACTTGGAGAGCAGAGTCACGACCTGGACCGAGCGCGGGTGCCGGGCCCTCAACAGCGCCACAACGTCGGCGAGGGTGAGCCCCGTGTCCACGATGTCCTCGATCACGTAGACGTCCTTCCCGGCAATGTCCACGGTGACGTCCTTGATCAGCGTAACGGTTCCCGAAGACTCTGTCGTGGCCCCGTACGACGAGGCCTGGATGAAGTCCACCACGACACTGCGGTTCAGGTGAAGCGTGAGGGCAGTCATGAAGTAGACCGCGCCCTTGAGGATCCCCACGAAGACGGGGTCCCGCCCCTCGAGGTCCGCGTTGATCTCCTCCGCCAGCGTGGCAATCACCTTTTGGATCTTCTCGGCTGAGATTACCTTTTCCTTGAGCACCGACCACCTCCGTTTGACTGGCCCGCGGTCCTTTGGTGTAGACTCGTTCCGGAAGCTGCACGATGACCGCTACTGGACTGCAAGAGCTGAACCAGCGTTACGTCCGGCTCACCGACCGCAGCCGTTCGCAGTGGACGTTCTATCAGTACCTGCAGGGGTTGTTCAAGCACCTCTTCAACTCACACTGCCCAATCGAGATCGACTTTCCGAGCCTCTTCAATGACTTGCGGCAACTCGGGGCAGGCCTCGGGCACTCGGAGACGGCCCGTACCGACCGGACGATCTCCACACTGAACACGAGGCTCGACGGCCAGGCCCACAGGCTCCTGGTGGTCGACGAGCAGGTCCCCCCGTCCCTGCTCCGGAGGTTCTTCGACCGGCTCCGCAATCAGGACGAAAAGGTACTCCTGGCCATCATCAAGTTCTACCTGGACGCCAGCCGCGTTACCGAGGACACGCTGGACAAGCTGGACATCCTCTTTACACGGCTCGCGGAGATCCCGCGCGAGGAACACGGCAGCCTGGTTCGCGAACGCCATGAGATCGAGCGTCTCGTCCAACCGCTCCTCCAGTATCGCCCCGCACTGAAGACCTCCGAACAGGAGGTAGAGATCCTGCTTCACGCCATGGCCGACTTGAAGGCGGAGGTGCTCGGCTGCCGGACCTTCACCGAGCTGGTCGCCGGCGGCGCCCTGGACCGGTTTCGCAGTTTGAAGCGGCGCCTCGGCGAGAACATGCTCCACCCCCGACTGCTACCCGTGGTACTCGAGACGACCGTCACGATCAAGAACCGTTTCCGCGAGCTCTGGGAGGACGAAGAGAGCGCGCTAATGGCCGACACCAACAAGGTGCGCGAGCTTCAAAAGCAGCTCGCCGGCAACCCGGAATTGGCGACCCCAGAGCTGCGCGAGCTGCTCGAGGTATTCGCCTCAGCCCAGCAGCGGTTCGACGAAGGGCGCCAGACGGAGAACCTCCGCCGCGAGGACGCACTCAAGCTGCGCATGACGCTGAACCGCATCCTCGAGCAGTTCGACATCAGCCAGATTGCCGCGCAGCCGGAACCTGCAACGGCCGTCGAGGAGGAGGATGAAGCCGCGCGACCCTTGCAAACGAGCAAGCAGGTCACACCGACGGCCGGCGCAACAAGC
Source organism: Acidobacteria bacterium RBG_13_68_16 (assembly GCA_001766905.1). Lineage (GTDB taxonomy): Bacteria > Acidobacteriota > Thermoanaerobaculia > Thermoanaerobaculales > Thermoanaerobaculaceae > RBG-13-68-16. Next base: position 5,529 of record MEKI01000053.1, read on the forward strand.
GCCCAGACGATCGGCGCCAGCCTGCAAGCCGGTCCGTTGCTGCAGGAGTACGTGAGCAAGATCCTGTTCGCCCTGGAGCTGGTCGACAGAGACCGTTCAGCTGAAGAGGCGGTGAACGCGAAGGAGCTGGCACACCTGCGCCTCGAGGCTTGCGAGGTCCAGGCGTGCCGCGAGCTGCTCGACGGCCGAGCCGCCGCGGGCACCCTCGCCGGTGAGCGCGCCAAGCACCTGCTGCAGGCGGCCGCTCTTCGCATTCGCCTGGACGAGGAGGCGCGGGAGATCGACCGTCTCCAGAAGCGGGGTTCGGAACACTTCCCGGAGGCGCTCGAGCGAGCCTCACAATCGCTGCAGCGCGCCGCCGAGCTGGACAGGCGCTTCGGCTGGATGGTCGAGGATGCGCTCTACCGGGGAGACACCGAGCACCTCGAGCAGATGTATCGCTGCCGCTTTCGGCTTCTGCGTGCGTATTCGGGGCTGTGGCTGATCCACAACGAACGTGGCGGAATCTCCCCGTACTGACCGCCGCCCGCTGCGCCTTCGACTGGGCGACGTGACCTTCCCGCTTGACATCGAGAAGCTGGTGATCGGGCGGAGTCGCTCGTGTGACATCCGGCTGCGCGAGGACACGGTCTCCCGCCTGCACGCAGCCCTGGTGTGGCGCGACGACGGGCTCGTAGTGGAGGACCTGGGTTCTTCGAACGGCACCTTCGTCAACGGCGAGCGGGTGCTCTCGCCCCGCACCGTCGTGGCTGGCGACGGCGTTCGCTTCGGTTCTCTGCGCGGAACCTTGGAGACGTCCGAAGCCCCGCTTGGCGGCGCCCACCCCGACGCCGGTCCGGACTACACGGTGGGTCTCATGCCGGGCGAGCCAGCTGGGTTCGGATGGCGTCTGCTGGCGATGGTCACCGATCTGGTTCTCTTCGCTGCCGGCTCTCTCGTTCCATTCGGGCCGCTCCTCGCGACGCTGCTGGTCGAGCGCTACGTCCTCTCCCCAGAGGCGCTGCCGCCCAGCGTGGAGATGAAGTCCATCATGGCAGGGGGCTGCGCGGTCCTGTGGGGGGTGTTCGCCTTCTACTACATCATCCACGGCTGGGCGCGGCGCGGCGGCACGCCTGGCCTGCGCTTGTGCGGCCTCCGTCTCCTCGACTATCGGCACAGGCTGCCCATCGGGTACCCGCGCGCCATTCTCCGCCTGGTGGCCCTCCTTGTGACCGTGCTCACGCTTGGGGTGGGGTACCTTCTCATCCCGTTCCGACGCGACCGCAAAGCCTTGCACGACCTGCTCGCCGGGACGCTGGTGATCCATCGAGCCACGCCACTTGGTCGGGCAGCGCCGTCCGCGTAGAATCCTCTCGTGAACGAGATCGTGCAGGCGTTTGGGGCCACCGGCTGGGTCGCGAAGTTCGTACTCGCGGTCCTTGCCGTGTTTTCGCTCACCTCGTGGACGCTGATGATCCTCAAGGTTCGCCAGCTCCGCCACGCGGACAGGGACAACCACTCCTTCGTCGACGAGTTTCGGCGAGCGACACGCCTGGCCGACGTCCAGGCGGCGGCCACCAGGATTCCGGCGGCGCCACTCGCGGGAATGTTCCGCGCGGGATACCTCGAGCTCGAGGCCCAGGTCAGGATACTCCAGCGAACCGGACAGTCCGGGGGGCAGATCAAGAGCCTCGTCGCCGTGGAGCGCGCGCTCCAGCGTGCGATCGGGATCGAGGGCGCCAAGCTGCAGCGCTTCCTGCCCTTCCTTGCCACAACGGCCTCCGCCACCCCGTTCATAGGCCTGTTCGGGACCGTCTGGGGGATCATGACGACCTTCCGCGCCATTGCTGTCAGTGGGTCCACCTCGATCGTGACCGTCGCACCCGGGATAGCCGAATCCCTCGTGAACACAGCGGCAGGTCTCGCCGCGGCCATTCCTGCGGTGATCGCCTACAACGCCTTCCTGGGGGCACTTCGGCGGCAGCGGGGGCTGATGGAGGACTTCCTCCTCGAGTTTTTGAACCTGACCGAGCGTACGTTTACCTGAGGCGGGGTGACACGATGGCCTTCCGTACCTCCACGGAGTTCGACAGCCTAGCGGAGATCAACATCACACCCCTCGTCGACGTGATGCTGGTCCTCCTCATCATTTTCATCGTCACTTCCCCAATGCTGGTCCAGGGGCTGCAGGTCGAGCTCCCGCGCGAGGCAACCAGCTCTCTGAACCAGAAAGGTCCCGAGCCGATCGTGCTCACGCTCACCCGGGATCGTCTGGTATTGCTTGGCGATCAGCCGGTGCACCCGAAGCTCCTCGCCCAGCGCCTCGGGCCGATGCTCGCAGGTGGGCCCCGCCCCGTTTACCTCAAGGGGGACCGACAGCTTCCCTACGGATTTGTTATCGAGGTGCTGGCCACGTTGAACCGCATGGGGGTGGAAGAGGTCGGGATGGTCACGGTACCGCCGGAGACGCGATGAACGATCCGGTGAGCGAGGAGCTGGAGCGCCGATCGCGCCTCGATCTGCCCTGGCGGCGGGCAATCGCAGCCGCCCTCGCCCTCCACCTCGCCGTAGCGGCAACGCTCTTCCTCGCGCCGTCGCATCGGAGGCGGACGCTGGTGCTACCCAGCGTCCAGCTCCGGCTCTCCGCCGCGCCGCTCTCCCCCGCCGCCAGCGCGAGCAGGGCAACCACCTCTCCGGCCCGGCCGGCGGCGGCTGCTCCCTCGGCCAAGTCAGCCGCCAAGCGAGCGGTGGAGCCGCCGCCGCGGCACCCCCTGCCGGCCAAGAACGCTGCCCGCAAAGCCTCTCCCGAGACCCAGGCGGGTCCTGTGGAGCCCGCGGGCCCGGGCACGCCAGGACAGACGGCCACGTCCTCCGGTGGGATCGCACTGGGTGTCGGGACCGGCGGCGGCGAGGAACCGTTTCCCTTCTCCTACTACCTCAACCGCGTGCTGGCGATCATCGAGAGCAACTGGTTCCGGCCGCTAGCTCCGGCGGACACACGCTGTCGGGTTCGATGCGTTATCGAAAGGTCCGGCCGACTGGTGGAGGCCGGGCTCGAGCAGGAAAGTGCCTCGCCCGCCTTTGACCGGGCCGCCCTGCGGGCGGTGTATGCTGCCATTCCGTTGCCGCCGCTGCCCCAGGGCTTCGGCGGCACGACGCTGACGCTGCACCTGGAATTTGGCCAGTGAGGCAGAGACTCCTCTTTTCTTGCGTTCTGTCTTTCGCCGTCGCGTCGGCTCTGCCGGTGGCGGCGCAGGAGGAGGTCTATCTCAAGGTCACCAGCCCGGGCCTGACCCGGGTGATGATCGCACTGCCGGCCTTCCCCTCCCGCCCGGGGACCGACCCTGGCGCCGCCGCGACCCTGCTGGCCACCCTGCGCAAGGACCTCGACGAGACCGCGGTAGTCGGGGCCGTCCCGGAGGAGAACGCCAGGCTGGTGGTCGTCGCTCCCGGAAACCCGGCCCTCACCCATCAGCGCTGGCGCGCGGTAGGTGCGCAGTTCCTGCTCGAAGGGGGCCTCGCGGGAGCCGGTACGCAGATCGTTCTGGAAGTTCGACTCTTCGACCTCACCTCCGGCGAGATTGCCTATTCGCGACGCCTGCAGGGGGCGGTGAACCTCGCCCCGACGATCGCCCACACGCTTGCCAACGAGTTGGTGCACCTCTTCACTGGCCGCCCGGGCCCGTTTCTCTCCCGCATCGCATTCGTTTCCGACCGAAGCGGTTCGAAGGAACTCTGGGTGATGCGTTGGGATGGGAGCGAGGCGCAGCAACTCACGAGCCACCGCTCGATCGCACTCTCTCCGGCCTGGTCTCCGAACGGAGAGTGGCTCGCTTTCACCAGCTTCCTGCGCGGTAACCCGCAGCTCTTCATCCTGCGCCCCACGCAGGGCTACCTCAAGCCGCTCTCCACCCTGCCGGGCGTCAACTCGTCCCCGAGCTTCTCGCCCGACGGCAAGGAGATTGCGTTTGCCGCTGGCGAAGACGGGAGCACGGACATCTGGCTGGCCCCGGTGCAAGGCGGAACACCGGAACGACTCACCCGCAGGCTCGGGATCAGCACGCAACCCTCGTGGTCTCCGAGCGGACGCCAAATCGCGTTCACCTCGACCGCCGGAGGCTCGCCACAACTCTACGTGATGGACGCCGAGGGAACCAACGTCCGGCGGTTGACGTTCGAGGACAAGTTCGCGGACGAGGCCACCTGGGCGCCGGACGGGGTGCGCGTTGCCTACACCACCCTGATCGAGGGCCTTTTCCAGATCGCGATCCTGGACATGAGGACCAACACCCGCAGCGTCGTCGCCGGACCGGGTAACAACGAATCACCGTGCTGGTCGCCGGACGGTACGGTTCTGGCGTTCGTTTCGAACCGCACGGGTACCAAGCAGATCTTCGTGACCGATCCCTTGGGGCGACCCAGGCAGATCACCAACGAGGGCAACAACGTGCAGCCGGCGTGGGTGGCCCAGGTCCAGTGAGCCGGGTTGTCGAGCAAGTCACTGATAGTGTAAAGTCACCGCGTCGAAAGGAGGCATCGTGTCTTCGCCCTGGTCAAACAAGTTCTTGGCAATCGCGCTATGCGCAAGCGTAGCCTTTACCCTTTCGTGCGCACACCGCAAGACCGTCGTTGCACCCGAGCCGCCGAGTAAGGCTCCGGCCCAGGCGACCGCGATCCCGGCTCCAGGTGAGGGCACCACTGAGGTGCGCCCGGAACCACGTGTTGCAACCGCTGGGCATCCTGAAAGCGGCGTCACCGCCAGCGAGTTGCCGGCCAACCTCGAGGAGCTGAACAAGGCTGGCTATGTGAAGGACGCCTTCTTCGACACCAACAAGTCCGAGCTCCGCTCAGACGCGCGCGAGTCACTTGCAGCCGACGCCTCATGGCTCAAGGACCACCCCTCGGTGAGGATTCTCATCGAGGGTCACTGCGACGACCGCAACACCGAGGAGTACAATCTGGCGCTCGGCTGGCGTCGCGCCAACGCGGCGAAGGCGTACCTGGCCTCGCTCGGCGTGGCGACAGATCGAATCGCGACGATCTCCTACGGCGAGGAGCGCCCGTTTGCGATGTGTCAAAACGAGAGCTGCTGGTGGCAGAACCGTTGTGCGCACTTCGTTATCACGGCCCGATGAGGAGGTGGCGTATGAAATGGCTGGCCTTCCCCGCGCTGGCAGCGGCGGCAATGGGGTGCGTATCGAGCGGCGACATCGATCTCTTGCACCGTGAGATCACGGACGTGTCGCGGCAGGTCGAGAACCTGAGCAGGCAGACTCCCGACAAGGACGCGCTGCCGGCGTTGAGCCGAAAGCTCGCGGACCAGAGCGCCCAACTCCTCAAATCCAACGCGGACATCCAGGCCGAGCTGCAGCAGCTTGGTGATCAGATTCAGACGCTGCAGGCCAATCTCGAGGCCACGAGCCAGCGGCTCGCCTCCCTGTCCAACGAGCTTGCCGCCACTCGCGAGCGGCTGGGGGGCCTGCCGGTCCTTCCGCCCGCAGCTACCGCCCCCGCAGCCGGGACGACCATGGCCGCACCCGGAGTCCCGGCGACCGGGCGGACCACTGAACCCGCCCAGCTCTACAACGCGGCGTACGAGGACTACCTGCGCGGTAACTTCGACCTCGGCATCCAGGGTTTCCGGGACTACGCCAGCCGGTACCCGACCACCGACCTGGCCGACAACGCGCTCTACTGGATCGGCGAGTGCTACTACTCCAAGAAGTCGTACAAGGAGGCGATTGACGCCTTCACCCAGCTCCTCAACACCTACAAGACATCCGATAAGGCGGCCGCGGCGCTGCTCAAGAAGGGGCTCGCCTACCTCGAGCTTGGCGACCGTTCCCAGGCCGTCATCAACCTTCAGTACGTCCTTTACGAGCATCCGGGCACCAAGGAGGCCGAGCTGGCACGCTCCAGGCTGGCCGCCCTCGGTGTCAAGGTGAAGTAGGCCCGATTCAAAGGAGAGTTCATGGCAAAGAGGATCAAGTCCGGTCTGAAGCGTCGTCGGCAGAATGAAGTGCGTCGTGAGCGGAACCGTGCGGTCCGCACGCGGGTGCGGAACGCGATAAAAGCGCTGCGTGCCGCGATTGCGGGCGGCGATGCCAAAGCGGTGAAGGACCTGCTGCCGCGCACCGTTTCGGTCATCGACGGGGGGGTGCGCAAGGGAGTGTTTCACCGCAACACGGCTTCACGCTACAAGTCAAACCTCACCGCCCAGGCCCACTCGGTGCTGCAGACCAAGCAGGGCTAGCCCGTGGCCGGGCCGGCCCCCTTCGCGACCTTACCCCTTTTCCCCCAGCTGCTTCTCAAGAAGGGGAAGGTCCGCGATGTGTACAGGGCCGGCGAAGGCCTGCTGGTGGTCGTGGCGAGCGACCGCATCAGCGCCTTCGACGTGGTACTCGACCCCGGTATCCCCGGGAAGGGTATCGTTCTCACGCAGCTCTCGAACTTCTGGTTCTCGACCCTCGCGGAGGTCGCCGCCCACCATGTTCTGGCGACCGACCTCTCCCAGTTGCCCGAGCCCTTCGCCTCGGCGCCCGCGTTCGACCGCCGCGCGTGCCTGGTCCGTGAAGTGCGGATCGTACCGGTGGAGTGCGTCGTGAGGGGCTACATCGTCGGCTCCGGGTGGAAGGAGTACCAGGCCAAGGGGAGCGTGTCCGGCGTACCTCTGCGCAAGGGGCTGCGACAGGCCGAGCGCCTCCCCGACCCGGTCTTCACCCCGTCCACAAAGGCCGAGCTCGGTCACGACGAGAACATCTCCTTCGACGAGGTGGTGCGCACGGTTGGGGGAGACGTTGCCGAGAGCCTCCGCGACCTATCGCTCGAGCTCTACCGTCGTGCGGCGGCCCTTGCCGAGGCGCGCGGCGTCATCATCGCAGACACCAAGTTCGAGTTTGGTCTGGACGAACACGGCCGGTTGGTCTGGGCCGACGAGGCGCTCACACCCGACTCCTCGCGCTTCTGGCCCGCCGACCAGTACCGGATCGGCAGCAGCCCTCCCTCGTTCGATAAGCAGTTCGTGCGCGACTGGCTCGAGGCCGCGGACTGGAACAAGCAACCGCCGGCCCCGACCCTGCCGCCCGACGTCGTCGCCAGGACCCAGGGGATCTACCTCGAGGCGTACCACCGCCTCACCGGCCGCGAGCTAAAGCTCTGGTGAAAGGGAAAAGGGAAAGAGGAAAAGGGGCGGCAGCGGGCCCATCGGCTCCTGTCTGCGTGTTCGGTCCGCCGTCCCCTTTTACATATACCTTTGACCTTTTCCCTGTCCCTCCGGCATCTTCCGTTTCTCACGCTCACTGGCTATACTTCCCGGACTCTGTGCGACGGGAGGTCGCCTGTACATGGCAGCCAAGCCGATACCCAGCGACAAGATCAGAAACGTGGCGGTGGTCGGGCACTCGTCGACCGGCAAGACCACGCTCATCTCGGCCATGCTGTTCGACGCCAAGGACATCAACCGTCTCGGCAAGGTTGACAAGGGCAACGCGGTCACAGACTTCGACGACGAGGCCGTGGAGCGCAAGATCACCATCGGGACCGCGGTTGCCTACGCCCATCACCGCGACTGCAAGTTGAACCTCGTAGACACCCCCGGGTACTCGATCTTCACGACCGAGGCCGTACAGGGGGTGAGGGTCTCGGAGGCGGCGTTGATGATGGTGTCGGCGGTGGCCGGGCCCGAGGTGCAGACCGAGAAGCTTTGGAAGATCTGCGCCGATATGGGCAAGCCCGTTCTGGTCGCCCTCAACAGCATGGACCGCGAGCGCGCCTCTGCAACGAGAACGCTCCAGCAGCTCCACAAGAGGTTCGGGCGTGAGGTTCTGCCGCTTCAGCTCCCGATCGGCGAGGAGGCCGGCTTCGCCGGCGTGGTCGATCTTGTGCGCTTGAAGGCCTACCGCTTCCCCACCGACGAGAGCGGCACACCCGTCGAAACCGAAATCCCGGCCGAGCTCAAGGGTGACGCCGAGGCCGCGCGAAATGCGCTCATCGAGATGGTCGCCGAGCAGGACGAGGCCCTTCTCGAGAAGTTCTTTGCAGAGGGGGCGCTCTCCGACGAGGACCTCGTGGTCGGCCTCACGAAGGCCGTTGCCGGGCGAAAGGTATTCCCGCTCCTCTACTGCAGCGCAGGCCGCAACCAGGCCGTGCAGCCCCTGATGGACGCCCTCGTCGAACTGGTGCCCACCCCGCTCGCCGTGCCGCTCGTTGCCAAGAACGTGGCAGGCGAGGAGGTGGTCATCACGCCCAAGCCGGAGGACACACCGATCGCGTACGTCTTCAAGTCGTTCTCGGATCCCTACGCCGGGCGCATCACCCTGATGCGCGTCTTTTCGGGCGCGTTTGCTTCCGACGGCACGTACCAGAACCGCCAGCGCGACGTCCCGGAACGCTTCGGCGCGGTCAACTGGATGCAGGGCAAGGAGCTGCTTCCGGTCGAGAAACTCGTCGCGGGCGACATCGGGGCGGTCGCAAAGCTCAAGGAGACCCGGACGGGTGACACGCTCACCAGCAAGGACGGCGCGGTCGTTGTCCCGCCCGTGCCGATCCCCGAGGCCGCTATCTCCTTTGCCATCTCTCCCAAGGCCAAGGGCGACGAGGACAAGATCGCGCAGGGCCTCGCGAAGCTTCAGGACGAGGACCCAACGTTGCACATCGGCCGCGACCCG
>MEKI01000053.1:14283-14351 GCA_001766905.1 Acidobacteria bacterium RBG_13_68_16
GCCGTACCGCGAGACCATCACCAAGGGCGTGGAGATCACGGCCCGCCACAAGAAGCAGACCGGAGGCC
>MEKI01000054.1:0-319 GCA_001766905.1 Acidobacteria bacterium RBG_13_68_16
GCTCGACGCCAACGACGTGCTCTACGCCGTCGAGGCCTCCCGCGACTACGACCCGGGTCCCGGCCTCGCGCGCATCGAGGCGCCCGTGCTCGCCGTCAACTCGGCCGACGACCTCATCAACCCACCGGAGCTCCGGATCCTGGAGCGTGAAATCGCACGGGTGCGCCACGGACGTGCGATCATTCTGCCGTTGACCGAAAAGACGCGGGGCCACGGCACGCACACCCTCGCTGCTCTCTGGAAACAGTACCTGGTCGAGCCACTCAGTGCGTCGGGGCGCTGAAGCCCTTCAGATCGCGCGAAACGTGGCGGTCCCGAC
>MEKI01000054.1:329-9042 GCA_001766905.1 Acidobacteria bacterium RBG_13_68_16
AAAGTAGGGTTCCCCGTTATGCCAGCGCGAGCAGAGCCTCCTCGACCGTGCCGCGGAGCAACTCCACTTTGTAGGCGTTGCCGGACATCGTTTGGGCGCCCTTGAGGGCCGCTGCGGCCGCGTCGCGCACCGTGCGCTTGTTGAGGCGCCTCCCGACGATGGCCCGCTCCGCGTCCGGCACGCGCCATGGCGTCGGGGCGACCCCGGAAAGCACGATCCGGGCCCGCTCCACCTTGCCGGCGGTAATGGTCGCAACCACAGCCGCCCCGGCGAGGGCAAAGTCCCACGAGCCGCGCGCCCGAACCTTGCGGTACGTGCCCCGTGTTCCGGCGGGCTGCGGCGGCAGGACGATCTCGGTGACGATCTCGCCGGCGGTGAGGACGTTCTCGCGCGTGTAGTCGGTTTCCGGGAGGATGAAAAACTTCTCCGCCGGCACCGAGCGCGACCCGTTCGGTCCGGTGATTCGAACCACCGCCTCGAGGGCCACCAGGGCCGGCGCGGTGTCGGAGGGGTGCACGATGAAGCACACGTCACCGCCGAAGATGCAGTGGAACTGGTTCTCGCCCTCGGCCGCGAAGCACTTCTCACCTCCCTTTCGGGCGCAGTGGAAGTCACCACGAAAGTACCAGCAGCGCGGTCGCTGGCAGATGTTGCCGCCGATCGTTCCCTGGTTGCGGAGCTGGGGGCTGGCAGCCGCTGCTGCACCCTGGGCGAGCGTCGGGTAGCCTTTGACGACGTCCGTGGGAGCGGCCACCTCGGACAGCGTGGTCATCGCGCCGACGACAAGGCCGCCGTCGAGAGCACGCCTGATGCCGCGGAGGTCCGGCACTCCCGAGAGGCTCACAACCGTGTCGACGCCGAAAACGCCGTCGCGCAGGCACCCGAGCAGGTCCGTGCCGCCGGCCTGCACGCGGGCGCCGGGGGCGGAGAGGAGATGCACCGCTTCGCGTAGGTTTCTTGGTCGGGCGTAGCCGAAGCCTGGTAGCATCGCTCACCCCCTCTTCCCGCGTGCCGCGATCAGCCCGATGAGCCGCATCGGGCTGATCGGGGACTCGGTCACGCGGACGCCGACGGCGTCGTAGACGGCGTTTGCGACCGCGGCTGCAGTCGGAATCGTCACCGGCTCGCCGAGCCCCTTGGCGCCGGTGGTGTTGGCCTCGGGGTCGGGGACGTCGATCGGGAGCGACGTCATGTCGGCCGGGACGTCCATCGCCGTCGGGATCTTGTAGTCGTGCCAGTTGCGGTTCACCACCTTGCCGGTCTGTCTGTCGAACACCCGCTGCTCGGTCAAGGCGAGGCCGATGCCCATCGTTATCCCGCCGATTACCTGGTTCTCGTAGGTGAGCCGGTTCATGACCCGCCCGCTATCGTTCGCCGACAGGAACCGCAAGACCTCGACCTCGCCGGTGCGGGTGTCCACCTCGACCTCGCAGAACTGCGCTACGAACGGGTTGATCACCTTGCCCTCGATGTTGGGCCCGCGGGTCCCGACACCGATGAGCAGCCCGCGGCGGCGCAGCCCCTGCAGGGCCGCGATCTTCTTGGTCACCTTGGGGTCCTTCGTCGAAACCACCGCGTCGCCCTCGATGTAAAGCTGGTTGGCCGGGACCTTGAGCTCCTCGGCCGCCAACTCGAAGAGCTGGCGCTTGACGGCAAGCGCCGCCGACCGTACGGCAGGGGCTTCGGTAGGGACGGTCTTGCTGCCCCCGGAGGCGGTGGCGTACTCGGTCGTGCCTGTGTCGGCGTTCTCGATCTGGATCTGCTCGAGCGGAACCCCCAGTTCCTCGGCTACGACCATCGCCATGACGGTCTTGGTGCCGGTTCCGATGTCGGACGCACCCATATTGAGGTTGGCGCTACCGTCGGGGAACAGCTTGACGATCACGGTTGCCGGCGGCCCGCCGTCGCCCGCGATCCAGAGGCCGGCGGCGACGCCGACACCGCGCTTGACCGGACCATCGCCCTTCGACCGGCGTCGGACAGCATCCCAGCCGAAGGCCTTTGCCCCTTCGGTCAGGCACTGCCTGAGGCCGGTGGTCGTGTACGGCGGCTGGCCCTCGTTCGCCTGGCTGACGGTCGGAACGTTCTTGAGCCTGAGCTGCACCGGGTCCATCCCGATCGCCTCGGCGAGGGCATCCATCATCTGCTCCAGGGCCCACGCCCCCTGCGGGTGGCCGGGCGCGCGCATCGGCCGCGACGGTCCGCCGTTGATGTAGACGTCGGTCGCCTCCGTTCGCACGTTGGGGCAGGTGTAGAGGTCGCGGACGAGCCAGTCCACGAGGCCAGTTCCGCCCGTCGGGTACGCACCGCCGGTGCCGAGGACCGTGAGGTCGAACGCTGTGAGGGTGCCGTCGTTCTTGACACCGGCCTTGAGGCGCATCCCCGCCGGAGGGCGGTTGCCGACGCACAGAAACGTCTCCTCGCGCGTGAGGAAGAGCTTGACCGGCCGCGCCGTGAGCTTGGCGAGCACGGCGGCGATGAGGTTGTACTTGTCAGCCTGCAGCTTAGAGCCGAACCCCCCGCCCATGTAACTGCCGATCACGCGCACGTTCGCGAGCGGCATCTCGAGCAGGGAGGCGACACGCTGCTGGACTCCGTAAACCCCCTGGGTGGAATCCCACAAGGTAAGGCGCTTCCCGTCCCACCTGGCCACACACCCGTGCAGCTCCATCGGAGTATGGAACTCGGCGGCGGTGCGGTAGCTCGCTTCGAGGACCTTGTCGGCCTCGGCGAATCCCTTGACGACGTCGCCGCGCTGGTACTTCTCGGGCTCACCGACCCGGTTGCCCCCGTCGTGAACCGCCGGCGCGCCGGGCTCAAGCGCCTTGCGCTCGTCCGCCACGAACGGGAACACCTCGTACTCCACGGTGATGGCGCGCACCGCGTCCCAGGCCTGTTGCGGCGTCTCGGCGGCGACCGCGGCCACCGCCTCGCCCTCGAAACGGCACGTCGGGTCGAAAAGCTTGGTGAACACGGTGCGGGTGTAGTACCAGCGCAGGTCGGCGGCCTTGCTGTCGCCGGTAATCACGGCCCGCACGCCAGGCATCCGTTCGACCAAAGAGCCGTCGACCTTCCTCACACGGGCGTTGGCGTGGGGGCACCTCAGCACGGCCGCGTACAGCATGTCCGGAAGGACCACGTCGGAGGGGTAGACGGCAGTCCCGCTGAGCCGGTCGTAGGCATCCACGCGTGGCAGGCTCTTCCCCACGACGCGGGTCTCGGTCCAGGGCGCCGGTGTGTCGGTCGGGGCCGGAGACTCGGGGACGGCGCCGTCAACGAAGTAGAGCTTGGGGGTCTTCACGGCTCACCTCCCCGCGACCTTCTTCAGCTCGGAGGCCTTCTTCACCGCCTTGAAGATGTGGGCGTATGTGCCGCATCGACAGAGGTTCCCGCTCATGCCCGCCCGGATCTCCTCGAGCGTCGGCTGCGGGTTGGCGCGGAGCAGCCCCTCGGCGGCCACGATTTGGCCAGGCGTGCAGTAGCCGCACTGGAAGGCGTCCTCCTGGAGGAACGCCTGCTGGACCGGGCCGAGTTCCTCGCCGTTCATCAGACCTTCGAGCGTGGTGACCTCATGCCCTTCGGCCTCCAGTGCGAGCATCATGCACGCGTAGACGGGTGTGCCGTCGAGGAGAACCGTGCACGCGCCGCACTCGCCGCGTTCGCAGCCCACCTTGGTCCCCGTGAGGCCGAGCCTCTCTCGCAGGACGAAGAGCAGCGTCCAGCGGGGCTCGGCGAGGACCGTGTGGGCGCGGCCGTTGACGCGGAGCGTGACCTTCGTGGGCTCCGCGGCCCCGGCGGGTGGTGCACCAGGGGTCTGAGAGCGGCCGAGGGTCGCCGCGCCGAGTGCGCCGGCGCCGACCGCCGTGAAGAAGCCGCGGCGGCTCACGCCCTGTGGGCAGCCGCCCTTACCGTCGTTTTGATCGTGTCCCATCGAGACCTCCCTGTCCAAGCCGGGTCGGGGGGATACTGCATATGCGCTTGTCCTGCAAGATTCTACTTGAGATTCAGGACCCGGGTAACGCGGTCGCCGGGGTCTCGACCTGGACCCGCGACGGGTGTACCTTTGCACAAACAGAGGAGGGGACGATGCGGAGCTCGAGGGTTGTTGCCGGCGCGGTCGTGGCGGTGGCCTGTGTTCTGCTGTGGAGCCCTGCCTGGGCGCAGCACGAGGAGGCAGAGGCGAAGGCGTTGGAGGCGGCCAAGGCGTGGCTCGCGCTGGTCGATTCGGGCAAGAACGCCGAGAGCTGGTACGCGACCACCTCGTTCTTCAGGTATACGGTCCCCAGGGAGAAGTGGGACGCGAGGCTGGTCAACGGGCGGAGACCGCTCGGGAACGTCAAATCGCGCACGCTCTTCGAGAACAAGTACGTGACGGACCTGCCGGATTCGCCGATTGGCGAGTACGTCGTCATCAAGTTCAGGACCGTCTTCGAGAACATGCCCAAGGGAGAAAAGGAGAAGATCGAAATCATCGCACCGATGCTGCAGAAGGACGGCACGTGGAAGGTTTCCGGCTACTCCATCAAGCAGCCCGGGCAGTGACGCCGGGGTGCGCGCCAGACGGCTCGCACGACGGGTGAGCCCCGGGCATTCCTGGGTGGGCCGTTTCAGCCCGCGGCACTCGCCTCCGGACGAGGGCCATCGGGTTAATGACCTTGAAACGTATCCACGCGGAAATTACCCTGCTGTGGCAGCACGGGGATATGTCAGAACAATCTCCTTCCCATCGGATCGCTCGCGGCCGCGGATCGAGGTTGCCGCGCTCGCTTCGGCTGCGGGTTACCCCGACGTGGCTTCTCGGGATCCTCGTGCTGGCGCTGGCACCGGCCCGCGCATTGGCCCAGGAGAACGGCGACCGCTTCACATGCCACGCCGACAGGAATCTCAAGAAGGCACGCGGCGGGCGTATCGTGCTCGGAAGGAGGCCGAAATGCACAACCTGACCCGGGTAGTTGCGGCGGTTGCTGTCGCCGCGGTGGCGCTCGCATGTGGCACGGCGTGGGCGCAGCATCAAGACGCGGAGAAGGTGGCCGTCGAAACCTCGAAAGTGTGGCTGGCATTGGTGGACGCCGGGAAGTATGCCGAGAGCTGGGATGCCGCGGCCTCGCTCTTCCGTGGTGCGGTTGCCAAGGAAGACTGGATCCAGCTCATGGTCGGGAACAGGAAGCCGCTCGGGAAGCTGGTCTCGCGCACATTCGGGGCGAGCAAATACATGACCTCCGTGCCCGGCGCTCCCGACGGGCAGTATGTTGTGATCCAGTACAAAACCGTTTTCGAGAACAAGGCGCAGTCCATCGAGACCGTCACCCCGATGGTGGATAAGGACGGCAGCTGGGGGGTGTCCGGCTACTACATCAAGTAGAACCGAGACTCTGAGAGGTACTCGGCCGCGGCTGTCCCCGGACCCGCGGCAGTTCAGTTAATAACCTTGACACGAATCCACGCGGAAATTACCCTTCCGTGGCGGTAGGGGGGGTATGTCAGGAAATCTTCCGTCCGGTTGGATCGCTTGCGGCCGCCCAATGAGGTGGCCGCGTGCGCTTCAACTGCTGGTCGCCCCGACGTGGCTTCTCGGGATCCTCGTGTTGGCCCTGGCTCCCGCCCGCGCGTTGGCCCAGGAGAACGGCGACTGCTTCACGTGTCACGCCGACACGGACCTCAAGAAAGAGGGCGGCGGCCGGACCGTCTCTCTTTTCGTGGACGAGACGAGGTTCACGGCCGGCGTGCACGGCAAGCAGGCGTGTATCGGGTGCCACGCCGACCTCAAGGGCGCGGAGTTTCCTCACGCAGAGACCCTCAAACCGCCGACCTGCGCGGGCTGCCACGACAGGGAGGTTTCGGACCACACCGCCGGTCTCCACGGGAGGGCCGAGGCGCGGGGTGAAGCCGTAGCTCCCAAGTGCGCGGATTGCCACGGCAAGGCCCACGGAATCGTGCCGGTGCGCGATCCGCGATCACCGGTCACGCCGGCCAGGATCCCGTTTCTTTGCGGTAAGTGCCACCACGAGGGTTCGGCCGTCAGCCGCGAGTTCGACATCCCGCAGGACCGCATCTTCGAGAACTACTCGGAGTCCATTCACGGCGAGGCGCTGCTGAAGAAGGGCCTCACCGTCACGGCCACATGCGTCTCCTGCCATACGCCCCATCTCGTGCTGCCCCACACCGACGCCCGGTCGTCCATCGCCCGCAAGAACATCGCCTCCACCTGCACCAAGTGCCACAGCGCCATCGAGCAGGTCCACCGCAAGATCATCAGAGGCGAACTGTGGGAGAAGGAGGCGAACGTCCTGCCGTCCTGCCCGGACTGTCACCAGCCCCACAAGATCCGGAAGGTCTTCTACGAGCAGGGAATGGCGGACCAGGACTGTCTCGTCTGCCACGCAAAGCCCGACATCAAGGCCACCGACGGGCGCTCCCTCTATGTGGACGCTAGCGAGCTCGCCCAGTCCCGGCACGACACACGGCGGTGCAGTCAATGCCACAGCGAGGTGCGACCTTCGCTGCAGCGCGCGTGCGCCGCGATCACGAAGAAGGTGGACTGCGGCGCGTGCCACGCCGATCAGGTCCAGCAGTACGGCACGAGCATCCACGGCCAGCTTCAGGCCAAGGGTGATACGAACGCCCCATCCTGCCGCGAGTGCCACGGCACCCACGGAACGAAGGGCAAGAAGGAGCCAAGCTCGCCCACGTTCTCGAGAAACGTCCCGCAGCTTTGCGCACGCTGCCACCGCGAGGGCGAGAGGGCGGCGGTGCGGTACACGGGAACGCAGCGGGACATCATCGAGCACTACAGCGAGAGCATCCACGGCAAGGGGTTGCTCAAGAGCGGGCTGCTGGTTACCGCGATGTGCACGGACTGCCACACCGCGCACGGCATCCTGCCGTCTGCCAACCCCGGCTCCAGCGTCAACAGCGCGCACCTACCCGACACCTGCGGGCGCTGCCACCACGGGATCGAGGAGTCGTTCAGCAAAAGCATCCACTCGGTCAAGGTCTCGCACTCGAAAAAGCCGCTGCCAGTGTGCGACGACTGCCACACGGCGCACACGATTCGAAGGGCCGACACCCTCGGCTTTAAGCTGGCGATCACCAACACCTGTGGTAGGTGCCACGAGGACGTGACGAAGTCGTACTTCGACACCTACCACGGCAAGGTTTCCCAGCTCGGGTACGCCAAGACCGCGAAGTGCTACGACTGCCACGGCGCGCACGACATCCTGCCGCCCTCCGACCCGAGGTCGCACCTGTCGCGCGAACACGTCGTTTCCACCTGTCAGAAGTGCCACCCCGGGGCGGGGCGGCGCTTTGCAGGGTACCTGACCCACGCCACTCACCACGATCCGGCCAAGTACCCGTGGCTGTTCTGGACGTTCTGGGGGATGACCGGGCTGTTGATTGGCACGTTCGCGATCGGCGGCGCACACACGCTGATGTGGCTGCCGCGCGCGATCCAGATGCGGCGGGAGCTCAGGGGCGAAGAGGCTACCGCCGACGCGAAGGCACTACAGTACGTCCGATTCTCGCGCGTGAACAGGGTGCTGCACATCGCGATGATCATCAGCTTCATGAGCTTGGCCCTGACGGGACTGTCGCTCAAGTTCTCTTACAGCTCGTGGGCGGTAGCGCTTGCGCGCCTGTTGGGCGGGTTCGAGACCGCAGGCTACATCCACCGGACGGCCGCCTGCCTGATGTTCGGCATCTTCGCCACCCACATTTGGGACGTGGCCAGAAACAAGAAGCGGGAGGGGCTCACCTGGAAGCGCCTGCTCATGGGCCCCAACACGATGCTGCCCACGTGGAACGACGCCAAGGACCTCTGGCACTCAATCAAGTGGTTCCTTGGGCTCGGGCCCCGGCCGAAGTACGGGCGCTGGACGTACTGGGAGAAGTTCGACTACTTCGCGGTGTTCTGGGGCATCACGGTGATCGGCTCAACCGGACTGATGCTCTGGTTCCCCGAGTTCTTCACGCGCCTGCTACCGGGCTGGTTGATCAACGTTGCGACGATCATCCACAGCGACGAGGCTCTGCTCGCGGTGGGCTTCATCTTCACCGTGCACTTCTTCAACACCCACCTGCGGCCCGAGAAGTTCCCGATGGACATCGTGGTGTTCACCGGACGCATGCCTGTGGAGGAGTTCAAGCGCGACAAGCCGGCGGAGTACGAGGCGTTGGTGGCGAGCGGGGAGCTCGACCAGTACCTCCGCGAACCCTACCAGTCGGTGGTGATCAAGGCGGTGCGCTTTTTTGGTTGGGCGGCTCTGACGGTCGGCTTCGCGATCGTCGTGTGGATTATCTACGCAATGCTCTTCGCCTACCGGTAGACTCGGCGCCGCCAGTCTCCGACCGTCTGCTGCGTCAGGCTTCGCGGCCTCGCATGCTCATGTAGCCTCCGGCTACACTCCGCTGCGGGCGGCTCGCTTTCCTTGCAGCCGGCCGAATCCGGGCGGCGCGGGCTGCACGCCGTTCGCCTCAAGGTTGCAGAGCTGAAACCGCACTCGCGCGCGAGGTATCGCCCGATGGTCCCGCGGAGTCGCCGCGGCGCGCGGAGATTCGGTAACTCGGGCCGGGCTGGTGGGCGCCTTGTGAATGAGATACCATGACCAACCGGACACCCGTTGCCCCTCGCCGGGTGTCTCGCGCCGCGCAACGGAGGAACCTGTGATGTTCCACGACTTCGAGGAGGCGCAATCCTTTGTCCGAGAGAACGGCA
>MEKI01000055.1:0-1138 GCA_001766905.1 Acidobacteria bacterium RBG_13_68_16
CGGTCGTGGACAACCGGACCGACGACGCGTTTCAACAGGCGGCGATACCCGTTCCTGCCGGCGTCACTTCGGTGCCCGGCGCACCGCCCACGGCCACCATAACGAACCCGACCGGGGACGTGACGGTCGCGACAGGTCAGCCGGTGGGCTTTGTCGGTGCCGGGAGCGACCCCGGCGGTCTCACCTTTACCGGCCACTGGGACTTCGGGGACAGCGTGAGCGCGGATGGGCTGTCGGTGACCCACACCTACTCCGGCGCCGGAACGTACACCGTGAAGTTCACCGTGACCAACTCCCAGGCCCTGACGAGCGCCCCCGACCAACTCATCGTCACCGTCACCGCGGCCGCCACCGCGACGCTGTCAGCCATCCAGGCGCAAATCTTCACGCCGATCTGCGCCAGCTGCCACCCCCCGAACCAGGGGATGGATCTGCGTGCCGGACAAACCTTTGCCAGCGTTGTCGGCGTGAGTTCCTCGGAGCAGCCTTCGTTGCAGAGGGTGAAGCCCGGTGATCCCGACAACAGCTACCTCTACAGGAAGATCACCGGTGCGGCCGGCATCACGGGAGTACAGATGCCATTCGGCGGTCCGCCTCTCTCTGCCGCCCAGATTCAGTTGATCCACGACTGGATCCTCGCGGGAGCACAGGACAACTGACCATGCGACATGTCACGCTAATTGCGCTCCTTGCTACCACCCTGGCCTTTTCGGGTTGCGGGAAGATGAAACCCCTGCCCACCGAGCCCGGTGGGGAAGAACCGCCTCCCGCCGACGCCACGTTCACCCGCGTGCAGACGGAGGTGTTCTCGGTCTCGTGCGCGCTCTCGGGCTGCCACGCCGGCAGCGCCCCCACCGCAGGCATGGACCTCTCCGCCGGGGTAGCGTACGGGAACATCGTGGGCGTGACCTCGACGGAGAGGGGCGACCTCAAGCGCATCGAGCCTGGAGATCCCAACCGCTCGTACCTGGTCAAGAAGATCCGCGGGGACTCCGACATAACCGGTGGGACGATGCCGCTGATCGGCTCGATAACGACCGGGCAGCGGCAACTCGTAATCGACTGGGTACGGCGGGGTGCACCCCAGGACTAAGGAGGACGGATGACCGGAAAAGCGCGTGGGCTGGCGGTGCTGTGC
>MEKI01000055.1:1179-9319 GCA_001766905.1 Acidobacteria bacterium RBG_13_68_16
GCAGGTCTACCGCTCGTCGTTCCAAAAGCAGTACGAGCTGTCCGGCAAGTGGGCGGCTCTCCGGCAGGGGGGCGGGTCACCGATCGGGCTCGCGCTGCGCGTTGGCACCGACTACAGGTCGGCGTCCGGGGTGCTGGACCGTTGGTCCGGCTTTGGGCAAGTCATCCTGGGCTGGCGGCCGGCACACGCGCTGGACCTGTTTCTGGTGCCCACCTACGCCACCGACACGCCAACGCTGCGGGACGCATTCAACGTCGGCATCGGGGCCTCGCTGCACCTGCCCCACGCCTGGGATCTCGTGACCGAGGTGACCCCGGCGAACCGCGACGTGGAGGGCTCCAGCACGGCCTGGGCGTTCGGCTTCAACAAGCGCGTCAGGGGGCACGCGTTCCTGATTTACTTCGGGAACTCCCGCGCTACCGTCACCGACATGATGGTCGGGTCGGACATCCCGGGCGGGTTCAAGTCCTCCGACGTGCGCCTCGGTTTCAACCTGATTCGTCGCTTCCCCGAGTAACGCCCGCGACGGGTGCACGTGCGGCGTGGGAATGGCCGATTTGCCGCCTCAGTTGCGTGGCAGGGGGGAGCACAGCGTGACCGGACCGGAGATTCCAAGGCGTAGCGCGCTCGTGGCGGCTGCCTGCGCGGCGGCGCTGACCGGGCTCGCGTGCGGGCGTCAGGTCCCGGCGCCGGCATCCACGCCGCCCCTCACACCCGTGACCGCTACGGGCGTCATGAAGGCCGTCCAAGACGCGCGCGGCGACGTAGTGCTCGTCAACGTGTGGGCAACCTGGTGCGATCCTTGCCGGCGCGAGTTTCCAGCCCTGCTCGCGGTCGAGCGCGAGCTCGCAGGACGCCGGTTCACCCTGATTCTGGTTTCGGCCGATTTCGCCGACCAGCGGGCGAAAGTTGTGCAGTTTCTGGCGCAGCAAAGGGTCGGCTTTCCGAGCTACCTCAAGGATGAGGACGACATGCCGTTCATCAACACTCTCGACCCCCGGTGGTCCGGGGCTTTGCCTGCGACCTTTCTCTACGACCGGACGGGCAGGCTTCGGGACTTCTGGGAAGGTGAGGCGAGCTACGAGAAGCTTGCCGGAAAGGTCAAGGCCCTGCTCGGCGACGCACCGGAGCGGGGCGTGGAAGGAGGCTCGTCGTGAGAATCACAACGTTGATGCTTGCCACAGCCGGTCTCTCGGCTGTTCTCCACGGTGCCCCAGCGTCGGGCCTCGCCATCGGAGACGCCATACCCGCCGCGACCGCCACGCTACTCAACGTGGACGGTCGTGAGCTGCCGCTGGCCAAGGTGGTGGGCGAGAAGGGGACGCTCGTGATCTTCTCCTGCAACCACTGCCCGTGGGTGAAGGCGTGGGAGGATCGAATGGTGGCGATCGGGAACGCCTACGGAACGAAGGGCGTCGGTGTCATCGCCGTAAACTCCAACGACCCGAAGGAGTACCCGGATGACGACCTGCCGCAGATGCGGGAGCGCGCCCGGGACAAGAACTACCTCTTCCCCTACGCGGTCGACACGACCTCCGACCTCGCCCGTGCGTTCGGAGCTACCCGCACCCCGGAGGCTTTCCTCTTCGATGCCTCCGGGCGGCTCGTGTATCACGGCACGATCGACGACAACGCACGAAACGCCGAGAAGGTCCAGCACGCCTACCTCCGCGACGCCCTCGACGCCGTCCTCGCGGGGAAGAGCCCGGCCATCCAGGAGACCAAGGCGCTGGGGTGCACGATCGTGCCCCGCAAGCAGTGACGGTGCACAGGGAAGAGGGAAGCGGGCATGAAAGACTGGCGAGCCCGGCCCCCGGACCCCTGATCTACTCGGGCACGAGCTTGGTGGAGAGGTAGCGCTCGCCGCGGTCGCACGCCACCGCGACCACCGTCTTGCCCTCGCCCAGCTCGCGCGCCTTCTCGAGGGCTACCGAGAGGATCGCGCCCGTGGAAGGGCCGCAGAAGATTCCCTCCTCTCGAGCGAGGCGCCGGGCTGACTCGAACGCCACCTCGTCGCCGACGCGCCGCTGCTCGGAGATGAGCGACGGGTCCCAGATAGGGGGGACGAACGTGCCGTCGAAGTGGAGCAGCCCCTCGATCTTCGACTTGGGGCTGTCGGGCTCGATGCCGACGACGGCGGCGGGGGAACCCTTGTCGCGCAGGTACCGGGCGACCCCCATGAGCGTTCCGCCGGTACCGGCGCCCGCCACAAAGCAGTCGAGCCGGCCCCCGGTCTGCGCCCAGATCTCTCCGCCGGTTCCGTAGTAGTGGGCGAGCACGTTGCCCTGGTTGCCGTTCTGGTTGAGGTAGAAGAACGTGTCGGTGTCCTTGGCGGCCTTCTCGGCCTCCCAGATGTGCGAGTTCTGATCGGCACCGGACGTCAGTACCAGCTCCGTCCCCCACGTCTTCATGATCTTGCGGCGCTCGACGGATTTGGTCTCCGGCATGTAGATCCTGGAGCGGTAGCCCTTGAGGGTGGCCACCATGGCGAGAGCGATACCGGTGTTGCCCGAGGATGCGTCGATGATGATGTGGTGGCGCTTGAGGACGCCGGTCTTCTCGGCGTCCTCGATGATGTACTTGACGATCCGGTCCTTGAGCGAGCCCGACGGGTTCCAGGCTTCCATCTTCATGAGGACTGCGGCCATCCCGGGCTCCACCATGCGACGCAGTTGGATGAGAGGGGTGTTGCCGATCATGTCCAGGACGGTGCTCGTGCTCACGTGCGCTCCCGGTCCGCAATGTAGCGGTCGCGGAAGCATACACCACCTCGCCGCATGGGTGGACCACCCTGCCAGACTGGTCACTGCGAGTGCCTCAAGGATTGACTCGGGCAAGACCCTGTGCGAACGTGACCGGGCATCTGGGAGGTAGCTATGCCCGACATCGCGCGCATCCAAAGGGAGCTGACGGCCGAAGGTGTCGATGGCTGGCTCCTCTATGACTTCCGCAACCGCGACCCGATTGCCCACGCCGTGCTCGGCCTCGACTTTGGCGGTTTCACCACCCGCCGCTGGTTCTACTGGATCCCCACAAAAGGCGAGCCGGTGCGGCTTGTGTCGGCAGTCGAGTCCAAGAAACTCGACCCGCTCCCCGGGGAGAAGATCGTGTACCTCTCCTGGCGGGAGCTGCACGCCAACCTCAAGTCCATGCTGGGGTCAGCGAAGAAGGTCGCAATGCAGTTCTCGCCGCAGGGAAACGTCCCGTACGTCTCCATCGTGGACGGGGGGACGATCGACCTGATCCGCTCGTTCGGGTACGACGTGGTGACCTCGGCGGACCTTGTGCAGACCTTCCAGGCGGTGCTGGATGAGGAGGCGTACCGCTCGCACCTGGACGCCGCAGAGCGGGTGCAACGCATCAAGGACGAGGCGTTCGCGCACATCGGAGAAGAGATGCGGGCGCGTCGCACGATCACCCAGTACGACGTGCAGCAGTTCATCGTGAAGCGGTTCGGCGAGGAGGGGCTCACCTGCATGAACGAGTTCCCAATCGTCGGGACCAACGAACATCCGGCTGACCCGCATTTCGAGCCGACTCCCGAGAACGCGCGACCGATCCGCAAGGGCGACACGCTGCTCATTGATCTGTGGGCCAAGCTCGAGAAGCCCGGTGCAATCTTCTACGACATCACCTGGTGCGGCTTCCTGGGGAAGGACCCGCCGGCAAGGTACATCGAGATCTTCAACGTCGTGCGCGACGGCCGCAACGCCGCGCTCGAGTTCATCCAGTCCCGCTTCGCCGCGAAAAAGGCAGTGTTCGGCTGGGAGGTGGATGACGTCTGCCGCGCCGTCGTCGAGAAGGCCGGCTACGGTCGTCAGTTCGTCCACCGCACCGGACACTCGATCGGGGAGGACGTGCACTGGAGCGGGGTCAACATCGACAACCTCGAGACCCGTGACGAGCGGCAGTTGGTGCCCGGGGTGTGCTTCTCGATCGAGCCCGGGATCTACCTCGAAGGGGAGATGGCCGCGCGCTCCGAGATCAACGTCTTCATCACGCCCGGCGGCAAGGTTGACGTGGCGGGCGAGATGCAGAAGCACCTGATTCTGATCGACGTTCCCTGAGGTGCGATGACCGAACCCGACGACGACGTCGAGATCCTCAGGGTCAACGGGACCATCAACGCCGAGCCGGTCCTCGCTGCGTTGCGGGCGAACGGGATACCCGCCGCGGCGGTCGGGGAGGCCGTTGGCCGCGTGTACGGGCTGACCCTGAACGGGTTGGGGATGGTGAGAATCGTCGTTCCGAGGGAGTACGAGGAGCAGGCTCGCGAGCTGATCGCGGCTGGCGAGCTGCAACAGCTGGAACTTGCTGAAGACGAGACGCCGGAAGGGTAGGGGGCGGGAGATGTTCTCGCCATCGCTGCGAGATTCGTCGTGGGGAGGGGGAACGGATCCCGGTACCGGGACCCCTGACCCCGGGTGGGGGGCGGAGGCAGAATGAGCTGGTACCTGTGGGTGATTCTCGGCTACCTGTTGGTGCTGACGGGCTTCAACTTCTACCGATCCCGGCAGATCAAGACGCAGGACGACTTCATGGTGGCGGGGCGAAAGCTGTCGCTCACCACCATGGTGTTCACGCTGGTCTGCACGTGGATTGGCTCCGGCACGTTCATCGCCGGGGCCGAGTACGCGTACTACGCGGGCTGGAGCGCCATCTGGCAACCGGCCGGTGCCTTCCTCGGGATCGCGATCATCTACTTCATCGCCGCCAAGATCCGTACCTTTGGACAGTACACGGTGGGCGACATCCTGGAGGTCCGCTACGGAAAATTCGCGCGTCTCTTCGGGGCCATCGCCCTGATCATCGCGTTCACGACCATCGTGTCGTATCAGTTCCGGGCCGGCGGCTACATCCTCAACATCGTGACCGATGGCAGGGTCTCGCTCGAGGTCGGGCAGACCATCGCCGCGGGCTTCGTGATCCTCTTCGTGGCGATCGGGGGCATGGTCGCGGTGGCACACACGGATCTGCCGAACGGCATCATCATCGTGTTGGCCTGCTGCCTCGCGCTGCCCTTCGTCGTCCTCGCGGCGGGGGGCTGGTCGCACGCCGCTCAGGTCCTCCCGCCGGGGAGCTTCGAGGTCTTCTCCCCGGACTTCGGGAAGTACCCGGCTCTCAAGGGGCTCTCGTACTTCCTGTCGACGTTCTTGCTTCTTTTGGGTGTGCAGTCCATGTATCAGAAGTTCTACGCGGCGCGCTCGCCGAAAGAGGCCAGGCGCGCGGTGGCGATCTGGATCGTCGGCACGATCGTCGTCGAGACGGTGGTGATTGCCATTGCCGTCTATGCCTCCGTCTACAACGCCGAGCACCAGACGCACTGGGATCCGAGGTCGCTGGTTCTCAACGCGGCGCGCCACATGGTGCCCGCCCCGGTTGGCATCCTGCTGCTTGGCGCTGCCTGTGCGGTCGTCCTGTCCACCGGTATGAACTACCTGCTCTCCTCGAGCTCGAACGTGGTGCGGGACATCTACCAGCGCATGGTTCGTCCGGACGCAGATCCTACCAAGATGGTGGCGCTGCAGAAGGTCTTCATCGTCGCGCTGGGCCTGTGTGCCTTCCTGATGATCTTCATCCCGACGGCCCTCAAGCTGCAGATCTCGGTCCTTCAGTACGCGTACTTTGCCTACACGATGTATGGGGTAGCCGTCACGCCGGCACTCTTTGCGGCGCTGACGTGGAAACGCGCCACCCGTCAGGGCGGCCTGGCCTCGATCGTCAGCGGCGCGGTTGCGACGGTCTTCTTCGAGCTCGTGTTACCGCGCATCGCACCCTCCGTCATGCAGGCGGCGCAGGGCAAGTCGGGTTCCCAGGTGTTCGGGGCGGACGCATGGGGGATCCCGAGCATTTACCCGGCCGCGCTCATCTCGATCGGGACTCTGGTCATCGTAAGCCTGCTGACCAGGCCTCCGGACCCCGAGCAGCTCAGACCCCTCTTCGGGGATAGACAGGCCAAGAGCTAGGTAGTGCGGGGGCGAGAGCCGTGCTTGCCCGTTCTTTCGCAAGGTGGACTACAATAGCCCGCGCAGCGTAAGCGGGAAAGGGGGTCGGCGTGGAAGACCGGGACAAGACAGCCGTCACGGAGTCTGCGGATCCTGCGCTCGCGGAGCTGTTCGAGGCGACGCACGTAATCCCGGAACTAAGGGCGACGACCCGCGAGGGGGTCATCGCCGAGGTGGTCAAGCAGGTCGCCCAGCGCGGGCTTGTCAGCGATGCCAAGTGGCTCGAGACCGCCCTCACCGAGCGGGAGCGCATGGTACCCACCGCAATGCCGAACGGTGTGGCATTCCTGCATGCGCGCCACCGCGCATCGGAGAAGTTTCCGAAGCAGTTTCTCTTCCTCGCAAGGTCGAGCAAAGGCGTCGCCTTCGGGTCACCGGACGAGCGGCCAACGCACCTCTACTTCTTGCTGGCCCTCCGCAAGGACATGGCGCACCTGCGGTGGCTGGCGCGGCTCTCCTGGATCTGCCGCAACCGCACGACCGTGGCGAACCTGCTGAAGGTCTCGGGTGCCGACGAGATCGCTCGTATGCTTCGGCTGGCCGTCGAGGAGTTGCCGGGAAACCTCAAGCAAAGATGATCCGATCCGCCGCGCGGATCGGATCATCCTGAGTCCCGCCGCGGGTGGGACGAAGGATCTCGTCGCGTTCCTTGTGGTGTGAATCCCGCTAGGAGGTGCGAAGGCGCTCCCGCCGCCCGGGGATCCTTCATTCGCGCTCCCCTTCACTCCGCTCCGGGCGGCGCTCACTCAGGATGACCCCGCCGGAGGGGGGGTCAGTTCAAATAGCCCTGGAGGGCGCGCGACTGGGCTCCTCGTCGGAGCTTGGCCAGGGCCTGGTTCTCGATCTGCCGGACGCGCTCGCGCGAGATCCCGAGGGCGTCTCCAATCTCGCGGAGCGTGCGAGGGTTGTCATCCGACAGGCCGAAGCGCATGGAGAGGATCTGGCGCTCCTTCTCGCTGAGCTTCTCGAGCGCCTCCCGCAACGTCTCCGAGAACGACTGGCGCAGCATCTTCTCATCGGTGTCAGGGATGACGTACTGTTCAAGGAGATCGCCGAACTCGGCCTCGCCCTCCTCATCCACAGGCTCGTTGAGGGAGAGGATGTTCTGGTTGGAGGAAAGCAGCAAGCGAACCTCGTCGGGCTCCATGCCCAGCTCGTCGGCCAGCTCCCTCTCGCTGGGAGGCCTTTCGAGCTCGCGGCCGAGCGCCTGCTTGGAGCGCTCGAGCCGATACAGCACGTTGGCTTGCTTCTGGGGCAGGCGGAAGGTCGCGCCGTGCTCCGAGAGTGCATGCAGGATCGCCTGACGGATCCACCAGACTGCGTAGGTGATGAACTTGACATTCTTGTCCGGGTCGAACTTCTTCGCGGCCTGTATGAGCCCGATATTGCCCTCGTTGATGAGGTCGAGCAGCGACACCCGAGAGTGCCGGAAACGCTTGGCGTAAGCGACCACGAATCTTAGATTGGCCTCGACGAGACCTCTCAGGGCCTCCGCGTCGTTCTCCTGGACTCGCTTGCCGAGCTCCCTCTCCTCGTCGGGGGTCAGCTGCTTGAAGCGGCCAATTTCCTGTAAGTACCGCCGCAGCAGGGCGGCTTCCGGGTCCCCCTGGTAGTCGTCGCGGGTCATTCGCCCTCGTCGGGAACCAGTCCCTCGCGGGGTCGCACGGCAAGCGCGTGCTCGCGGGGCACACCCTGGCGTCGTGCCGCTTCTCGGTGGATGGCGGTCATGAGACGCTCGACCTCCCCCTGGAGCGTGTCCAGCTGATCCTTCATGTTGAGGATAACTTCCACCCCCGCCAAGTTTACTCCAAGGTCGCGGGTGAGGGTCAGGACGAATTCCAAACGCGTGCACGTGTCATCGTCAAAGAGGCGCGTGTTCCCAACGCTCCGCGTGGGCTTGATGAGACCCTCGCGCTCGTACAGGCGGAGGGTCTGCGGGTGGATCTGGTAGTGCTCCGCCACCCAGCTGATCATGTGGTACCGCTTCTTGCCCTCGCTCACACTCCCTCCCTGACGATTCTCACGCGGCGACGAGATGCGGCTGCGGCCTTGGGGACCCGCACCTGCAGGACGCCGCCACGCAACGTTGCGCGCGGCTCGCCCGCGACGTCGACCGGCAGCGAGACCGCCCGGTG